>NZ_CAJHAT010000006.1:0-188007 GCF_904846465.1 Psychrobacter pulmonis
AAACATCATCGCGCCAATGGTAGTGTGGCCCCGGCCATGTGAGAGTAGGTCATCGTCAGCTCTCTATTCCGATTACCCCCTTACGTGAATGCGTAAGGGGGTTTTCTTTGTTTGGGTTTTTTAAAAAACCATTAATTGCCTACTCCAACCAATGCTTACTTTACTTATCTAATGCTTACTTTACTTATCTGAAGTTATAGTCAATTCTTTCTAGCCTTTTCATATACCGTTATGAAAGGGTTTTTCTTTATTTAAAAATACTCCTTACTACCTCTGTCTTTCATATCTATAGATTTCAAACTTATCTTTAAAAATTATTTTATTCCAAATAATTTCTCAATTTTCTTCTAATTGATCGCTTAAAGAGTAGATTTTTAGTGTGTTTCTTATAGCTAAATTATTGATTTAGATATGGTTACTGAGCAGTATTTAAATTAAATATCCCACATATTGTGTTATAAGAAAGGTGTATATACTATATATAGGTATCCGCGATTTGGTTTAAGGGGTAGTGATGTTGAATATTGTTGAATATGACATTGTTTTTCAAGAAGTACCAACAGAGATTAGCTTAGCGTTGACCGTTGCTGGCTGCCCTTTAATGTGCCGAGGTTGTAGTCGTGCTGATACGTGGAAAAAAGAGAAAGGTACGCCTTTAACTGATGACTTTTTAGCGGGGTTATTGGAAAGCTATAAAGGTCTCATCAGCTGTGTGCTGTTTATGGGTGGTGAATGGCAACCGTCCGCCTTGTTGTCTGCGCTCAAGCAGATTCGACACTCCGGATTGAAAACGGCACTGTACACAGGCTTGGATGCCATACCGTCCAGTTTGCAAGCAGAGCTAACTTATCTAAAAACAGGACCATGGATTATGGAGCTTGGAGGTTTAGACATTCCAACCACTAATCAAAGGTTTATCGATTGTACTAACGGTGAAGTATTAAATCATTTGTTTTGGAGGAATTATGAGTAAGTTGAATTCAGAGCAGTTGGGCGATAAATTATTTTTTATCAAAGATTATATGCAAGCCAATAATGCAGCAGATGGCTCTCATGTAGACGCCAATGCCAACGTGACGGTAAAGAATATTGCCACGTTAGAAAGCGAAATTATGAAAGATTACTTTATTCAGGTTAATCGCAGTCAAGTACAACAGCAGATTCACGCATGTTTTGATAGTGATTTGGCAGATGAGTATTTGCGCCAAATTGAAGCTCATGAAATTTATGTCCATGACGAGACCAGCCTAAAACCTTACTGCGTCTCAGTATCGTTATATCCATTTTTGCTGGATGGCCTAAAGAAGTTGGGAGGTGAGGCCGGTCCACCGCAGCACTTAGCGTCGTTTTGTGGCTCTTTCATTAACTTGATATTTGCCATTAGTTCGCAATTCGCGGGAGCAGTGGCAACGGTTGAGTTTCTTGCCTATTTCGATTACTTTGCTCGTAAAGACCATGGTAGTGATTATTTAAACACTCATAAATCATTGATTGAAAATTGTTTCCAGCAAGTGGTTTATTCCATTAATCAACCTGCTGCTGCGCGTGGCTATCAGAGCGCGTTTTGGAATATCTCTTTATACGACGAACATTATTTCGATGCCATGTTTGCCAACTTTGTGTTTCCTGATGGTGAAAGAACGTGCTGGGAAACGATTAAACAGCTACAGGCGTATTTCTTAATCTGGTTTAATGAAGAGCGTAAGCGTGCAATCTTAACCTTCCCGGTCGTTACCTGCGCTATGCTAACTGAAAACGGTAAATGTAAAGATGAAGAATATGCCGATATGCTAGCGACCGAGTTGGCAGAAAAAAACAGCTTCTTTATTTATCAAAGTGATAATCCGGATTCTTTAGCCTCTTGTTGTCGTCTGCGCAATGAAATCACTGATCACAGTTTCTCTTATACTTTGGGCGCAGGTGGCGTGGCTACCGGCTCAATCAATGTTATCACCCTTAATCTAAATCGTATGATTCAAAATGGACAAGATTTGGCGGCAGAGGTACAAAAAATTCATAAGTATCAGGTCAGTTATCGTAAACTGATGGAACAATATCAAGCATCTGGCATGTTACCTGTTTATGATGCAGGGTTTATTCAACTAGATAAGCAGTTCTTGACGCTCGGTATCAATGGCATGGCAGAAGCGGCGGAGAGTCAAGGCATAGTAGTCGGTAATAATCAGCAATATCATACTTTCGTTAACGACATCCTAAAAACCATTTATGATGAAAATCGAAAAGCCAGTATTCAGTATGGTTTGAAATTTAATACTGAGTTTGTACCCGCAGAAAACTTAGGCGTTAAAAATGCCAAATGGGACAAACGAGATGGCTATGAAGTGCAGCGTGAGTGCTATAACTCCTATCTGTATCTGGTAGAGGATGAAACAACCAATACCTTGGATAAGTTTATGCTGCATGGGCGTGAGCTCACGCAGTGGCTCGATGGTGGCTCGGCCTTACATTTGAATTTGGATGAAACTCTCGATAAGCAGCAGTATCGTAAATTACTAGATATTGCGGCAACCACAGGGTGTCAGTACTTTTGTATTAACGTGCGTATCACCATTTGCAATGAGTGTCAGCATATTGATAAGCGTACCCTTTATCACTGTGAGGCTTGTGGCTCAAACGATGTTGATCATGCTACGCGTATCATTGGCTATTTAAAGCGGGTATCCGCTTTTAGTGAGGGTCGGCGCTTGGAGCATCAGTTACGTCACTATCGCCGTGAACGCCAAGTTGATGTGGCTTAAGTTTGCCAATGAGTCATTCTAGGTGATGAGAGCGGTTACTCCGTGCAACTAGACAGTTTAAGTTCATGGTTAAAGCAGCAGATTTGCTTTTCTTATCATAAAAAAAGCCCGTATTAGCGAACTAATACGGGCTTTGACATTCAAGAGAGTATTTTAAATAAACAAGGCTAAAGCTTAGCTAATAGCTAAGCTTTAAGCGCCTTCACCAAATTTACCACTTTGAAAATCAGTAACCGCTTGCATGATTTCTTGCTGATTGTTCATCACAAAGGGGCCATATTGCACAATCGGTTCGCCTAGTGGGCGACCAGTGATTAAAATCACTTTGGTATCCTCACTACTATCGGCTGTAATGGTAACGCCATCAGTATCCGCGTTATTTTCAAGAATAGCCATGGTTTTAGTTGGTACCGTTTCGCCTGCAATCTCTATGGTACCGCGATAGACAAAAACAAAAGCATTATGGTCAGCCGGAATCGCCTGACTAAAACTCGTTCCTGCTGGTAGATGGATATCCAAATAACTCGGCTCAGTGATGTCGCGTGTGACCGCGCCTTCAATACCATGCGATTGACCCGCAATTACCGTGACGTCTACGCCATCTTCCGTGCTATATTTTGGCAAATCGTCACTTTGGAAATCTTTATACCAAGGGTCATTCATTTTATCTTTAGCAGGTAGGTTAAGCCAAAGCTGAAAACCTTCCATTGCGCCGTTTTCTTGTTCAGGCAATTCTGAATGAATCACACCGCTCGCCGCCGTCATCCATTGGACGCCGCCATTTTGTAATAGCCCTTCGTTACCGGCGCTGTCGCGGTGGCGCATACGACCAGTAATCATATAGGTAATGGTTTCAAAACCACGATGCGGATGATTGGGGAAACCGGCAACATAGTCGTCTGGATTATCGCTTTTAAAGTTGTCTAACATCAAATACGGGTCAAGACGCTCTTGTAGCTGCTGGGTCAGTACCCGTGTCAGCTTAACCCCAGCACCGTCTTGGGTATCGACGCCAGCGTAAAGGTATTCAATTTGGCGCGAATTTTTCACTGTGTCTTTTATATCAGACCTGACAGTATGATTCATTATATTATCCTTAAAAACCATTTGGTTTATCAATATTCATTTACTTGTATATAGTGATAATAAAATAAATTTCAATAGAATACTATGTAGTTTTTTTACATTACTACCTTTAAATATTAAGTATATATTAACCTTTCATTTTTGTTAAAATAATCTTCCTGTCTCTATTGTCTCATCAAAATCAAAGCCCAGTTGCTCGCCTTTACGCTGTCGTAGCTGCTCGATACGTTGCCTACGCCCTGCTATAAGCCTTAGTACTTCGCGGCGCTGTTCGGTCGTCATCTCATGCCATAGCTGGCGCTCAGGACGGCTACGCAGGCAGCCAAAGCAGTAGCCCTTTTTATTGCTTTGGCAAACACCAATGCATGGATTGGCAATCTCGAACAGTTCAAACTGCTGATTCATGGCGGCTCCATCGCTATTACGTTATTCCTTTAACTTGCCCGATTGCTTGTCTCGTCTCACCGTAAATACTATTATGGCGCAAATAGCGAATAATACTGTGCCATTTTATCGTTACTGTTTTTGTGGCGTCAGTGCTATGCTAAGTTTTGCACCGCCATATACAGCAATCATAACAAAACCAATCAGTGAGATTCTACGTGAATATTATTTATATCCATGGCTTAGACAGTGATGCCAACTCTACGAAAGGCAAATTATTGGAGGATTATTGCCAAAAGTATCATCCCGATATCAAGGTATTACGACCTGATTTGAACAAGACTCCTGAGCAAGTTTTTAAGCAAATACTCTCGTTAATTGAACGTTTAGACGGTCAAAATAAAAAGGCGCAAGATAAGCCAAATAAATTTTTTTCTACCGTACTGGTCGGTAGCTCCTTAGGCGGTTATTTTTCTACTGTGGTTAGCAATCATACCGGTTGCCCAGCGCTATTATTAAATCCAAGCATCCAGCCCCATATTACTTTGCAGCGGTTTGCCAAAGATTTTGCGCTAAAAAACAATGTTAAAGACGAGGATTTGGGCAAGCAGGTTATTCATGCAACAGCGGGCGGTTGGGATATTACTCGAACAGATTTGCAATGGTTTGCAGCGCACCAACTATCAACCGTTAATTATCCTAATAAAATTGCTGTCCTCATTAAGGAAGGAGATGAGCTGCTTAATCCTGAACTGTCTAAACAGTTTTATCAAACGCAAGGAGCAAGCGTAACGATGCAAACGGGTGGCGATCATCGCTTTAGTGACTTTATTGTGCAATTACCTACGGTGATTGAGATGCTGCAAAGTCTCACACGGATTTAACTAAACGACATTATCTGACGTAAGCAAATGAGTATTGACCTTAAGGCCACTGTTTTTCGTTATAATGGGTTAATAGAATTAATCGCACATGAATAATTAAGGATGCATTTGTGAGTCAATATAATGCGCAATCGTTAGAAGTTTTAGAAGGGCTGGAGCCTGTTCGTCGTCGCCCTGGGATGTACACTGACACCACGCGCCCTAATCATTTAGCCCAAGAGGTCATTGATAACTCAGTCGACGAAGCGTTGGCGGGCTATGCAAAAACCATCAAGGTGCAGCTGCATAGTGATGGCTCGCTATCGGTCGAAGATGATGGCCGCGGTATGCCAACCGATATCCATCCTGAATTTGGCCAATCAGGTATTGAGCTGATTTTGACCCGTTTGCATGCGGGTGGTAAGTTTTCAACTTCCAACTATGAGGTGTCGGGCGGTTTGCATGGTGTGGGTATCTCTGTCGTCAACGCGTTATCAACGCGAGTTGAAGTAACGGTTTGGCGCGATAGTACGCAGTTCGAGATGGCCTTTGAGAATGGCGCAGCGGTCACCTCTTTAACCGAAACGGTCAGCTCCAATAAACGTAAGCGTGGCACTAGAGTTAAGTTTTGGGCCGATGGTAGTTTCTTTGATACGCCAAAGTTTAACGTTAAGCAGCTGAAACACAATCTAAAAGCCAAAGCGGTTCTAGCCGCTGGTCTGACAATTGAGTTTGTCGATGATATCAATAATGAAAAAGTGGTTTGGCAATTTACCGATGGGGTGGTTGAGTATCTAAACGAGCAGCTAGATGGTTTAGAAACCTTACCAGAAGCACCATTTTATTACAATCATGAGGCGAAAGCTGGTGAGCGTGCGGCTATCACCTTTGCTTTGTCTTGGTTGCCGGATGGTGGCACGCCGATTCAAGAAAGCTATGTCAATCTTATCCCAACCGCACAGGGCGGTACGCATGTTAATGGCTTACGTACTGGTATTTTAGAGGCCCTACGTGAGTTTTGCGATATCCATAATCTACTGCCTCGTAATGTTAAATTAACAGCCGAAGATGTCTGGGACGGCGTCAATTATATCTTGTCGCTCAAGTTTTCTGAGCCGCAGTTTTCTGGTCAAACCAAAGAGCGGCTTTCTAGCCGTGAAGCGGCAGGCGCGGTACAAACACTAGCAAAAGATGCTTTTAGTTTGTGGCTCAATCAACATGCCGAGATGGGCACACAGATTGCAGAATTGGCGATTAATAAAGCCGGTCGCCGCCTAAAATCAGCCAAAAAAGTGGCGCGTAAAAAAATTACTCAAGGGCCTGCATTGCCTGGGAAGTTGGCGGATTGTCGCGGTGATTTACGTGACGGCGCAGAGCTATTTTTGGTTGAAGGGGATTCGGCAGGCGGTAGTGCCAAGCAAGCACGCGACCGTCACTATCAAGCGATATTGCCATTGCGCGGTAAGATTTTAAATACGTGGGAAGTGTCGTCAGATACGGTATTATCAAGCCAAGAGATTCATGATATTGCCATCGCCATTGGGGTTGATCCAGCGTCGGATGATTTATCTGAGCTGCGCTATGACAAAATATGTATTTTGGCTGATGCTGACTCTGATGGTCTCCATATTGCCACGCTTATCTGTGCGTTATTTGTTAAGCATTTCCCAGCGTTGGTTGATGCCGGTCATTTATTCGTCGCGATGCCGCCGCTGTACCGCGTTGATGTCGGTAAAGAGGTACATTATGCGTTAGATGAGTCAGAACTTGAGCACATATTGGCCAATGTACCGGGCAATAAAAAAGCCCAAATTACGCGCTTTAAAGGTTTGGGTGAAATGAGTGCCGAACAGCTGCGCGAGACCACCATGAACCGCGATACCCGCCGTTTGGTACAGTTAGATATGGACGATATGATATTAACCAATAGTGTCATGGATATGCTGCTCGCTAAAAAACGCGCGTCTGATCGTAAGTCATGGCTTGAGCATAAAGGTAATTTAGCAGTTATCTGATAGCTGCTTTATAGATTTGTGTGCTTTACTTTTTATTCTTATATTTTAGGTATAGTCAAAATATTCTAAAAACGTTACGGTATTGCTGTTATCAATTTTTTGTAGCCTCTGTCTGCGTAAGAACAGAAAGCAAAAAAAATTGATATCAGCAGTGCGCGATCTAACGATATTACTTTTCGCTCACTATATATAAGTAGATAAAAAAGTGAGCTGGTAGGTGATAATAGCCTATAAAATTCAATGTAGTAGCAGACGCTTAATGATATTATAGAGGTATCTTTTACTATATGGTGCCGTCATGACATCAAAATTTTTTAAGCGTTCTAAAGCGGCTGCTTCTAATCCTACGCGCTCAAAAGTACTACCAAGTTTGAGCAAAAAGCAGTTAGGTGATTTAGTACCAAAACGTGGTAATAAGTTTGCGCCAAAGATTGGCTCGGTATTGTTAAAAGCAGCAGGCTGGCGTACCGTGGGCGAGATTCCAAATATCCCGCAGGCGGTGGTTTTGGCGCTGCCGCATACCTCCAACGTCGATGGTATTTACGCCATACCAAGCTTATTTGCTCTAGATTTAAAAATTAGCATCATGGGCAAGCATACGCTATTTAAGGTGCCGTTGTTTGCACAGCTGTTAAAGTGGATTGGCGTCATTCCTATTGACCGTGGTAATAAAGGCTCGGTGCTGCAGGCGAGTATTGATAAATTTAAAACTGGCAAACCGCTATTTTTAGGCTTAGCGCCAGAAGGTACACGCCAATATACCAAAGACTGGAAGACTGGCTTTTATTATTTGGCATTAGGTGCCGGCGTGCCGATTTTACCCGTAGCGATGGACTATAAAACCAAAGAAATACGCTTTATGTCGCCCGTCTATCCGACAGGAGATATCGACGTCGATTTGCCAAAAATATATGCGCAGTATCGCGGCGTTGTACCGCGATATCCTGAGCGATTATCGCAGCCACTACAGGATATCAATCATTTAGCTGACTAACGCTTTTATAATTTTTAATAACGATTGCAATCAAAAAGCCTCTGATAGTTGGGCTATCAGAGGCTTTTTTAATGTTAAACATTTAAGTTTGCTATTAAATGGTTCTAGTAGGTGATTGGCTACTAAAAATGCGGTTGCCCATTAGAGGCACTGACTCCGCCATCAACAGGCAAATTAACACCGGTAATCATAGCGGCGTCGTCACTGGCTAAAAAAGTAATGG
This sequence comes from Psychrobacter pulmonis, assembly GCF_904846465.1. NCBI lineage: Bacteria > Pseudomonadati > Pseudomonadota > Gammaproteobacteria > Moraxellales > Moraxellaceae > Psychrobacter > Psychrobacter pulmonis. Next base: position 8,325 of record NZ_CAJHAT010000006.1, read on the forward strand.
TAGCGGCGATATCTTCTGGTTTCGCCATCCGCTTAAGTGGGCAGCGGTCTAAGAATTTATCAGTTTTGCTGTCGTTATCTTGAATAGCGGTGGTCATCTCAGTTGCTGTCACGCTTGGATTGACAGCGTTGACGCGTACGCCATCGGCGCCGTGGTCTAGCGCGAGCGTACGCGTTAGGTTGCTAATACCGGCTTTGGCCGCATTATAAGCCGCCATATTCCAATCGCCACCGACGCCAGAAAGCGACGAGACATTGACTATATTGCCTTTACTTGCAATCAAATGCGGCATGGCAGCCTGACAGACATAAAAAGTGCCATTTAAATTGACATCAATCGCCAATTTCCAATCTTCAGAAGACAGCTCAGTAATTTTGCCTTGCATGGCTTTGCCGGCATTGTTTACCAAGACATCAATTTTGCCGAATTTATCGACGACTCTTTTCATCATTTCTTGTACTTGAGCCTCTACGCTGATATCACAGACGACGGTCAAAAAATTATCAGTATGAATCCAAGTACGATCTTGTGGGAACGCTTTTGCCGTTTCCTCTAGGGTGGCAGCGGTGCGTCCAACTAACACCACGTTAGCGCCTTCTTGAGCAAAACGAATGGCGGTTGCGCGGCCGATACCAGAGCCTGCGCCTGTGACGATGACGGTTTTTTCTTTAAAGCGTTTCATGATGTTCAGTCCTTGTTATCATACGAGTGTTATTATATAAATGGAAATATTAAGCAAGCCCATAAGTGCTGTGGCAATTTATAGCCCAGTAAACGCGGTGCAAAGCTGCTAGCTTTTATGTCATCATAACAACTCACTGCGATGAATGCGACTAGGTATAATGGCGTTTATGTTGTTCAATTTATCGCTAAAAGTTATGACAAGGTATAAATTGCTATATTTATCTAATAAGAAAAGGTTGCGGCTGTGTCCAATTTGACTACGGTGATATCTGATGAAGGTTATCTTGGCGATGAGTTAGCCTGTTACCTGCAATCTGAAGTATTAGAGATTGAACTGCCTACTATTCAAGCGCTTGTTACTAGTTATAACGGCCAATATAAGGCGCAAAAATATGACTATCAATTGCCCCTAGGTCAGTTGCAGCTATTAAATCTAAGCATTTATTTACCTGAAGATATTGTCGCAGGACATATTGAAAACGTACGTAAAACGGCTATTGAATCGATTTCGGCATGGCGCAACGACTATTTAACTAGGTACAAAGATAAGATAGAAGCGACGACATATGCTGTGGTTTTTGATATTCAATTTAGAAACATTTATCAGAACACAAGTAAACGTGTAAAAAATAACCTTATTAGCAATGCGTTTATAGACGGTTTAAGTTTAGAAATCAATGTAAGCGAACCGCCATTACAGCTGTTTGGCTGGCATGATTGGCAATTGATATTAAGGGCGCTGCATACGCCATGCGAGCTATGGCGATTTTTACAATACCGTTTAGAGCAATGGCAACATACTGATAACAGACGTATAGATAGTCTTAAGTCTGAAGAGGCGATGATTGCTGGTTTTCTAAATAACCCTGCCGTATTTGCGCAGGCTATCGCTATAGACAACGCGCTGATTAAATATAAGATGCAAGATAAGCCAAATTCCGCCTTGATTGCGATGGCGCTAGCGCAAAAAAGTCAGAGTACCACCAGCCAAATGTATCAACAGCATATGGCGCAAGCGGCTGTGTTATGGTCGCAAATGATTAGCCAAATGCTAAAGCGGTATAGCGATAATGGGCAAAAAAAGAATATGCAAGATTTCTCGGCAATAAATCTTGCATATTGGCAGCAGCAAATACTCGATGAGTCTTTGTTTTCACGCCATGAGCTGATTGGTACCTTGTATAAACATCCCAAACAACAACAGCAATTACGAGAACAAGGCTATGTCGTCCATCATCATTCTTATGAGTCTTTAGGTCGGCATTATATGCTGATATTTTATGGGCAAGATGTCAAAGGGCAACATAGTAAACAAACCATACAGCCAAACCTTGCGAAAATCGCTTTGGATGTGGCCACGCGCTTACCGATAGCGGAGCTGCATCACGTGATTGTACTCGGTATAGATTTCATTGATAAGGCGAATGAGACCTTTATCGATATTGATTTATGGATACAGCCAGTTGCTGCCATGAGCCAACGCGAGCGCCAGCTGACCAAACAAATACAGCAGCTGCAACAGCAAAATCTAAACCGATAGTGGGAGCAGAACCAAACATAAAATGCGCTTTGTTCTAGCTATCGTTAAAATATCCTAAAAACGCTAAGGTATTGCTGATATCAATTTTTTGTAGCCTCTGTCTGCGCAGACACAGCAAGCAAGAAAAATTAATATCAGCAGTGAATGATGTATCGATATTGCTTTTCACTCACTATACCTCGTTAGAAATATTTATAAACGCGTATAAAAAAAGACAGCCTAGGCTGTCTTTTTTGTACTTAAAATATAATCACTGCTTATTTATTATTGGTATCGTCGTATAAACCGCTACCAGGCAGGATGTTATTGTTAGCAATATCATCATCAGTGATACTACCATCATTAACGTTGTTATTTACGTTAGTATTGGCAGTGTTGTTGATGTCAGAAGTATTGATAGTGTCCGTATTCACTCGTGTTGTATCAACGATATCGGTATGAATATCAGGAGTTGACGTAGTCGCAGGCTTAGCCGTTGGCGTATTCTCACGCACTGACGCGGCAACTTTATCTTGCGTCGATGAGTTTGGCGTCAGAGCAGATTTCGCTTTTTCTTCGTCACGTTCTCTGTCCATCTTATCTTGCATTTTACGTAGGAAGCGAGCAGCTGCTTCTTGACCGCCAAGACCAAATGATAGGGCAAATGCAACCGCAACCGCACCTAAGGTTAGACCGAATGCTAAGTTAACGATAGAATCAGCGATACCCATCGCTTTTAAACCCATCGCCAGTACTAGGCCCATGATTAAGACACGTACAATGTTTGCTAAGAACTGCGAACCTTGTTCAGAGCGCTCAACGACACCAGCGATGATATTGGCAAGCCAAAAACCAATGAACAGAATGATTGCGCCCAAAATAATATTGGCACCAAAAGCAATAAACATAGCGATGATGGCTGAGATAGGCTCGAAACCTAATAGATCAGCGGCGGCAATCGCAGCAAATAGCATGGCAAAGAAGATAATTGCATAACTGACAAGATCAGAAATCTTCTTATCACCCATGGTTTCTTGCAGACCAACTTTCGCAGGTAATTGGTTGATTTGAGTGTTTTCGATCAAACCTTTGATGATGTTAGCGACCATACGTACCACATAGAAGGTCACGATTAAAATCGCTGCTGCCATAAAGATATTTGGCAATGCTTCCATGATTTTGTTCAGCATGTTGGTTGCAGGGCGCGCAATCACATCGATTTTTAGCGCATTTAAAGCGGCAATAATCGTTGGGATGATAACCACTAAAAACGCTAATGAACCTGCGATATTAGGCAAGCTGTTTTGTTCGCTTAGACCTGCTTTTGATGCAAGCTTCTGTACATCGAAAGTAGAAACTAAGTTGGTCACAATGCCGCGTACGACTTTGGCGATGATATAACCCACCACGAAGACCACACCAGCAATAAGAATATTAGGAATAAAGCTAAAGATTTTATCAACCATATTGGTCAATGGCGCAAATAAACCATCAAGCTCTAACTGACCAAGTACCATGGTCAATACAACCAAAAGGATGAACCAGTAAACCATATCAGCAATGGTGCTGCTCATTGGTTTTACGCCTGCCTTGGCACTTAAACGCTCATCCATTGATGTTTTTGCTAATGCTGCGTTAATGGCAGTACGCGCAACGGTCGCAATGACCCAACCAATCACACCAACAGCAATCGCGGCGATAAGGTTTGGAATAAAGGTCAAGACTTGATTGACCATATTAGCGAATGGCGCTGAGATAGAATTTAGATTCAGCTGACTTAACGCGCCTGAAATCGCAATGATGAAAATAAACCAAAAGACGATTTTTGAGATAATGCCTTCTAAATCGTAGCTTTTACCGGTTGAAGAATTCATGCGTTGGTTAAGATTTACTTTTGACAACACACCACGTACAAGGGCAGCGATACCCAGTGCCACAAGCCAACCAATGATAAAAATTAAAATAGCGCCGATGATGGAACCAATAGGGCCACCCAGATAACCGTTGAACGATGTATACATTGGATTCATCCTGTCCTCCTTTAATGATCATGCATTCCTTATCAAATAATCTCTGCTCTACAATATAAGCCTGATTATTGGTAACGAACCCATGGCTAATTATTAATATTTTTAATTGATATTATTCAAGAAGTGTTTTTTATAAGACCCGAGCCAACATTCTGTGCAGATTGTTAACAAAATCTACTTTCTGTTACTTCTTACCTTAACCAATTTAGCTTAGCTGATGTAATGAGGTATTTAAAGACAGAAAGCTTAACGGCTTACTATAGTTGTGTGATAAGTTGTTAATTTGGCGGCAGATATTAACACAGACTGTACATTTGACCGATAATTTCAAGGGAATCGTAGCTCCTAAAACTAAGATTTGCTATGATAGAACAATGTGACATCTCGCCACTATCCTTACAATTTGAGAGTATTCTATGAAAAAAATTACTACCTTAAGCATTAGTGCCCTTGCTAGTGCGATGTTATTAGTTACCGGCTGTAATGCTAGTAATGGCAATAAAGAAAGCGCCAGCAAAAGCGTTTCAGTGACTGAAAAAAGCCCAGCCAATGAAAAAGTGGGTTACAGCTTGGGTTATATGATGGCAGAAGGTAATAAAGAAGCGGTCGGCGATCTGAACCTTGATACCTTTGAAAAAGGCTTCCGCGATGGCTACGAAGGTAAGGACTCAGCATTGACGCAAGAGCAAATGCAAGAAGTGTTGATGACTTATCAAAAAGAACAAGAAGAAAAGTTCGTCAAAGAGATGGAAGGCAAAGCTGAAGATAACAAAACCAAAGGTGCGGCATTCTTAGCAGAAAATGGTAAAAAAGAAGGCGTGAAAACCACCGCTTCTGGTTTGCAATATAAAGTATTGACCGCTGGTACTGGCAAATCGCCAAAAGCGACTGACGTGGTCGAAGTCAACTACGAAGGTAAGTTGCTTGATGGCACGGTATTTGACAGCTCTTATGAGCGCGGTGAGCCAATTGAATTCCCACTTAACCAAGTCATCGCTGGCTGGACAGAAGGTCTACAGTTGATGAAAGAGGGCGGCAAATACGAATTCTATATCCCATCTGATATCGCTTATGGCGAAGCGGGTAATGCTGGTATCGAGCCTAACAGTACGCTTATCTTTACCGTTGAGCTATTAAAAGTAAAATAAGGCGTTACCAGATTTTTCACCCTTTAAATTTAAAGCGGTTAAAGACAATAAAAAAGCCCTCATCATATATGAGGGCCTTTTTATGCGCGGTAGTTAAAGGTTATCAACTGATTAATGAATGAAGGGCTAGCTAACCAATTAACTCGCGGCTTATAAAGTTATTTTGAATTATAAAGTCTTTTGGAACACTTTAGAATTGCGACCGTTATTATATTTTTCACGGCGCGCCTCCGGTAAAGCGGCAGCATCAACTTCCGCAAAACCTTGCTCGACAAACCAATGTGCAGTACGAGTGGTCAGGACGAACAACTTATGTAAACCATGGCTGCGCGCTTGTTGCTCCAAAAACGCCAGCAGGTCAGCACCGCGGCTGCCACTACGATATTCAGGATGCACCGCCACACAAGCCACTTCCGCTGAATCTGCATCCAGTGGATAAAGCGCGGCACAGCCTAGAATCATACCATCACGCTCAATGACGCTATAGTGGTCAATCTCTTGTTCTAAGCGCTCGCGCGAGCGGCTGACTAAGATACCTTGTTGTTCTAGCGGGGTTAGTAGTTCAAGCAGTCCAACCACATCGTCAATATCAGCACGGCGAATCTCTTCATACGGGTCATGGCTAATCAAGGTGCCAGAACCATCACGGGTAAATAGCTCTTCGAGTAACGCGCCATCTTTGGCATAAGAGATGATATGGGTGCGATGTACGCCTTGACGGCAAGCATTGCTAGCACAGCTTAAGAAGTAATTAATCTCGCAATTTAAATCACGATCGCGTAAAAAGCGGTCGACTTCATTTGGAATCATCTCACGCAACAAGCGGTCGTCATGATTGATGCCGGCTTCTTCGCCTAAGAATATCAGCTTATCAGCACCGAGCGCCACAGCCGCACTAAGCGCTACATCTTCCGCCAATAAGTTGAAAACTTCACCCGTTGCTGAATAACCCATCGAGCCTAAAATCACAATATGGTCATGTAACAGGTTATTTTTAATGGCTTCGACATCGATTGAGCGCACCTCACCAGTCATCTGATAATCAACGCCGTCACGTATTCCATAAGGACGGGCGGTGACAAAGTTGCCCGAAACCGCGTCAATACGCGAGCCATACATGGGTGAGTTTGCTAAGCCCATCGACAGTTGGGCTTCGATTTGCAAACGAATTGCACCAACCGCTTGTAAGATAGCCGGCATAGCAACACGCGGGGTCACGCGAATATCTTTATGTAAGGGAGAAGTAATCTGCGCATCTTTCAAGTTTTTTTCGATTTGCGGTCGCGCGCCGTGTACCAGTACCAGTTTGATACCTAGACTGTGCAATAAAGCAAAGTCGTGAATCAAGGTACTAAAATTGGGATGATTGACCGCCTCACCGCCAAACATAATCACGAAAGTCTTACCGCGATGGGTGTTAATGTAAGGGGCAGAGTTGCGGAACCAGTGTACGTATTCAGGATTAATTTGTGGCATGGCGCTAGTAGTCATAATGGGTGCAATAGTTGTTAGAATAAGAAAAAGAGCGTGACAGCAAAAGCGTGTCGCTAATGAATTACCATAGCAAAAAACACCGTTATGAGCTATCTTTTATTTTAGCCACTTTAATGAATCTTGGTAGCAAATAGATGATATACACAACCTCAACACGGGATTGGTGTACCGCCAAACGCTTTTTGTTATGCTAAGCGCTATTGCTTTAGCACCAGCTTACGCAGATAATTGATAAAAATAACCATGTTGTTGACCGACGCTTTATTAACAAATTGTTTTACCGCTATACTGTTTTACCGATACATTAACTAGGGATAATGAATGTCATGAAGAAAAGTAACCATTTTGCAAACCCATTCAGTGCGTGGAGCGGCCACCGCTTATTTCATGTTGTCGCTGGTACGCTCGTTGGCGTGATGGCAGTGACGCAGGCTTCAGCAATGCTGCCAACGCCAGAGCAAGCCGTTGATAATTCAGTGGCAATCCAGTCGAATGCCAACCCAGTCAGCACTTCAACGGCGCAAGCGGTCAATAGTAAAATCACCGCCTCATTGATTAGTGTTGATGCAAATGGTCAGGAAGTACTGGTTCCAGTCAATGCCAATACGCGCCTGCAGTCAGGGAATGTCTTAGAATATCAAGGCTACTTTACCAATACCAATGCTGATCGCGTACGTAAAATGACCGTCACTATGAGTATTCCTGAGCAAGTAGAATTGCTACGTGCCGTTTCTCCTGACTTCCCTTATGGTAGTGCTGACGGCAATACTTTTGCCCGTATGCCATTACGCGGTAAGGTTGATAATCAATTGCAAGAAATTCCGTTAAAATACTATAAAGCGGTACGTTGGGATTTAGAAGGCGTTGGTTTGAATGATACCGTTGTGGTTAAATATCGTGCACGCGTTAAATAAGTCTGTTTTTTGATATTTATCTAATGCCTGCCGAATCGAAAAGCACCACAGTCTAAGGTCTAGGCTGTGGTGCTTTTTTTATAAACAACTTACTAACTCAGATTTGGTAAAATGGCTTTTACCAGCTGAATGTGCTTTTGAAATTAAAGCGTGGCATATTTACTTGGCAGCTTTTCTACAAGACCTTTTTCTTGCTGGGCTTTGTCTTTCATAAGTTGCTTAATGGCGGCAATCTGCGGGGTGGTGGCTTGCATACCAGCTGTCATTAGCGCGCGTCGTTGGCTGGTATCTAGCGAGCTAATATGACCGATATCGGGGATAATAATAATATCAGCGCGCTCACGTTCACGGCGCATTGCTGTCGAACGCTTGGTGCTTGCTTGGCTAACACTCGTAACATTGGTTGCGTTAGAAAAATTGGTAATGACATTGCTTTCAAGAAAACCCCAAAAACTACTTAATGAATTGATAGTCGGTATCTTGTTATTAGCAGGACTATTAGCATTCGCCGCTGTCACATCAACGGCGATGATAATATCGGCCCCTAAATCACGGGCGGTGTCGACTGGTACTAAGCTGACCACGCCACCATCAACATATTTTTTACCAATCTTTTCAGGAATGCGCGGCGCGATAAAAATATTGGGTACGCTGCAAGATGCTTGCACCGCAAGTCCGGCATCGCCACTGCTAAAAATGGCCTTTTTTAGCGTATATTTTTCGGCAGCAACCGCGGCAAAGCTGATAGGAAAGTCCTCTATATCGCGTCCGCCAACTTTTGCATTAATAAAGTTTTTAAGTTTAATACCTTCAATAAAGCCTTGATTGGATAAGGTGAAATCTGTTAGTTCACTGTCAGAAGTACTTAACGCTAAGCGCTCAAGCTGCTTGGCGTTATAGCCACTGGCATATAAGCTGCCAATCAGACTGCCGACACTGGTACCGACCACTAGCGTTGGCGTGATACCGTTTTCTTCTAAGGCTTTAATCACGCCAATATGGGCAAAGCCCTTGGCACCGCCGCCGCCTAAGACTAAGGTGACCTTTGGCTGTTTTTCTATAGGTGCGACGGTTTTAGTAACTGATGGTAAACTTTGGCAAGCACTAATAAACACGCCCAATATGCCAAGCATACTAAATCGCAGCAAGCGTGCTAAATGACGATAGCCATTATAATGAGTAGATAAAAACATATGCAAAAATCACCATAGAGCAATAAAGAGGTATACGATAAGCCATTCATCAGTCGCTTACTGAGAAATCAGCTAGACGCCATATCGTTAAATAGCTTAGCATAGGCAGGTAGCTTGTCAGTTATAATCATCATGATTAAATATTTTATAGAGGTTGATGATTATAGCTTTTATAAGACCAAATATACGTTAAATCATAACCATCATTAGGATTATTGATGCCCACATCGGTTCGCCGCACTACTACCTTGAACTCAGCAGACGCTATAAGGCCTGAGATGCCCGTTTCGGCGCTTGATATGCCGGTAACGGCACTGGCGGGCGTGGGGCCAAAAGTGGCGGAGCAGTTGTCCCAGTTAGGTATCGAGCGCATTTTTGATTTGCTGTTGCATCTACCGCGTGATTATGAAGATCGTAGCCGATTGGTATCGATAGCTGATGTGGCGCATGGACAAGCCGCCTTGATTACAGGGCGGGTGGTGCATGTCGATACCAAGCGCAGTGGTATGACGGTGGTGGTTGATGATGATACTGGCACGATATCGCTGCGTTTTTTTAAGGTCTATCGTGGCCTTGCGCAAACGATGAGTATTGGCACGCAGCTACAATTATTTGGTGAAGTAAAGGTCAGTCGTTACGGTAAGCAGATACATCATCCTGAATACCAAGTGATCAGTAGCAATGAAGCCATCGTCAATACAGGGTTACAGCCGATTTATCCGAGCGTGAAAGGCTTACATCAAAATAAGCTGCGTACGCTAATTAAGCTTGCGCTGCAAACGGTGCGCACCCAAGGTCTACCGATGACCTTGTTTACGCCTGCTGACTTTGGGGTGGTTGCGGATTTACCGTTAGCGCCTTTTGAGCCTGCTAAATTGGCAATGGCAGAAGATGATTTTCCAGACGATATATTCTCAACCCTTGCGCGTCGTGTGCCTGACAATTCAATAAGCAATATTGGCAACACAACTGCAGTTAATGACATGGCTAATCAAAACGTTTATAACCTAACGATATTTGAAGCCTTAGTATTGCTGCATACGCCGCCAACTTATACCGATGCAGGACGACAATATCAGCTGCTTACGCAACTAAGCGCCCGCACCCATGCTGCCTGTCAGCGTCTAATCATTGAAGAACTGACCGCGCATCAACTTAGTTTGTTATATCGCCGTCAGCAATTACATCAGTATAAAGCGCCTAAATGTACTATGAATAGCCCGCTGACGGATAAGCTATTTGCGGCGTTGCCGTTTGATTTAACCGGTGCGCAGCAACGAGTCATGAAAGATATCACGGCAGATATGGCGACTTCTATTCCGATGCTAAGACTGGTACAAGGCGATGTTGGCGCAGGCAAAACCTTGGTCGCGGCAGGCGCAGCAGGTTATGCACTCGATAGTGGCTGGCAGGTTGCGGTCATGGCACCAACGGAAATTTTAGCAGAGCAGCATCTGGTGAATTTTAAAAACTGGTTTGAGCCGTTAGGGGTCGGCGTTGGCTGGCTCGCTGGTAAACAAACGGCAAAGCAGCGCCGCGAAGCCTTAGCGGCAGTGGCGGAAAATACGGTACAAGTGGTCGTTGGCACCCATGCATTATTTCAAGAGCAGGTACAGTTTGCCAAATTGGGCTTGGTCATTATTGATGAACAGCACCGCTTTGGCGTTGAGCAGCGTATGGCCTTGACCAATAAAGGCGTGGCCAATAGTACTCCGCATCAGCTGATTATGACGGCAACGCCGATTCCGCGTACGCTCGCCATGAGTGTGTATGGCGATATGGATACCTCTATCATTGATGAGCTGCCACCGGGGCGTACGCCAATTACCACGGTGACGATTGACCGTAACCGCCGCGATGAAGTCATTGAGCGTATTGCGGTCAATTGTGAAGCAGGCAGGCAGGCGTATTGGGTCTGCTCATTGGTAGAAGAATCTAGCGTGCTTGATGCGCAAGCAGCAGAAGCGACTTATGAAGACTTAAATGAGCGCTTGGATATTCGCATTGGCTTGGTACATGGCAAAATGAAGTTCGCTGATAAGCAAGCCATCATGCAAGAATTCAAGACTGGCAATCTTGATTTACTGATTGCCACAACGGTCATCGAAGTGGGTGTTGATGTTCCTAATGCGTCGTTAATGGTCATCGAAAATGCCGAACGGCTAGGGTTATCGCAATTACATCAGTTACGCGGGCGCGTTGGGCGCGGCTCGACCAAAAGCTTTTGCGTACTATTATACCAAAAGCCGTTATCAGAGACGGGCACGGAGCGCTTAAACGTCCTGCGCGAAAGTACTGACGGTTTTGTTATTGCGCAAAAAGACTTAGAATTACGTGGTCCTGGTGAGCTGTTAGGCAAACGCCAAACTGGCAACGTCGGTTATTATCTGGCCGACCTTATTCGTGATGAGCAATTATTTGCCATTGCGCAGCGCTTAGCAAAACATCTTATTAGCGATCCGACACGTAAAGCCGACGTAAGCCAATTGATACACCGCTGGATGCCAGAGGCCAGTCGCTATACCAATGCTTAATACTGGTTAACGCAAGAAGTCTTCTATTACTGATTGACATAAGAAAAGCCATTATTCTTTTAGGAATAATGGCTTTTCTTTATGGTTTTTATAAGTTATATAGATGATAAAAGATAATGTCGGTCGCTTAAAATTTATTAACAAGCCGTTCTGCTAGTTTATTGCTTTTATCATATTCGCTTTGAGAGTTTTTACATGAGCCTATTATTAGTAGACGCTAAACTTACGAACCTAAGACACTATATATAAAAATAAGATGATGACTTGATATATGCTATCCTCAATAAATTTACAGACTAATGTAATCATAAATAGTGCTGCGCGGGTTAAAGGTTGACTGTGAGCATGGGTAGAGTATTTATAAGCTGCTATTTTTTAAGCTTAAAAACGCATAACCCTATTGTTTATTGTATGGCTTTATTAGGCAGCTTTGATTGACGCTAGTCTGTTTTTTTTCCTATTATGTTTCTAACATTATATTTCTTATACCATTTCTAATTGCCTGTATTGACAGAGAGTTATCATGAGCGATGTTGAAGACCACAAGCTGCCAGTTGAATCTGAGCTACTACCTTACCGCCAAGCTGATGGGCGAGCGCCTAAACCAAGGTCAAAATTTCCCTTATGGTTGTTGCCGGTATTGGCTATCGTGCTTGTCATTGGGGTATTGGTCGGCAAGTACTGGGGCGGTGATAAAGCGGTAAGTAATGAGTCGCCAGCTGCTAACAGTGTGCAAAACGCTAGCGCAAACCCAGACGGTGCTAGCAGCGCGCAAGCGGTGTTGTCGGTCGAAACGGTGTCGCCAAGCCAAGACAGTATTGGTAACACACTCAGTGCCGATGGCACCATCAACGCTAAAGATGTCGCTAATGTCAGTGCCAAAGTAAATGGTGTGGCTATCGAGCAGGTGTTGGTTGAAGAAGGCGATCGGGTCAAAGCGGGGCAAGTCCTGGCGATATTTGATACCGATGCCATGCAGCAGCAAGTCTTGCAGGCGGAGGCCGATGTTGCCGAAGCCGAAGCAACGCTTGCTAATGCAACTGCCGATGCCGCTCGCGTCCTACCGCTAATTGAGATTGATGCCATCAGTAGGCAAGAAGCGGATCGCTATCGTACCTCAAAGCTACAAGCAGAAGCGGCATTGCAAGCGTCGAAAGCGCGTCTTAGTACCCAGCGCTTGAGTGTGAAAAACGCCAATGTGGTCGCACCGGTCAGCGGTGTCATCAGTGAAAAAATGGCTGAAGTCGGTATGGTTGCTGGTGGTGAGCCATTATTTACCATTATCAAAGGTGGTATTTTAGAGTGGCGTGCTGATATCGATCCTAAGCTGCTCGGTAAAGTCAGTGTCGGTACGCCAGTGCGCGTCAGCTTGCCAGCCGGCGATTCGGTCATGGGTAAAGTTAACCGTATTGCACCAACGGCTGATGATAATCGCCAAATCACCATTTATGCGAGCCTTGCGCCAAACTCAAAAGTACGCGCGGGCATGTATCAAACGGGCGAGTTTTTATTGGGTAGTACCAGCGCGCAAACGGTGCCCAATAGCGCTATCGTCAGTAATGACGGCTATGATTACGTGATGCTAGTGACCAATATTAAGAGCCAAGACGGTCAAAACATTGGCCGTATCAAGCAACAACGCGTGAGTTTGGGTGAGCGCTTTGGTGATAACGTGGCGCTGACAGAGCCACTGCCGGCAGACAGCCGACTTGTAAAGCAAGGCGGTAGCTTTTTAAATGATGGCGACTTGGTACGTATCGTTGATGGTCTAAATACCGCCAATGATAAATCAGGCAGCCAAACTGGTAAAGTTGCAAACACTGCAAGTACGGGCACAGCCACGCAGGCACGCTCATGAGTTTAAATGTCTCCGCTTACTCGATTAGAAATCCTTTAGTTGCCATCTTGCTGTTTGTGCTGCTGACCTTGGGCGGCATCTACGGTTTTATGCAAATGAAGGTGCAGCAATTCCCTGATATTGACCTGCCAGCGGTGGTGGTGACGGTGACCTTGCCGGGAGCCGCGCCATCGCAGCTCGAAAACGACATTGCCAAAAAGATAGAAAATAAGCTCACCAGTATTGAGGGCGTTAAGCATATTCGTACCACCTTACAAACGGGTGCCGCGACCATGGTCACCGAGTTTGTCCTAGAAAAAGACATACAAGAAGCAGTCGATGATGTACGTTCGGCGGTCGGTGAGGTACGTGGCGATTTGCCAGCTGCGGCCAATGATCCAATCATTACCAAAGTCTCAACGGCCGGGTTTCCCGTCGTCACTTACTCTGTTGCCTCCGACAATATGAATGTCGAGGACTTATCTTGGTTCGTCGATGATACGGTCACCAAGCGTTTATCCGATATTCCAGGGGTCAGTACCGTTAGCCGCATCGGTGGTTTGCAACGTGAAATCACCGTTGCCGCCGACCCAATTGCGTTGAGCGGTTTGAAATATCCTATCGCGCAGTTATCAGAACAAATCACCGGTATTCAACAAGACAGCTCAGGCGGTGAAGCGGAAGTAGGTAAAACCACCCAAACTATTCGGGTACTTGGTGCGGTTGAACGTGCCAGTGATTTGAACAATTTACAAGTCGCGGTACCGACAGGTGGTACGCAAGCGCTTGGACGTATGGCGCAAATTACCGATGGCGCTGCTGACCCAAGCTCGATTGCTAAGCTTGATGGGCAAACAGTGGTGGCATTTAATATCACCCGTTCGCGCGGTGCCAGTGAGGTTGAAGTGATGGAGCTGGTTGACGCCGAGCTTGCCAAGCTGTCAGCCGATGTCGGCAATATCGATATTGAAAAAGTCTATGATCGTGCTACGCCAATCGCTGAGGATTATCAAGCGTCGTTACGCATGCTGATAGAAGGTGGTTTGCTTGCCGTGGTCGTGGTGTTTTTATTTTTACGCAATATCCGCGCGACTTTTGTGGCGGCCGTGGCGTTACCGTTGTCAGTTATTCCTACTTTTTTAGGGATGTACTTATTCGGCTTTAGTCTTAATATTATCTCGTTATTGGCGCTGTCATTGGTCATCGGGGTCTTGGTCGATGATGCGATTGTAGAAGTTGAAAACATTATCCGCCATTTGCGCATGGGCAAGACGCCTTATGAAGCAGCAATGGAAGCAGCTGATGAGATTGGTTTAGCCGTTGTCGCGACCACATTTACCCTAATTGCAGTGTTTTTACCGACAGCTTTTATGGGCGGGATTGTCGGGCAGTTTTTCCGGCAATTTGGTTGGACTGCCGCCTTATCGATATTTGCGTCGTTAATGGTTGCGCGTCTTATCACCCCGATGATGGCCGCTTATATATTGCGACCAGAAAAAAAGCATGTCGAAAAACAAAGCGCGCTCATGGATTGGTATCTAAAAGTGGTCTCTTGGACGCTGCATCACCGCTGGATTACCATGGGTGCGACGCTAATATTATTTGTAGCATCACTTGCTTTGGTAAAATTACTACCAACGTCCTTTATTCCTGATAATGATATTGACCAAACGCGGGTTGAGATTGAGCTAACCCCAGATGTAGCGCTAGAAGATACCGAACGTGTGGCGGCGATGGCTAGTGAGCGTATATTGGCCATGCCTGAAGTGAGCCATATTTTTACCTCGGTAGGCGAAGCGCAAGCGGCAATGGAGGCCAGCTCAGGCGGCAAAGCTGAAAATATCGCGGGCTTAGATATCGTACTTGCTCCGCGCGCAGAGCGTGCCTCTAAGCAAGAGATTGAACGGCAGATAAGCAGCATGCTCTCAGAAGTACCCGGCGCACGCTTTACGGTTGGTTTATCGAGTGGCGGTGAGACCGGTTATAATTTTTCTTTGACCAGTACCGATCCGCAACTGCTCGAGCAAACCGCGCAGCAAATAATGACAGAGATTCGTGCATTACCAAGTGCCGGCGCTGTCACCAGTGACCGCAGTCTACCGCGTCAAGAGCTAACGGTAACTCCAGACAGACTGGCGATGGCGGATAAAGGCGTGACCACGCAAGATATCGCCACTACCTTACGTGTGGCGACTGTTGGTGATTATGAGCAGCGATTATCTAAGCTCAATCTCGATACACGCCAGATTCCTATCGTGGTGCGCCTGCCAGATGTTGCCAAACAAAATGTCAGTCAATTAGAAGGCTTATATGTGCCAAGCGCCTTACCACCGGGACAAGGCGTACGGGTAGGTGAGGTGGCATCGTTAAACTTTGGTACCGGACCTGCACAAATCAGCCGCCTTGATCGTGAGCGGGCGATTAGTATTACGGTGCAGCCTGCCAATGGCGAGCTTGGGGACTTGGTGCAAGCAGTTAAAGCCATACCCAGTATGCAGCAGCTGCCGGCCTCTATTACTATTATTGACCAAGGACAAGCCGAGAATATGGCTGAGCTATTTAGTGGCTTTGTGATTGCGATGTCTGTCGGTGTGGTCTGTATCTTAGGCGTGCTGATTTTATTATTTGGGCGGATATTACAGCCATTTACCATTTTGATGGCTCTGCCGCTGTCTATCGGTGGCGCTTTTGTCGGCTTGGTGATTACCAAAAGTAGTCTGTCGATGCCATCGATGATTGGTTTTATCATGCTGATGGGCATCGCTACCAAAAACTCTATCTTATTAGTCGATTACGCATTGATTGCTCAGCGCCGAGGTTTGGCGCGTTTTGATGCCATTATCGATTCTTGTCGTAAGCGTGCGCGGCCAATTATTATGACCACCATTGCGATGGGCGCTGGCATGTTGCCATTGGTCTTTGGTTGGGGAGATGCCGATCCTACCTTCCGTCGTCCGATGGCTGCCGCGGTATTGGGCGGTTTGGCCACCTCAACCCTATTAAGCCTCGTAGTCATTCCCGTGGTTTATACCTTGATGGACGACTTATCAGGATGGTTTGGCAAATGGTTGATACCGCATGGTAAAGAGAAGGAAAGCGTCGTTATTGAAAAATAATTTGTGCTGGTAAAGCTGCTAGATCAACCACACGGAAAGTAGTTGATTTAGGGTTTTGCACCCTGTTAATCATAAGGGTTAGGAGTACTATCAACTTTTTAGAATATTGCCTAAACTTAAGGCATAGCACAAGTTAAAGCCATGCTGACTACAACATATCTAGAAACCTAACCGCAAGCATGGCTGTTAATATAAAAATTAGAGCGCTCACGCATAATGCCTGCCAGAGAAATTTTTTATCATCCATAATTAACTACCCTACATTCTTTTATATGAATATAAAACGTTAATTATTTTCTAATGCAAAAAAATCACTCAAAATATCATTATTCATAAAACCTTCTGCCACGCTCCTAGTTATCAAGTCCTATTCCATAACCTTGTCTTATCAACGTGAATTTAACTCATCTTAGATTTAAATAGTATCATTTTTATTCATGATCGCGTTCGGGTATGATTTATCTCATACACAAATTTGGTTTTATCTCAGACTATGAGATTAGATTAGGGTAGCGGATTATCATGAGTAAACAATTTACATATTCCATCTCGAGCATTCGTTTTGATGAAAACTATCATCCGGCAGATAGCACGCGTTTGACGACGAACTTTGCCAATTTGGCGCGCGGTGAGCAGCGTGAAGAAAATCTGCAAAAAACGTTAACAATGATCAATAATCGTTTTAACGCCTTGGCGCATTGGGATAACCCAACCGCCGACCGTTATTCGGTTGAAGTTGATATTATTTCAGCAGATTTAGATATTGAAGGTAATGGCGATACTTTTCCGGTCATCGAAACGCTAAAAACCACGATCGTCGACCATAAAGACAATACCCGTATCGACGGTATGATTGGTAATAGTTTTTCCTCTTATGTACGCGATTATGACTTTAGCGTTGTCCTATTAGAGCATTTCGATAAAAACCCGTCATCGCCACCGCCGGCAGATTTTGGTGACTTACATGGCAAACTGTTTCAGTATTTATTGAATTCAGAAACCTATCAAGCTGAGTTTAATAAACAGCCGGTGATTTGCCTAAGTGTATCGACCAGTAAAACCTATCATCGTACGATTAACCAGCATCCGGTGTTAGGGGTTGAATACCGACAAGACGAATATTCTTTAACTGACGATTATTTTCATAAAATGGGCTTAACCGTGCGCTATTTTATGCCTGCTGGTAGTGTTGCGCCTTTAGCGTTTTATTTTGCTGGTGATTTGCTGAGTGACTACACCGATCTTGAGCTCATCAGTGCGATTGCAACTATGGAAACCTTCCAAAAGATTTACCGTCCTGAAATTTATAATGCCAACTCGACGGCAGGTCAGGTATATCAGCCCAGTTTGAAGTACCAAGATTATTCACTCACGCAAATCGTTTATGACCGTGAAGAGCGTAGCCAGATGGCAGTGAAGCAAGGTAAGTTTACGCAAGAGCAGTTTATCAAGCCTTACCAAGCGATTCTTGAAGAATGGGCGGCAAGCTATGAGGTGAATGAGCACGCGGCAGAAGCATGTGCAGATAAAGAGTACGCTGCCTAACTATTTTCAACCTAGATACGTTCAATTTAAATACTATCAATCTAGCTGGAATGAGAATACCAATAAATAAGAAGATAAATGTTATGACACTGCTATTACCAACACAAAAGTTATTATCGACACAAAGATTATTACCAACCTCAACCGCTGGCAGCTTGCCAAAACCGTCTTGGCTAGCTGAACCGGAAAAAATTTGGTCACCTTGGGCTTTAGAGGGCGAGCAACTGCTCGAAGCCAAACAAGATGCGCTACGGGTGTCATTACAAGAGCAATTGCAGGCAGGGATTGATATCGTCAGTGATGGCGAGCAGACACGTCAGCATTTTGTGACTACCTTTATTGAACATCTTGATGGTGTCGATTTCGAAAAGCGTGAAACGGTTAAAATTCGCAATCGTTATGAGGCAAGTGTTCCGTCAGTTGTGGGTAGCGTAAGTCGCCAAAAAGCTGTGTTTGTTGACGATGCCAAATTTTTACGCTCGCAAACCGATCAACCTATCAAATGGGCGTTGCCCGGCCCAATGACGATGATTGATACCTTATATGATGGTCATTATAAAAGCCGTGAAAAACTGGCTTGGGAATTTGCCAAAATTCTAAATCAAGAAGCGAAAGATTTAGAAGCGGCTGGTGTGGACATCATTCAATTCGATGAACCAGCGTTTAACGTGTTTTTTGATGATGTTAACGACTGGGGTATTGCCACTTTAGAGCGTGCTATCGAAGGGTTAAAGTGTGAGACGGCGGTGCATATTTGCTACGGCTACGGTATCAAAGCCAATACCGATTGGAAAAAAACTTTAGGGACAGAGTGGCGTCAATATGAGCAAGCCTTTCCAAAATTGCAGCAGTCAAATATCGATATTGTCTCGCTGGAGTGTCAAAACTCGCATGTACCGATGGATTTGATTGAACTGATTCGCGGTAAAAAGGTAATGGTCGGCGCCATTGATGTGGCAACCAATAATATCGAAACACCGGAAGAAGTAGCAGATACGTTACGTAAAGCGCTGCAGTTTGTCGATGCAGATAAGCTTTATCCTTCGACCAACTGCGGCATGGCACCGTTATCTCGTCAAGTGGCACGTGGTAAATTGCAAGCCTTGAGCGCAGGTGCAGCTATTGTACGTAAAGAGCTTAGCGTTTAGCATTTCTTAACAAAGCTTACCTTGTTTAAACCCATGAGTGACCTCAGTTATCAATGTACTTAAAGATTAAAGTACTTAAAGATTAAAATTTAGGAGTTAAGTCATGATTGAAGCAACTGATTTTAGAGATGCCATGTCTCTATTACCGACAGCGGTCAATGTGATCACCACAAAAGGTGACTCTGGCTGTCATGGGTTTACCGCCTCGGCGGTCTGTAGCGTGACCGATACACCGCCAACCTTGCTTGTCTGTATGAATCAGAGCTCGCGCTCACACGAACATTTTCTTGAAAACAAAACGTTAAGTGTCAATGTCTTAGGTACGCAGCACGAACCCATATCTAATGCCTTTGCCTCCAAACTATGCTCAGAAGAGCGTTTTTGTCACGGTGCTTGGACGACATTAACCACAGGTGCCCCTGTTTTAGAGGATGCGCTGGTCAGTTTTGATTGTGAAATTGATGACATTCAACAAGTCGGTACACACAGTATTTTTATGTGCCGCGTGGTCGCCATCAAACAAGGTGTGAGCGATGAAAGTTTGGTGTATTTCAATCGCTCGTACCATCAAGTGGGTCAAACAGAAATCGTTTAACCTACTTTTAAAGCCCTTGTTATTTAACTAAAACTATAGCTAACTGAGAAGTAATTATCCTGTGGAAATACTCATTTTTTTAATAATAGGCGCGCTAGCAGGATTTGCTGCCGGGCTTTTTGGTGTGGGCGGTGGCACGATTATTGTGCCTTTATTGTTTGTCGTTTTTACCCAAATGGATTACAGCCCTGACAGCATTATGCATTTAGCATTAGGGACGTCATTGGCGACTATTATTGTCACCTCTATCAGCTCGCTTATGGCACACAATAAAAAAGGCGCTGTGATGTGGCCGGTGTTTAAAAATCTGGCACCAGGTTTAGCGCTAGGTTGCTTCTTAGGCGCGGGAATCGCAGGGCAGATATCTGGGTTGTATCTTCAGCTGATTGTTGGGGTTTTTTTACTGTGGGTTGCTTATAAGATGTTTTTTGCCGGTAAAAAACCTGTTGCTAATCATTCTAGTGGCGCTAATGGTGTCAGTAGCGCCAACTACGCCAATCCAGTACTCCCCTCAAAACCTAAGCAATTAGCAGCAGGCGGGGTTATTGGTGTCGCTTCTGCTATCTTTGGTATTGGCGGTGGCAGCTTAACCGTGCCTTATCTCACGCGTTATAATGTGGTGATGCAAAAAGCGGTTGGGACTTCAGCGGCGTGCGGGTTGCCGATTGCTATAGCCGGTGCATTAGGGTTTATGTTTTTTGGCATGCAGCAGCAAGTCGATGTGCCTAATACCATTGGCTTTGTACATATTTATGCCTTTTTAGGCATTAGTATTATGAGCTTTTTTACCGCAAAATTAGGCGCAAAAGTCGCTCATATACTATCGCCAGAACTATTAAAAAAATGCTTTGCGGTATTATTAACGGTGGTGGGATTTTATTTTCTGTATAAAGGGCTGGTTTAATTATTCATGTTTGTATAATAGGGCGTGTTTTCATTTAGAATGAGGATGCGCCCTAATCATATTATTTTGGCTAATTAGGTTCAACAAAGATAATTATGTTCAATAAACTTAAAGCATTGATTCTACTTTTATCTTTTCTCACAGT
Organism: Psychrobacter pulmonis; assembly: GCF_904846465.1. Taxonomy (NCBI): domain Bacteria; kingdom Pseudomonadati; phylum Pseudomonadota; class Gammaproteobacteria; order Moraxellales; family Moraxellaceae; genus Psychrobacter; species Psychrobacter pulmonis. The sequence continues at coordinate 29,131 of NZ_CAJHAT010000006.1, forward strand.
CATTGCCTGTTCGAATGATAATTCGGTTTTAGCTCGTGATGAAAAGGTTACCACAGCTAGCAATCACGAGCGCGATGTACAGGAGATGTATCATAATATTGATACATTAAAAAGAGAGCTGCCAAGCGTAATTGATGAAGTCACTACGTTAGAAAAGATTGATTTTGATGGAACAACGGTTACTTTCGGTTATCGGCTAAAGATATCTGATTATAATGCTTCTGAAAGAAAAGAGCTTGAAACGGAAATGAGCGATGAACGTACTGGGTTAGCCTGTGCAGAAGCAGAAGTTATGCAAGGGATAAATAAGGGATTTGATTATCAGTATAGCTATTACGATTTAGATGATAGTAAAGTGGCTAGTTTTGAGGTCACCAAAGACATTTGCGACAACTTAAATAAGGCTGACTCTGAAATTGAAATAGGGACATAATCAATTCTGGGTTACTTTGCTGCTGAATATAATATATATACTGAGATATATCCAAATTATTGAAATTTTTTATGTCCATTATAAAAAAATGCTTTGCTATCTATATGGTACTAGACAGCAAAGTATTTAGTGTTATACAATATTAAGATAAAAAATATTTTAAAATCAAACGCTTATCTTACTCGACCGTGACTGATTTTGCGAGATTACGTGGCTGATCAACATCCGTACCACGCATCACTGCGACATGATACGACAACAACTGCACCGGTACGCTATAAACGATAGGGGCAAGCGTCTCGCAAACCTCAGGGACATAAACCACGTGCATTCTATCTTCTGCGACCATCTTGCTTTCTTCACTAGCAAATACAAACAGCTCACCGTGACGCGCATGTACCTCTTGCATGTTGGCTTTTAGCTTATCAAACATACTGTCTTTTGGCGCGAGCACCACGATTGGCATGTCTTTATCGACCAACGCCAATGGACCGTGCTTTAGCTCACCTGCGGCGTAGCCTTCTGCGTGAATATAAGAGATTTCTTTTAGTTTCAGCGCGCCTTCTAAGGCGATGGGGAACTGTAAACCGCGACCTAAGAATAAGCAGCTTTTCTTATATTCAAAGTGCTCACTCATGACTTTGATAGGCGCATCGAGTTGTAAGCTGGCATGTAGTTGCCCGCGTAGCGCTTGTAATTTGCCCAGCAAGGTGGTTAATTTTTCACCTGTCATACGCGTTTGTACAACACCCACTTTTAATACCAGTAACATCAACGCGGCAAGCTGAGTGGTAAAGGCTTTGGTAGAAGCAACGCCAATCTCAGGGCCGGCAAGCGTTGGTAAAAAGATATCGGTTTCACGTACCAAAGATGAGGTCGGTACATTACATAAAGCCAAGCTGACGAGGCCTGCTGGCGTATGTTTTTGGATATCGCGTAGCGCCGATAAGGTATCCGCCGTTTCGCCTGATTGCGAGATGCAAATGACCAAGGTGTCATCGACGACCACTGGATTGCGGTAGCGGAACTCACTAGCAACCTCAACCGAACACGGCACACGGGTTAGACTTTCAAACCAATATTTCGCGACCAAACCTGAATGATAGCTGGTGCCACAAGCGATGACTTGAACATTCTTGATACCTTTTAACTGCGCTTCATGACGCTGCAAAAAGTCATCGCGCAGCTTAGATGGTGCATCACTATCTATTGCCATCTCAATCGTACGGGCAACCGCATCTGGCTGCTCATAGATTTCTTTGAGCATATAATGTTTGAACTCGCCTTTATCAGCATTATGCTGGGCGGCATCAATCTCGTGTATCTGGCGTTTTACTTTTACGCCGTCTGCATAAACTTCAATACTATTGCGGGTTAATTTGGCGATATCGCCTTCTTCTAGGTACATAAAGCGATTGGTCACAGGCAAAAGCGCCAATTGATCAGAGGCAATAAAGTTCTCACCGATACCTACACCGATGACCAAAGGCGACCCTAAACGGACGGTAATCAGCTCGTCTGGGCAATCAATATGCACAATGCCAAGGGCAAACGCGCCATGTAATAACGGAATAACTGCGCGTACCGCTTCTAGTAAATCAGGCTTATTTTTGTAGATATCATTGATTAGATGAGCGACGACTTCGGTATCAGTTTGCGAGGTAAACTCGTAGCCTTTAGCAATCAGCTCTTCTTTTAGCTCAGCATAGTTCTCAACGATACCATTGTGTACCACGGCGATTTTACCAGATACATGTGGATGGGCGTTACGCTGTGCAGGTTCGCCATGCGTGGCCCAGCGCGTATGTGCAATACCGATATGACCGTCGAAAAATTCAGGATTGACGGCGACGGCATCGACCAACGCTTGTACTTTGCCCACTTGGCGCTCGCGATGTAGCTCGCCATTACGGATAACAGTCAGACCAGCAGAGTCATAACCACGGTATTCTAGGCGTTTAAGGCCTTCAAGTAAGATATTGGCAATATTCCGCTCAGCAACTGCTCCAACGATTCCACACATAATTATTCCTTAAATTTTATGTTTTCATACCATGTGATTTTGAAAGTTGCCAACACATGGATAATCATTAATCTGTAAATATAAATAAGCAGCACCACAAATTATTGTCGTACTGCTTTAGTGGTTTTACCATCATTTTATCGAGTCAACTATCAGCGCCGCCTTTATTTTTTGGTTGGGCGCTGAAAGTCATTTTTTTGTGTTTGGCGCGCACGGCCAAAGGCTAAGGCGCTATCATCGACGTCTTTGGTAATCACTGAGCCTGCCGCAACCGTAGCGGTATCACCAATGGTAACTGGCGCAACCAAGCTGGCGTTAGAGCCAATAAAGGCATTGTCTTCGATGATGGTTTGCGATTTATTGACGCCGTCGTAATTACAGGTAATCACGCCCGCACCGATATTGACATTTGTTCCAACCGTCGCATCACCCACATAACTTAGATGATTGACCTTGCTACCTTGACCGATAGTCGATTTCTTAATCTCGACAAAATTACCTACTTTACTGTTATTAGACAAAACAGTATCAGGGCGTAAATGGGCGAAAGGTCCAATATCGACGCCGTTACCAATGTGCGCACTGTCAATGACGCAGTACGGCTTTAGGTGACAGGCATTACCAATGTGCGCATTTTTAATCACACAGCCAGCTTCGATATAAACGTTGTCACCTAAGACACAATCACCCTCAAACACAACGCCCACATCGACGAATACATCTTGGCCTGCGATCAAGCTGCCACGAATATCAACGCGCGTCGGATCGGCAAACTGGACGCCAGCTTCTTGCAGGTCAGCAACCAACTTACCTTGCCACGTACGCTCCAAGCTGGCAAGCTGTTGGCGGTTATTGACGCCTTCAATCTCAAAGCTATGTTCAGGCTCGATGGCGACAATATTGATGCCTTCAGCAACCGCCATCTTAACAATATCGGTGAGATAGTATTCTTGCTGCGCATTGTCGTTAGACAGCTTTGGCAGATATTTATGCAATAATGCATTATCAACGCAGTAAATACCGCTATTAATCTCTTGGATCTTTTGTTCATCGGCGTTGGCATCTTTTTGCTCAACGATGGCTTCAATATTGCCCTCTTTATCGCGTTTGATACGACCAAGACCAAATGGGTTGTCTACTGTTAGCGTCAACATCGACATACCATCAGTATTGGCAGATTTTAAAGCTGTTAACGTCTGGCAGCTGACCAATGGCACATCACCATATAAAATCAGACTTTGGCCTTCTTTTGGTAACTCAGATAGGGTGACTTTTACTGCATGGCCCGTACCTAACTGCTCAGTCTGGGCAACCCACGTAATCGGCAAATGCGCATATTGCTCATTAATGTCTGCTTGGACTTGTTCGCCGCCAAAACCATGGACAATAATGGTGTCATCAACGGTCAATTGATGACAAGTATCAAGCACATGACCCAATAATGACTTGCCAGCCAGTGTCTGTAGCACTTTTGGCTTGGCTGATTGCATACGCGTGCCTTTACCAGCCGCGAGGATAATTACTGAAAGAGGAGCTGTCATAGTATTCCTAAAAAAGAGCCTACAAATGTAACAAAATATAATTCTGAATTATAACGCAAATTACGACTTAACTAAAACGCTATGTCGTGACATCTTTGTAAACTGATTATGACATTAGCTGTCTATAGATATAAATTAAACAGCAGGCGTTCAGAAAATCTAACCGCTAAATAGGTGAGCGATATAAAAGGCGATAAAGTAGAATTATTTATGGTAAAAACATTTATTTGAGGTTTAAAGGACAAACTTAAGATTAAAAGCTAAAAGAGAAGATAAAGGTATAAATAATCACCCAAACGGCTGCCGCCATCACTCCCGCAATAATATCGTCGAGCATAATACCCAGACCGCCCGCGACTTTTTTATCTGCCCAGCCAATCGGCGGCGGCTTAATAATGTCAAAAAAGCGAAACAGTATAAAGGCAATAATGATGGCTAAGATAGTAGGTATTTGAGTGAAATTTTGCCAAAAACTGCCGTTGGCGATACCCATATAAGATAGCGGCAGGAGGGTAAGCCACATACCAGCCCACTCATCCCAAACGATGTGCGGGTTATCGTGACCGCCCATCAGCTCTGAGGTACGACCGCATATCGCATTACCAAGCAAACAAGCTAAAATGGTAATCATCAAAAACGGCACAAAGCCTAGGCTTAATAATGGTATCGCAACGATTAAAGCGCCAACCGTACCCCAAGTGCCGGGTGCACGGCGCGGCAGACCGCTACCTAGACCGATACCAAGCCAATAAACCAAACGATCAAACGCGCTGGCATTGGCGGGTAGAGGCGGGCAATCATTGGCTTGTCGAATATCAGGCTTAGATAGGTTGTGATCAATCATGGGTTAACCTGCAAAATGTTGGTAACCCGTCAGATTGGGCCAAGTAGGAAATGGGGCGGGATGCGTCGGTGTGACTGCTAGGCCTTGATAAAAAATCTCGGGTCGTACATTTTTAGCAGTATCTGCCTTGTTTGCGGCTATGACTTCACCGATACAGGTCACAGGCGTGTCGCTATTATTATCAATCGGTGGCTCGATATGGGCAGGCAAGGTAAAAGCCAGCTCATAATCATCGCCGCCCGCCAACTGACATAATAAGCGTTCAGATAGACCAACGCTTGATAATACTTTACTGGTAGGCAGATGCTCAAGGTGGACGCGCATACCAACGGCACTTTGCTCACAGATATGCCCAAGGTCTTGATACAGACCATCAGAGATATCTATCATCGAAGTTGCGCCAATTGTTGCCACTGCTGCCCCTAAGGCAATACGCGGCGTTGGCATATGCAACCGATGGGCAAGCTCAATACCGATAGCAGTATTAGGATGCTGTAGCGCATAAGCAGCATCGCCAAGTGACCCTGAGACATAGATTTTATCGCCGACTTGCGCGCCTGAGCGGTAGACAGCCGGAATGTTTGCAGCCAGTAATCCTTGCGCGCTGACACTAAGCACTAATCTATCACTGCGCGTGGTATCACCGCCAATAAGCGTGATACCAAATAGCTGGCAGGCGTGAAATAAACCTTTGGCAAATTCAGTCAGCCATTGCTCATTCGCCAAATGCTCAGGTAAGGCCAAGGCCAATAGAATACTATGCGGCGTTGCGCCCATCGCAGCAATGTCTGAGACATTCACTGCGACCGCTTTATAGCCGATTTGAAAGGCTAATTCGTTTACGTCATTCCAATCAGCGCTAAAGTGCCGCCCTTGAACGAGGGTATCAATACAGCTAACCAAGTGTGCACCTGCAGGCAAGCTCATTACCGCCGCATCATCACCAATGCCTTTTTCGATATTGTGTGCTTCGGCAGTGCTGGACAATGACGGTGCAGCTTGTATTTGCGCAAATATACGCTCAATCAGCTCAAATTCGTTCATGGCTAGTCTTTATTGTTTTCATCAGGAGTAATAAGATTTGAATCATGTAAGCCTACGTCAGCTGCGTCACTATTCTCATCATTGCTAACACCATTAGTAGCCCCTTTTTTTTCTAAAGAGTTTTCTTCTAAAGCGCTTTCTTCTGCAGATTTGTCATTAACGATATTATTTGGCGTTTCATTTTTTGCGGCGTCGTTTTTCTTATTGATCTTATAGTCCATAATATTTGCTAGAGCTTTACTCGCGCTATTGCGTTTAACACTGGCGTTATTGGCACTGATACGCGGTTTGTTTGAGGCGGTAGACGTACTATCGACATCAGATTCAGCAGTGCTTTCGCTAGCTTCTTCAACAGCAGTAGATTGAGCTTCAGTCTGCTTAGTATTTGCTTGAGTCGCCGCTTTTTGTGACGTGCGTAGATTGGCTTTGCTATCTGCGTCTACTTCAAGCACACGCAATTCAACCGCCATTTTATCAAGGACAGCATTAATCAATTTATGCGCATCTGTAGCGCCAAAGTGATTATTCAGCTTCATCGCCTCATCAAGCACGACTTTATACGGAATCTCTAAGCGGTTTTGTAGTTCATAAGCACCAATTAATAAAATGGCGTGCTCGACGGTATCAAGCTTATCGATTTCACGATCAAGATGTTGACTGATTAGCGCATCGAGAGCGTCAATCTGCTCTGGAATATCGCGCATCATTTCATGATAGTAGCCGATATGAACGGTATGCATGGCATTGGTCGCGCGCGTACGGGCAGCGATATCATGCGGCGCATTGTCCTTCCAGCCAAGCTTGCCATCGATATCAAAACGGCGATCGGTAACCAACCACTCATATAGGCCTTGCATCGCAAAGCGACGAGCCTTACGCACAGCAGTGTGGCTAGTCTTATAAGTCGTTTCACTCATATCAAAGGTTTGCTCACCCGCGCTGCTGCTCGCGATACGAGTAGCTTCAGCTTGTGCATCATTGGCTTGGGCGGTTTTTGCAGCGCTAATGGCGCGCTTGAGTTGGTCAGTCATAGGGGGTCAATACCTAAATTTTAAATAACTATCATTTTAAACATCTATCTTGGCGCAAATAACAAGCTTGGCAAAGACAGCAAGTTGTAAGAAATAGTATAAAAGTTGTTAAATAGTAGACGACTGGCAGGCTGTGACAGTCGGATATTAAAACGGTGCTTTATAGAACTGTTTATAGTGCTTTTTACTATAGCATTGGCGCTAGGGTTTATATCAAAGATGACATAAACGCCCGCGCCAATTAAATAACGAATAAAGTTTTATAAAATGAGGACTTAATTATGCGTCATCATTATTGTCCGTCTTCATTATTATCATAGTCATCAGCAATATCTAGCTGTGATAGAACCGCTAGCATCTCAAGCACAACCATCGCTGCTTCTGAGCCTTTATTACCGGCTTTGGTACCAGAGCGCTCAATCGCTTGCTCGATGCTGTCAGTGGTCAATACACCGTTGGCAACAGGGATATTATAATCAATTGCAACGCTGCTTAAACCTTTGGCAGATTCGCTCGCCACAAAGTCAAAATGCGGCGTGCTACCACGGATAATCGCACCTAACGCAATGATGGCATCAAAGCGATCAGACTCAGCGGCGCGCTGAGCAACGAGTGGCAACTCAAAAGCACCCGGCACGCGAATCACGGTAATGTTGCTACCCAATACGCCATGGCGAAGTAGGGCATCGATTGCGCCATCTACCAATGACTCAACGACAAAACCGTTAAAACGACCGACGACGATACCAATGCGGGCATCTTCATTTTGATGTAAATTGCCATCGATATGGGTAATATCATTGCGCTGCTGTTGTAAATTTGACATAAGAAAATCCTTTGGGTAAGTAGCGTTTAAAACAAAATTTTTATGTAAAATCTCGATTGTTTTCAATAGTTAACTGAAAAAAATAAATAAGTAGCGCTATGATACCATTTTTTGCATAGGCATTGATATTTTAGCAATCTTAAAGACGCATCTGTATGCCTTGCGCGGCCATATATGCTTTGGCCTCTTGCACGGTATATTCGCCAAAGTGAAAAATGCTGGCCGCAAGTACGGCATCGACTCCGCCTTCTAATACGCCTTCTGCTAAATGTTGTAAGTTACCAACGCCGCCCGAAGCAATGACGGGCACATTCACGCGGCTGGTTATTTGCTGCATTAGAGCCAAATCATAGCCTTTTTTGGTACCGTCACCATCCATTGAGGTGACCAGCAATTCGCCAGCGCCAAGCTCCGCCATTTTACTTGCCCAAGCCACGGCATCAATACCCGTTGGTTTACGCCCGCCGTGAGTAAAGATTTCCCAACGCGGCATGATGATGCCATCAACCATTATATCTGCAACGCGTTTGGCATCGATAGCCACGACGATACATTGATTACCAAATTTCTGTGCCGCCTCCCCAACGAACTCAGGGGTAAATACCGCTGCTGAATTAATCGCTACTTTATCCGCGCCTGCATTGAGCAAATTACGAATATCAGCGATTTTACGCACACCGCCGCCGACCGTTAGTGGCACAAACACGGTTTCAGCCATACGCTCAACGGTATGATAAGTGGTATCGCGCTCATCATTGGTCGCGGTAATGTCTAAAAAAGTAATCTCATCGGCGCCTTGCTCGTTATAGCGTTTGGCGACTTCAACCGGGTCACCTGCGTCTTTGATATCGACAAATTGTACGCCTTTGACCACACGGCCATTATCCACATCCAAACAAGGAATGATACGCTTTGCTAACATAGGGTCTTTCACCTTATAATCAATTTATCCCTAAGCGCTAGTCTAGCAAAATCGCCGCCATATCAGGCAGCTTTTCGCAAGATTATTATGCTTTTAACCAAAGTTTGCTCATGCGCGGTACAATCACTGTCATTACCGTCGATATTTATCCTATTTACCTTCTTTTAATTGCCATAAGTGAGATGTCATGTCCGTCTATACCCAGTTAACCGATGACCAGTTTGCCGCTTTTTGCCAGCGTTTTGGCGTGTCATTTGCGCGTGCCATTCCGATTACCCAAGGTATCAAAAACTCTAACTGGTTTATTCAGACGACTGATGATGTAGATGGCGCGCACTCTTATGTGTTTACTTTATTTGAAGAGCGTCCACCAGAAGACATCGAAAAGATGGCGGTTATCCTCAATCAATTGGATGGTAAATTGCCAGTAGCGGCGCCGTTAGCATTGCTTGATTTAGGCGCTGATAGCGCAGAAAAATGCTATGTCATACGCTACGATAATAAAGCGATTACGCTAGTGCCTTGTTTGGCAGGCGCGCATCCACAACAAACCACGCAAGCGATGTGTCATGAGATTGGTGCCGCTTTGGCGATGCTGCATGAGACCCTACAAGCATTACAGCCTGCGGAAGAATATGGCGTACCTTTATATCCATGGGCGGAAGTACGCGACCGTGAAATGCAGTTTATGCCGGGTGACGAAGCCAAGCTGATGAGCGATATTTGGCAGTCATATAGCGAATTACCGCTTGCGACTTTGCCAAAAGGCTTATGTCATTTAGACATGTTCGCTGATAATACCTTATGGGACTTATCGTTAAATAATAGCCAAAAAGGCGCAGAGCGTTTAACGGGATTGCTAGACTTTACCGAAGTCAGCGTTGAGCATTATGTGATGGATATTGCCATTACCATTAATGATTTTTGTACCACCTGGGGCGATGCCGAGCAGGGCGAAACCGTCAATTTTGACCGCAGTAAAATGGCGGCATTTTTGCAAGGCTATGAGTCAAAACGTCAGCTTGGCGAAGATGAAAAACGTGCCTTACCAGTGATGCTCGCCAAAGCGGCGGTGATTTTTTGGCTATTGCGTTTGAACGTTATCCACTATAACCGTACCGAAGGGCGTACTGGCGATAATATCATGGTCAAAAACCCTGACCTGATGAAACGCCTTGCTGCTTATCATTGGTCACATGTTGAAAAAGCGCAAAATACGGTCTTTGTATTGTTAGATAATCAATCAGCGGCGCAAAAAAACACTCAGATAATCGGTATTTTTAGCAATATCACCCAAGCTGAGCAAGCACGTGATAAATTAAGTAATAGCAGTGATTTTGCAATCAAAGAATATACGCTCGACCAATTGGCATAGATTGTTATTGTTCGACCATTCCTGTATCAAAACCATAAAGGCGGATCCCATGACCGATCAAGTTGATAACTGGCACAAACTGGCGCGCTACAATACCAATATGCAAGGCGAGCTGCATGCCAATCTGCTACGAAATAATGGCATTACGGTGTCTCTGCAACCGCTAAGTGCCATGCCCGGTATGAATTCTGGGATTGTGCTGTGGATACAAGATACGGATTTGGCGCATGCACAGCGTATTTTGGCGAATATTGACACCGATGGGGCCACGCCTTATGAGATGTTTGATGAAGTGTCAGAAGCTACTCTAAACCCTACTTTAAATCCTGCACAAGACGACAACAACGGCGGTGAAGTATAAATGTGTCAACTCTTAGGAATGAACTGTAATACCCCAACCGATATTGGCTTTAGCTTTGCAGGCTTTCGGCGTCGCGGCGGCATGACTGACAGTCATGAAGATGGCTTTGGCATTGCGTTTTTCGAGCGCAGTGAATGCGCCAATAATGATAAAACAGACAATGCCTCGACTGGTCTGCGTCTGTTTCATGACAATCGACCAAGTCATTTGTCGCCCGTTGCTGATTTGGTTAATAATTATCCAATTAAAGCGATGAACGTCATTGCCCATATCCGTAAGGCGACCCAAGGGCAGAATTGCTTGGCGAATACCCATCCATTTGTCCGTGAAGTGTGGGGCGAGCAGTGGGTATTTGCCCATAATGGGCAGATGAATAGCGAGTTTATTAAACGCTGTCAGCGCCTGCAAGATAATGGCAATGCCTCACATTGCCAGCCAGTCGGTAACACCGATTCTGAAATGGCGTTTTGCTATTTGGTCAATCGCCTAAAAAGCAGCTTTAAAACCCGCCCCGATGACCAAACGTTGTTTAACTTTTTGACCACCCAATGTCGCTACCTTTCTGCTAACGGTTTGTTTAATTGCCTGATATCAAATGGTCAATGGCAATTGGCGTATGCGGGCAGTTTATTGTTTTATCTCACGCGACAAGCGCCGTTTGGCGAAGCAAAATTAGCAGATGATGATTTGGCCATTAACTTTGGTGATGTGACTACAGATACTGATAAAGTCACGATATTGGTCACCGTGCCATTGACTGAAAATGAAAAGTGGCAACAGTTAGCCGTCAATGAATGCCTGATATTCCAAGATGGCGATGTCATTTATAAAGACAGTCCAAGCCAGCGTAAGTTTTTAACCATTGACGAAGGCATTGCGGTAGCACGGGCGGTTGGGGCGAGTGTTTAGAATTGGCAAGTATTTAACGTTGATTAAATATCAGTTAGATATAAGCGCCACAACAGCGCTTAAACTTCTCACCCGAGCCACAAATACAGCGCTGTTTTTGGTTGACAGACATAGAAACGGTCGGGTCGAGAAAGTACCAACGCGCCTCATTATTGGTTTTGTCTGTGACTTTTACAAAGGCAGATAATTCATGATGCGCCTGTATGCCGTCATCTTTATTATCAGAGATATTAAAGTAAGCTTTAAACTCAACCTGCGCATGGCGTTTACCTAGCTTTGGCGTATGCGTAATGATTTCTAATCCTGCCCAGTCCGTCTCTTTTGCCCAATTCTCAATAGCCTGAATATCTAGTAAATTTTGCTGCGCAGGCAAAGTGGTTTTAACGATATATTCTGGTTTAACTAAGACAAAAGCGCTATAACGCGACCGCATTAGACGCTCAGCAGAGTCTGGCTTTGCACCGTCAATTTTATCAGCTTCGTTATTTAAAAGCCCGTCATGACAAGGCTGGCAGCAATCTTGATAAAGTAGCGGTACGCCAATAGCATTTGCATTTGAGGCTGGGTTAATTTGGCAAGGGCAAATTGGTAGGGAAAGTGACATTATTTACTCGCGTTATTATTCATTTTTTAACGGTACTATAAATTTTAATTGAGCCAGTTTTTTATCAATTCTGGCCATAGTCCCAGTTTAAGCTTTGCCCAAGGTTCGGGGTCACGCAGCTGCTGCCAAAACTCAGCAAATGGCGGCGCAAAATATACCAAGAGCGCAAGGATGACGTACAGGAGCAGATACCACCATTTATCTTTATGCTGATAAAACTTCATCGCTGTACCCGATGAGCGCTTCATTTTCATATTGGACAAATTCACACTATATAGCTCATCCAATGCCAAATGTACCATCGCGCCGCCAAATAAAAACAAGCCGTAAAACCAGCTAACCGTCAAAGGTAAGTTTAAAATATCGTAGCTGACATAGGTCATTCCAAGCCCCATTATCGCCATATAGGGCACCGAATGAATGACACCGCGGTGCACGGTCATATTAGTAAAAATCGAAAACACCACATAACGCATAAAGCCGTAGCCGGCCAACCATAACGCTATCAGCGCCAGTAAACTCAGCTCACTACGCCAATGCATCACCAGACCAAAGGCAAAAATAAACGAGGTAATATTAAAACCAAGCTTAATCGGCGTCGAATTATCAGAATCCAAGTCAGGCAGCAACCCACCGATGGTACCGAGTGCCACGCACATCAAGAACCCTGAATCATCAATCAATCCGGCTTTATAAACCGTTAGACTCATCGTACCACTGACCATGAATGCAACATTTAAGTGGGTGTTAAAATTTGCCATAAAAACTCATCAATAAATAGCGCACGAAATTTGTATTTCAAGCGGCTTGTCTAGCCGTAAAAAAGCGCTCCATGATACCATAGCTACGCCAGTCGTCTAATAGAGATAATGAACATGACCGCCACCGATTTACCTGCCAAGCCTTATCGAAATACTACTTCTAATGCATTTATTAATAAACCATCTGCATGCGCCAGCACGCGTGATGACAGCTTTGCTGCTATTGATTGGCAAGTGCCATGGCTGTGTCACTTAAAGCAATTGGGCTATATTAGTGAAGTTATTACTCAGATGAGTGCTTCCAGAGATGACTCTGTTCAGACAGATAAAATAAAAAACACACCTGATATCATCGCTAAGGTTTTAAATAGCGCATTACAGAAGCATGCTGATGATTTACAACAGCCATTACCGCAAACCAAACCTGCGCTAAACAATCAAGCCCAAACCTTACAATTCGTTTCACAAAAGGCGCTGCCAGAAGACGAAGCGTACGAGCGCTTTATCGGCACCACCGGTAATATCCCGACCCGTGATAATTTGCATGATTTATTTAACGGTAGTATTTGGCTCACCTTTCCCAAGACTAAAGCCCTGCTGAATTATTATCATATGCTTGAGATTAAGGAGCAAGGTATTGGCGCCAGTCGCGGCCGTGTCCGCGATACCATTACCGTCTTTGATGAAAATGGCGCGATATTGGTCACCGCTGAGTCTAGTATCGGTAAGGCGTTGGTTGATTTCGATTGGCAGGAAAGTTTGGTTGCACCGCGTGACAAATGGGACGAGCCAAAGCAACTTAATAAACAAGCTCAAGCAGCAGTTTATATTTTTGGTCATGCACTGTTAGAAAAGCTACTGTACCCACGCAAAGCATTATGCGCCCATAGTATCGTGATAAATGTCACGCAAGAATTTTTTGCCCTATCGCTATCTGAGCGTATCAATCATTTGGATCAAAAAGTGGCCGATTATATGGATGCGTTATTATCAGAGCCAGATGTGTCCCCGCGCAAACTGTCGCCATTGCCCATTTTGGGCGTGCCATACTATTGGGCAGAAAATGCTAATTCGAGCTTTTATGATGATAGTCACGTCTTTCGGAGCGGTCGTCGTAGTCAAGGTTAAAAGATACGGGCACACCTTGTCCGGTAAACGTTGAATTTTAACTGCTAAAGCATTGTCGTGGTTACGATTGTGCCACGATTCAACACCATCTAGTCGTTAACAAAGTGCTGCTTATTTGTTATGGTAAAAGGACGTTACAGTTAAACGCTAAACAGATGCATATATCTTTTGTTAACGGCGATTTTGTTCACCTCACCGTTATCAATAAACATTTATTCAAATAAAAGCACCGCTAACTATTGTACTTAGCACTTGTTAAAAACGAGCGTTTATTAAAAAATAGTTGTCGCCATTCGATTTAAGCACATTCATTTAAATTAAGAAGAAATAAGCCACCAGTTATCAGCATAAATTGCCATGCATTCACAATCGTATTAATGGCATAAGGATTTATGCTTAGGATCTATAACAACGATAAGGAAGCTACCATGAGTGATATTTTTAATGTAAAAGACACGATTGCAGTCGCTGGCAAGGAGCATGCTTATTATAGCTTGCCAAAGCTGACTGACACTTACGAGAACATTAGCAAATTGCCATTTTGCATGAAAATCGTCTTAGAAAACCTACTGCGTAATGAAGACGACGGTCAATCTGTCGGCAAAAACCATATCGAAGCCGTTGCCAATTGGGATGCTGGCGCAGAAGCGTCAAAAGAAATCGCCTTTATGCCAGCGCGTGTGGTCCTACAGGATTTCACTGGTGTACCATCAGTGGTGGATTTGGCAGCGATGCGTGATGCGGTCGTCGAGCTTGGCGGTCGTGCCGAGCAAATTAACCCCTTTATTCCAAGTGAGTTGGTGGTTGACCACTCAGTACAGGTCGACGCTTATGGCCGCGAAGATGCGCTAGACTTAAACGAGAAAATTGAGTTTAAGCGTAATAACGAGCGTTATGAGTTTTTGCATTGGGGCAAAAACGCCTTTAAAAACTTTGTCGTTGTGCCACCAGCAACCGGTATCGTGCATCAGGTTAACTTAGAATATTTAGCGCGTGTAGTAATGGCTGCTGAAGTAGACGGAGAGCTGACCGCGTATCCAGATACGGTATTTGGTACAGACAGTCACACGACGATGATTAATGGTATCGGCGTACTCGGTTGGGGTGTTGGCGGTATCGAAGCGGAAGCGGCGATGCTTGGACAGCCGTCCTCAATGCTCATTCCACAAGTGGTCGGTTTTGAGCTCAAAGGCAAATTGACCGAAGGCGTGACCGCAACGGATTTGGTACTACGTGTGGTTGAGATGTTACGCGCTCATGGTGTGGTTGGTAAATTTGTCGAATTTTACGGCGAAGGTTTACACAGTATGCCACTCGCTGACCGTGCAACCATTGCTAATATGTCACCAGAATACGGTGCGACTTGCGGTATTTTCCCGATTGACCAAATGGCGATTGATTATCTGCGTCTGTCAGGTCGTGAAGAAAGCCAGATTGAGCTGGTTGAAAAATATGCCAAAGCACAAGGTTTATGGCATGATGCCGATACGCCAGCGGCGACGTATTCAAGTAAGCTTGAGCTGGACTTATCATCGGTGAAACCAGCCCTTGCCGGTCCGAACTTGCCACAGCAGCGTATCAATTTATCTGATATGCATGAAAAATTTGGCGAAACGCTAGAGAAAATGACCAAAGACCGTAAGTCAGAAGTCGATGGTAAAGTGCGCTTTGATCAAGAAGGTGCGCAGCAAGAGCAAGCCGATAGACTGTATGCCAAGCCTAATGTCTTCTCTGACGTTAATATCGATGATAAGAGCCACAAACTGCGTGATGGTTCAGTGGTTATCGCCGCGATTACCTCTTGTACCAACACCTCAAACCCTGCGGTGATGATTGGCGCTGGTTTGGTGGCGAAAAAAGCCGCTGCCAAAGGTTTAAAAGCTAAGCCTTGGGTAAAAACCTCATTGGCACCAGGCTCAAAAGTCGTTACCGATTATCTTGAAAAAACCAAACTGATGGATGAGCTAGAGAAAACAGGCTTCTATTTGGTTGGTTATGGTTGTACCACCTGTATCGGTAACTCAGGTCCGCTCTTAGAGTCGATTGAACGAGGTATCAAAGAAAACGACTTGGTTGCCGCTGCGGTGTTATCGGGTAACCGTAACTTTGAAGGGCGTATTCACTCGCACGTCAAGGCCAGTTACTTGGCGTCGCCACCGCTGGTGGTTGCTTATGCGTTGGCAGGGACGGTTGATATTGACTTGACCACGCATCCGCTAGGCCAAGACCAAGACGGCAACGATGTGTTCTTAAAAGACATTTGGCCAACGTCCGATGAAATTAATGAACTAATTGCCAATAATATCGACGCCGATATGTTCCGTAAAAACTACGGCGAAGTGTTTGACGGTAGTGCCGCATGGAACGCCATCAGCTCAGCCGATAGTCAGCTGTATCCATGGAGCGAAAAGTCTACTTATATCAAAAACCCACCGTTCTTTGATGGCATGACCATGGAGCCAGAAGGTATCCCTGATATCGAAGGCGCGCGTATCTTGGGTTTATTTGGCGATTCAATCACCACTGACCATATCTCGCCAGCCGGTAATATCGATGCAAATTCTCCTGCGGGTAAGTACTTACAAGAGCGTGGTGTGATGCCAGCCGACTTTAATAGTTATGGCTCACGTCGTGGTAACGATGCGGTCATGACCCGCGGTACTTTTGCCAATATCCGTATCAAAAACCAGATGATGGGCGGTAAAGAGGGTGGCTATACTTACTACTTTAAAGGTGACAACGCCACACTCCAAGACGGCGAAGAAATGGCCATCTATGATGCGGCAATGAAGTATAAAGAAGATCAGCGCCCACTTGTGGTACTTGGCGGTGCAGAATATGGGTCTGGATCAAGCCGTGACTGGGCAGCGAAGGGTACGATTTTGCTCGGCGTAAAAGCGGTATTGACCAGCTCGTTTGAGCGTATTCACCGCTCAAACTTAGTTGGTATGGGCGTGTTGCCATTAACCTTTAAAGATGATGAAAACGCCGATACTTATCACCTAGACGGTTCTGAAGTGCTAAGTATCACAGGCCTTGATAATGGTGAGAGTAAAACCGCAACAGTGACGGCGACCCGTGCTGATGGTTCAACTGAAACCTTTGAGGTAAACGTCATGCTACAGACGCCAAAAGAGCGCGAATACGTGCGTCATGGCGGCGTATTGCACTATGTACTACGTCAATTGGCAGCTGAAAGTAAAAACGCAGCGTAATATTTAATTAAAGTGAGAATAAGAAAAGCCCGGTCGTGATGATTGGGCTTTTTTATGCGCAATACTTTTTAATTCGTTATTTTTACCTTTAACCCTTCTCAGTCAATAGCTTAATACCTAAGCCAATAAACACCACTCCACTAATTTTATTTAAAATAGATTCGATAGCTGGATTCTCTCGCAGCTTTTCACTGAATTTTGACGCCAGTAATGCCAAACATAAACACCATATAAAACCAGTGACGGCAAAGGTTAGTCCCAAAAGTAAAAAGGACAAGGTGCTATTCGCATAGTTAGGATTGATAAATTGCGGAAAGAAAGCCAAAAAGAATAGCGCGACTTTTGGATTAAAGGTATTGGTGAGCATACCTTGCTTATATATTTGCCATCTGTCTAACTGTCGAGCAGTCGCCTTTTTTTCGTCATCAAGCAAATTACTGGCAAGTAAGGGCTGCTGTTTACTCATAAGCATTTTGACGCCTAGATAGCACAAATAGCTAGCACCTATATATTTAACAATCATAAATGCGGTAGGAGAGTTGGCCAGTAAAACGGATAAGCCCAGCGCCGCCAATAATGTATGTATTAAAATCCCTGAGATAATACCAAGCACGGAATAAAACCCCGCCGTTTGTCCCTGTGAAATACTGCGGGTGATGATATACATGCTATCGCTGCCAGGGGTCAGGTTTAACAAGATAGCCGCCAAGACAAACCCTAGGTAATTCTCGATACCAAACATAGCCAATATTTCCTTGTGATAGCATTAAACGTCTATAATAAATCACAGACATAAAAAATCCCAGTCACCGTATGATGACTGGGATTTTTTATTGTGCGCTTATTAGTCTAATCTGATGCTTAAAGGCGCTAAGCAAAAGTGCTAATCATTGACGCCGAATAGTGGCGTCCCCAGGGGGATTCGAACCCCCGTTACCGCCGTGAAAGGGCGGTGTCCTAGGCCTCTAGACGATGGGGACGCATAGAGTGTCATAACCACTATTTTACAATAGCATTACAACGGTACTTCACAATATCAGAGTGCTTATCTATTAATAGAGCAAGCCTTGCCTAGGTGCTGATATCGTCCTACTAGCGAGTATTTATCAAAGTGTCAGTAAACTGAACGTTGCGATAAATAGTATGGTGGAGCTAAACGGAGTCGAACCGTTGACCCCTTGCATGCCATGCAAGTGCTCTACCAACTGAGCTATAGCCCCTCGCTAAGAGTGTGCGTATTTTAGGTAAGACCAGCAGTCTTGTCAACCGCTATTTTAAAAATAATGCAAAATAATGCAAAAAAAGTTAGTAAAAGTATTTAAATGGCTAATTATGGGCACTTTAGTACGGAGATGAATATAAAAAAAGGGCCAGTAATAGCCTGACCCCTCTGTTTTACCAGCTTTAAATTAAAGACTGCAGTTTTTACTATTATATCATCTGTACTAACTTACTAAATAGCATTGCCACCAGCACTATTCCAAGCCTTAGTAAAGCCTGTTACTGGAAAGTATAAGGTATCATTATTATATTGGATTTTGATACTTGACGAGGCTACTTTGAATAAATTAACGACATAGCTGTGACCACGATCTGTTTCAGGCGTTAAGCTATAATAATATTTATCTGCATCTCCAAATTTTTTGCACCAACGTAACATCTTAACCGCTTGACCGTTAAATACTATAGTTGTGTTATCAGGTACAGTGGTTTGATAGTTACAGGTGTTAAGGTTTGAAATATAATAGTCATCAAAGTAAAGTCTCTGACTACCTGACTTTGAGTGGCTTATTTCTGATTCAAAATATTTAGCATCATCGCTATAGTCACTTGTATATATAACTGCTGCACTTCCGTTGTCACGCTGTGACCATGAAAAAGGTGTTTGGAAGCCTGTCGAATGACTAGGCATGATCAAAATACCGCTTATAAAGATAGGTGCTAAGAATTTTATAATACTCAAATCGATCATCTCCAAATTTATTAAATTGGCTAACTCACTAATTGCATAGTTTACAAGATTCTAGTTTTATTAAAAGGCTCAGCACTTAAAAAATAAAAAAAGTGGATTTTGACATCGCAAAATCCACTTTTTCTTATATTAATACTGTACTGTTTGAGCTATTCAGCAGCCAAAAAATCTGGCAACTCTGCCGCTTGTTTCTCAAGTTTTTTCAGTTTCTTTTTACCTAGACCGCCCAGTACATCAACCGCATGGCGTAAACGGGTCAGGGTCATATCAGCGCCGATAATCGCCATCGAGTTCATGACGGGCGTCGATGAGGTGCTACCAGCGATAGCGATAAAGAACGGCGCCATAAAGTCACGCATCTTGATATCAAGATGCGCGGCAAGACCTTTTAGGGTGGCATAGATGTTTTCTTCCGTCCACGTCGGCAAGGTTTCTAGCTGCCAAAGCGCCAGTTGTAGCATCTCGGTAATTTGCTCAGGCGTCAGCGATTTATGGGTAAAGCTCTCAGCGGTGATAGCAGGCAGATTTTGGAAATAAAAGCCGCCCCAGTTAACCGCATCAGACAGCAGTTCAATACGTGGTTGAATCGCCGCGGCAATCGCGGTCAGTTTATCGCTATCACTTGCCCACTCAAGGATTTTGTTTTTAAGCTGTTCAGGGGTAAGCGCACGTAGCCATTCCGCATTTAGCCAGTTGAGTTTTTCGATATCGAAAATAGGGCCGCCAAGCGATACACGTTGAATATCAAAGCTGGTAATCATTTCCTCTAAGGTGAATTTCTCCGCTTCATCTGGCATTGAGTAGCCCATACGACCGAGATAATTTAGCAGGGCTTCAGGTAGCACGCCAGCATCACGATAGTAAGTGATAGAGGTTGGGTTTTTACGTTTTGATAGCTTTGATTTATCAGGGTTACGCAGTAGCGGCATATGGCAAAGAACGGGCATCTCCCAACCAAAATACTCATAAAGCAGCTGATGCTTCGGTGCCGAGTTGAGCCATTCTTCACCGCGCATGACATGACTGATTTCCATCAAATGGTCGTCGACGACGTTGGCGAGATGATACGTTGGCATGCCATCAGTTTTTAGCAGCACTTGCATATCGACTTGCGTCCAAGGAATCTCAACCGTACCGCGTAGCATGTCATGTATCTGGCAGACGCCTTCGGTTGGCACACGCATACGAATAACGTAAGGCTTGTCTTCAGCGACCAATTGCGCGGTTTTTTCTGGCGCTAAATGTGCGCAGCGACCGTCATAGCGCGGCGTTTCGCCATTGGCCATTTGCTCAGCGCGCATGGTATCAAGCTCTTCAGGGGTACAAAAACAGCGGAACGCATGGTCATTTTCTATCAGCTGCTCGGCATGTTTTTTATAAATATCACTACGTTCACTCTGACGATAAGGTGCGTGCGGACCGCCGATATCTGGTCCTTCCGCCCAGTCAAGACCGACCCAACGCAGCGCATCCAAAATCATTTGTTCAGATTGCTCGGTTGAGCGTGTTTGATCGGTGTCCTCAATACGCAAAATAAACTCGCCGCCATGGGCTTTGGCAAAGGCTAAATTAAATAGGGCGATATAAGCGGTGCCGACATGCGGAAAACCAGTTGGAGATGGCGCAATACGCGTACGAATAGAGCGCTTGCTATCAAGGTTGGCTTGGGATGATGTTTGGGTCATAAAAATCTCAGAATATGCTGGTGAATGAATAAAATGGCGAGAAAAGTTAAAGTTCAAGGCGAATAGAGAAATTGAGTCAAAATACGGGTGAAACAGTCGCCGTCACAGTAGAAAAATAGCGTAAAATATAGCGCTAGTATAACAGAGAGCTGAGATATTTTTAACGAAAAGCCTCTCTAGCGCTTGACTCGCCGTATATCCTTGCGATAATAATGCTAGGTGAGTCATAACTTGTTTATTTTCATCTGATTTTTTACTATTACTGGCCAAAAAGGTCATCATCTACTGAGTCGTTTGTGTCCATATCGAATCCAAAGTCAAAAAACACGTTAAATTCTAAAGAACCCCCTTCTTCAGTCATTGATAGTTCTGAGTCAGAGGTCAATTCGTCTACTGTTGAAAATGATTCTGCTCAAGAGCCCGTCATACAGCAAGCGGGTTCTAGTGAATTAAGTTTTGTCCATGACGCCGTGCTACTACAAGAAACGGTGGCGGCGGTATTGGGTGTCAAAACGCTGCCCAAACAAACAGATGACAGCCGTCAAAACAGCTTACAAAAAAGTGGCATTTATGTGGATGCAACTTTTGGGCGCGGTGGGCATAGCCGCCTGCTATTAAGTCAGCTTGCTGATGATGCAACCTTAATTGTGTTTGATAAAGACCCAACAGCGATTAGCGTTGCGCAAGAATTGGCAAAATCTGATAGCCGCGTCAAAGTGGTGCATGATAGCTTTGCAACCTTGACCGATAGCCTAGCGGCGATGGGTATCACGAAAGTGGACGGTCTGATGGCGGACTTGGGTATTTCCTCGCCGCAGATTGATGACGGTAGGCGTGGTTTTAGTTTTATGCGCGATGGCGCGGTCGATATGCGCATGGATACCAGTCGCGGGCAGTCGGTTGCCGAGTGGCTCGAGACAGTCGACGATGAAACCTTGGCCGATGTGCTTTATGAGTTTGGCGAAGAGCGTCACAGCCGCCGTATTGCCCGTGCGATTAAGCAGATGGACAGCTATGAGTCCACGCTTGCGCTGGCAGAAGTGATAAAAGCAGCGCATCCAAATTGGCAGCGTGGTAAGCACCCAGCGACGCAAAGTTTTCAGGCCATGCGTATTTTTATCAATAATGAGCTTGGCGATGTCGATGACTTTTTGGAACAAAGTATTCCGATTTTAAAGTCGGGCGGTCAGCTGGCAGTGATTAGCTTTCATTCGTTAGAAGATCGCCGTATCAAGCAATTTTTGCAGCGCCATAGTAAAGGTCAGTATCCAGAAGATGAAAACTTACCGATGCCGCCCAAGCGTCCGCGTTATTTTAGTAAGCCAAAACGCGTCGGCCCCAGTCAGGCTGAAATAAGCAATAATCCGCGCGCGCGTAGTGCGTGGCTACGCATGGCGACCCGGAGCGATACGGATTATAAAGCAGATGATAATTCTTAAGCTAAGTCTTAAAACTTGCTATTCAGTTATGTGGGTAAAATATGACTGAATGTTTTAATGATTACGCGGCTGTTAAAAAGCTGTAAACATTCTCTGCTAGGCTCAGCAGTTACTTTTTGCTTGGTTATGTGTTTTTTGATAGTTATTTTTATTGATGGTGCTGATGGCTCATGAGGGTGTGTTCACTCGCAAATCTTAGCGCTTTTTTTATTTTGAAGTTCACTTTTTTGAGATCGTCATGGCAATATCTGACAAACCTGTAAACCGCCGCGCCGCAATGCCTGCTAATACTGATGTTGGCGAATTATTCGTGCGCCGATTTAACGTGGTCAGTATTTACGTGGTCATATTAGTGTTACTGGCGGCGGCTATTGTCTGGAGCGGCATCAAGACGGCAGAAGGCGTGCAGCAATATCATCAGGATTATAAAACCTTGCAAGATATGAAAAAACAAGAGCGCAAGCTACAGGTAGAACACCAGCGTTTGCTTATCGAGCAGCAAACCTTTAGTGCGACCCCGCAAATTGCCAGTCGCGC
This sequence comes from Psychrobacter pulmonis, assembly GCF_904846465.1. Lineage (NCBI taxonomy): Bacteria > Pseudomonadati > Pseudomonadota > Gammaproteobacteria > Moraxellales > Moraxellaceae > Psychrobacter > Psychrobacter pulmonis. The sequence goes on from NZ_CAJHAT010000006.1 coordinate 51,781, forward strand.
CGTTGCTGAATTGGGTATGTTTTCGCCAACCCTTAAAGACAAGCTGATTATTCAGCCGGGAGCGGCAGTTGCCGTCGCGCCAGTGCTCGAGGACGATGGCACAGATGCTGCTGCTGCCAATGAAACAGATTTTTTTGAGGCGGATGCTAACGCTGCGGAGGCAGGACGATGACTGATAAAAAGCCCACCGCCAAAAACGATAAAGCCGCCAAAAATAACAGCAAAAAATCCGCCAGCGGCAAAGTCACTAAGCCGCTACGCCGTGCCAGTGTTGCCAAATCTGGACAAACAAGCGGCAAAGCTGACAATAAAGCGGCCGATAACCGCAAAGCTAAGCTATTTAGCCGCCTAAAAAAGAACGAAGTGCAGGGCGCTTATACCAGTGTAAAAACCCAAAAAAGCAAAAGAGCCTTTTTGGGTAAAGCCTCTGGGGCGTCGTCGCGCGGCGGTGTCGAGCAGGATAAAAACCGCTTTCGTACCATTTGGGCAATATCGTTAGTGATTTTAGGCTTATTAATTGGCCGTGCTTATTATATACAAGTCGCCAATGCGCAGTTTTATCAAGATAAAGGCAATGAGCTGATTACCAGCGTGCGTACGCAAAAATCCTATCGCGGTATGATTACCGATCGTAATGATTTGCCTTTAGCTGTCAGTGCGCCGCTTGCGACCGTGTCGTTTAGCCCGCACGATTATGCGCGCGAATATTATGAGCTGAAGCGTATTATCTTGACCAACCCTGATAGTCCTCAGCTTGTCGCGCGTATGCAAAAGCGTTTAGATAATATGGATTTAACCACGCTTGCAGCAGCGGCCAATATCTCAGTTACTGAGCTGAAAAAAGTCACGGCTATCGATGACAGTATTGATGTCACCGATGAAGAAGCGGTGAAAGCGGCGCTACCATCGGGCGCAGGTTCACATTATCTGCCGCTTCTTAATAAAGTCACGCCTGAGATCGCCCAAAGTGTCAGCTCGCTTGATTTTCCGGGTGTCTATGAGAAAAACTTCTTTCAGCGCTATTATCCGCAGCCGCAACCAAACTCACAGTTATTAGGGTTCATGGGGCAAAACGCCAATGATCCTGAAGGCGGTTATGAAGGCCGTGCTGGTATTGAGCGTCAGTATGAAACGGAGCTAGCGGGTGAAGATGGTAAGGTGCTGGTATTAAAAGACGCCAAGCAAAATAGCTTAAAAGAAATCAAGCAAGTCGAGCCAGAAGTACCGGGTAAAGATGTCGCCTTAACGATTGATTCGCGCTTACAGTATCTGCTCTATAAAGAGCTTGAAAAAGCCGGTCGCCTGCAAAAAGCGCGCTGGTCGACTGGTATGATTGTTGATGTACAAACGGGCGAAGTGCTAGCGCTATCGACGTGGCCATCCTTTAACTCTAATAATCTGAACGAGATGACGGGTGAAAACCAGCGTAACCGTGCGCTGCTCGACGTCTTTGAGCCGGGTTCGGTCATGAAGCCATTTACCGTGGCAGCAGCATTGGATTCAGGTAAATATACCACCACGTCTTTGATTGATACCAATCCTGGCTCTATTCGTGTGCGCGGTTATACCATTCGCGACCACAATAATCTGGGACGCATTACGCTTGCGACATTACTACAAAAATCTAGTAACGTCGCCTCAACCAAGATTGCGTTATCCTTGCCGCCTGATGCCATTACCAATATGCAAAGACAGTTTGGCTTTGGGGCAAAAACTCCGCTGCAATTCCCCGGCGAGGGCAGTGGTCTTGTCGTTACGCCAAAAGAAAAAGAAACGTCAAGACGAGCAACGGTCAGTTATGGTTATGGCCTACAAGTCACCTTAGCTCAGGTCGCACAGGCGTATTCGGCGCTTGCCGCTGGTGGGGTAATGCACCCATTAACCTTGATTAAAGATGACAAAAAACAGCCTAGCAAACGTATCATGGCGCACGAACAAGCCATGTCTATCGTACAGATGCTAGAAAGTGTCACCGAGCCGGGCGGTACCGCCAAAGCCGCGGCTATTGATGGCTATCGTGTGGCGGGTAAAACAGGTACCTCACGCCGTATTAACCCCAAAGGTGGTTACTATAGCGACCAGTACCGAAACGTCTTTGCCGGTATGGCGCCCGCGTCCAATCCTAAGCTGGTCGGGGTGATGCTTATCGAAGACCCGCGTGGTCAGATTTATGCTGGCTTAACGGTAGCCCCTGTCTTTCATAATGTTATGAAAGAGGCGCTACGTTTATATAATGTGCCTTTAGATAAACCATTGAAAACTGAAGAGCCGTAGCTAAAAAAGTAAATTCCATGCTTGAGTTTTATGACCAATTTTCATGACTAAGCTTCATGACTAAGCTCCATGTTTCAGCTGTTAACTATTTGATGCGTTTTAACCGTTTAGGATTTGCCAATGTCTCTGTCTACCTCGCCAAAAAGCAATACCGCAGTCACCTTACAACAGCTGATTGAAACCAGTGGCAACGATAGAGATAGGCAAAGCCATAGCTTAACGCAAGCATTAACAACGCTGATAAGCACATATAGCAGTCAACTACCGAAAGCAAAAACTTCGATTGCTCATATTCCCTTTGAGCAGTTCCGTCTAGACAGCCGTCAGTTAGTAGCAAACGATGTCTTTGTGTTATTAAAAAGTCAGACACCAAATTGCCAAAAAAGTCGTGACTACTTATATCAAGCCGCTGAGCAGGCGGCGTTTATCCTGTCGGAAATTGACCCAATCGCTTTGCTGTCTACCGCTAGTGTGCCGCCACACGCCAATACTTCCTTCACAAACGATAGTGATCGCTCTAAAGCGCAGCAGCAATTAGCAGCACTGCCTTGTCCAGTAGTATACGTACCAAATATTCGTGATTTTTTAGGTGACTTGATTCAAGCGCGCTTACAGCATCAGCAGCCTGTGACCTTACCGACGGTCGTTGCGGTGACTGGTACCAATGGCAAAACCACCATCAGCCAATTGGTGGCACAATTGACGCAATTGACGGGTATGAGTAGCGCGGTGATGGGCACGGCAGGTAACGGTAGGCTTGGCGCGTTAGTGCAAGCCAGCCATACCACCGGCGATGCCTTAGCGGTACAGCAGTTCTTATATCAAATGGGTCTCGAGAAGGCGCAATTATTGGCCTTAGAAGCGAGCTCGCACGGTCTCGATCAGCAGCGTTTACAAGGTATGCCGGTGTCGGTGGCGATTTATACCAATTTGAGCCGTGACCACCTCGATTATCATGCTGATATGGCAGAATATGCGGCGGCAAAAGCCAAGCTGTTTGATAAAGCGAATTTCCCCGAGTTAACCCACGCCATTATCAATATCGATGACGAGCATGCCCAGATTATGCTTGATACGGCGCATGCCAGTGGTTTGACCGTTTGGAGCTATAGTTTAGACCCAGCGAAATCTGCAACCTTTGTTGCCGCTGATATCAAGCCAAGCTTGCAAGGAGTTGAGATTGCACTGCGTACGGATTTTAAAAATAAAGAAACCAAGAGCATTAATATCATTAGCCCATTACTCGGGCGTTTTAACGTTGCCAATTTACTGGCTGCTATCGCCACTGCTGTAGCTTTAGGAATTAGCCTTGAGCGTATTGCTAATGTTATCCCGCAGCTACAAGGCGCGGTAGGGCGCATGCAGCGTGTGCCATCTGCTAATGGCTGTTTTATCGTCGATTATGCCCATACGCCCGATGCATTAAGCCAAGTACTTGCCAGTCTAAAAACCCATTGTAAAGGTCAGCTGTGGGCAGTATTTGGTTGCGGCGGTGATCGTGATGCCGGCAAGCGTCCATTGATGGCGCAGGCTGGATTGGCGGGCGCTGATAAAGTGGTATTGACGGCGGACAATCCGCGTACCGAAGACCCTAATTTAATCTTGCAAGATATGCAAGCAGGCATGACCCGCGCACAGTACGAGCGCACTCATATTGAACCTGCGCGCCAAACTGCTATCGAGTATGCAGTCAAGCAAGCAGCGCCTGCTGATATTGTCGTTATCGCGGGCAAAGGTCATGAAACCTATCAAGAGATTAACCACGTGCGTTATGATTTTGACGATAGCGTTATTTTGCAACATGCCCTTAAGCAAGCCGGACGTTTATAGTATTTATAGCGAAGTAATAGCGCCTGCCATTCATTTTTTGTACGTTTTAAAAAACCTATACTTAAAAATATCAAAGATAAGTAGTCATCATATATAAGGTAATCATTATGACAGCCGACAACGATAACAGCATTCAGTCGCAAGGGCTGTATGTTTGGCAAGCAGACAATCTGCTTGCGGCAACCAAAACTCTCGCTGGCCATTGGCAATTTGGGGCAGTACCTGTAGAGTCGAACAATGACGCAAACAAACCCATTAGTAGTACGCGTATCGCTACCGATACTCGCACTATAAAAGCGGGTGATATCTTTTTAGCATTAACCGGTGATAATTTTAACGGACATGATTATCTTGATATTGCTATAGAAAAAGGTGCGGTTGCGGCTATCGTTTCACGTCCGATTGCTGCTGATATTGCGCAATTGGTTGTCGATGATACGCGTTTGGCGCTCGGTCAATTGGCGGCTTATCGTCGGCAGCAGCACAAAGATTTGACCGTCATTGCCATTACGGGCTCAAGCGGCAAAACCACCTGTAAAGAGATGCTCGGTAGTATCTTTGGTCGCTTAGCACCAACACTGATTACCCGTGGCAACCTCAATAATGACTTAGGCGTGCCGATGATGTTGCTCGAATTATCCGATCATCATCGCTATGCCATTTTGGAGCTGGGCGCAAACCATATCGGTGAGATTGCTTATACTGCTGAGATTGTGCAGCCTGACGTGGCATGTATCTTAAATATTGGTACCGCGCATTTGGGAGAATTTGGCAGCCGCGAAGGCATTTGCCAAACCAAAGCTGAAATTTACCATACCTTACATGATAACCAATTTGCCATAGTTCCTGATAAAGATGATTTTACCAATCAATTGCGCCGTATCGCTGAAAAGCATACCCCAAACGTTATAGGCTTTGGTAATACCGATGTGAGTGCCAGTCATTTAGATGTTGAGCCTGAGCGCAGTGAGTTTAAGCTGCATATTGGTAGCCAAGTCCATGATATTAATTTGCCGTTAGCAGGCGAGCATAATGTCAATAATGCGTTGGCGGCTGCTGCTTGTGCCCATGCGCTAAATATCGATATTAGCGATATCGTCGTCGGGCTTGAAAACGCACGTCCTGCAAAAGGGCGTTTGAATAGTCAGCTCCTTGGTATGCATCGCTTGATTGATGATACGTATAACGCCAATCCGCATTCGGTGCGCGCAGCTGCTAAAGTGCTGGCGGCGCAAACGGGTACGCAGGTGATGGTACTTGGGGATATTGGCGAGCTAGGAGAGGCGGCGATCAGTGAGCACCAAAGCTTAGGTCGTACCATTGCGACCACTGGCATCAATGTGCTGTTGTGCGTTGGTCAATATGCGCCCTATACGGTGGCGGGCGCGCAAGAGATTTCTGCTATCAATGCCCATGCCTTTGCTGATAAAGACAGTTTATTGGCCTATTTGCAGTCTTATTTACAAGCACAGCAGGCGCAGCCTTGTACGGTGCTGTTTAAAGGCTCACGTTCCATGGAAATGGAAACCCTTATCAATGCGCTAGTCGAGGAGTAGGCGGTGTTAGTTTGGTTGTTTGGCTGGCTTGGTCAGTATTATACGCCGTTTTCTGCGGTTTCTTCGTTGACGCTACGGGCGTTGTTGGCGGTTATTACTGCGCTGGCGTTCAGTATGGTGTTTGGCAGTCGCGTCATCAATCGCCTGCGTGCGCTCAAATACGGTCAGGCGATTCGTAATGATGGCCCGCAGTCGCATTTGGTCAAAACCGGTACGCCAACCATGGGCGGGGTGCTAATTTTGAGCGCGATTGGCGTATCGACGTTACTGTGGGCGCGATTAAACAATCCCTATGTGTGGATTTTGCTCATCGTGATGATTATCTTTGGCGCAGTTGGCTGGGCAGATGATTGGCTTAAAATTAAGTATAAAGACCCCAAAGGCCTGATCGCCCGCAAAAAATACTTTTGGCTGTCGATGGGGGCGTTATTCGTCGGGATTTCTTTATATTATATTGCTACCTTGCAGCCAGATATAGCGACCACGCGTGAGATGCAGGACTTGCTATTACCGATTTTTAAAGATTGGATGATTCCTTTCTCGGCTGTGCCCTTTGGAATTGGCTTTATTATCTTTACCTATTTTGTAATTAATGGTGCCTCAAACGCCGTTAACTTAACTGATGGCTTAGATGGTTTGGCGATTTTGCCGGTGGTCTTGGTGGCGGCAGGTTTAGGCGCCATGGCTTATGTCTCAGGCGACGTACGCTTTGCTGATTATTTACATGTGCCTTATATTGCTTATAACTCAGAAGTGATTATTGTTTGCGGCGCGATGATTGGCGCAGGGTTAGGTTTTTTATGGTTTAACGCTCATCCAGCGCAAGTATTTATGGGTGATGTTGGGGCGCTAGCATTGGGCGCGATGCTCGGTACAATTGCGGTTATGACCCGTCAAGAGATTGCCTTTGCCATTATGGGCGGTTTATTTGTCGCCGAAGCCTTGTCGGTGATGCTACAAGTTGGCTCGTATAAACTGCGTAAAAAGCGCGTCTTTCGTATGGCGCCACTGCATCATCACTTTGAAGAGATTGGCTGGAAAGAAACCCAAGTGGTGGCACGATTTTGGATTATTGCCATAATCCTTGTGATTCTTGGCTTAATGACCTTAAAACTGCGTTAACTCGTCAAACAGCTTCAAATCAGAAAATTTTAAATCAAAAGCCATCTTAAAATTTAAGATGGCTTTTTTATATCCTACGCTACTTACTTTTTTGTTGCGGCATTTATCCCTTGTTGAGCCGGAACTTTGTTAAAATGGCAGCCATATTGCGATGACGTTGAGATGCTTGTGAGCTTATTTATTTGTCCCCTTTGTCAATCACCTCTGCAGCCCGCCGACGATACGTGGCGCTGTAATGGCAGTTTGAACCCTAAGCAAACCGCTCATCCATTTGATGTGGCGCGGCAGGGTTATGTCAATCTATTGCCTGTGCAACAAAAAAAATCCAAAGCACCGGGCGACAGTCAGCAATCCATTGAGGCGCGCAAACGGTTTTTAAATGCCGAGCATTATCAGCCACTAAATGACTTAATTTGCCAAAAGATGACAGCGTTATTGATGGCAAAAAAAGCCAGTCTTAAGCAAAAAAATAAACCCATTAATTGGCTGGATATTGGCTGCGGAGAGGGCTATTACACGCAGGCAATGGCGCAAACAGGTATGGATATGCTTATCGCTGCCGATATCAGTAAACCTGCTGTTGTAGAGCTGGCGAGAACCAGTAAGGCTTTAGGTCGTCTTTGGTATCAAGGGGCTGAGGAGGCTAAGGAAGATGGGACTTATGCAGCAGCTATTTACCCGCTGGTGACTAGCGCGGCGCATTTGCCGCTACGCGCGCATAGTATCGATGGTATTAGCAGTATCTTTAGTCCCATTTTGCCAGAAGCATTTAATGAAGTGTTAAGCGACGAGGGCTATTTGATCATTGCCAAGCCCGATATCGGGCATTTGGCAACGATGCGTGAGGCGTTATTTGATGACGTCCGTGAGCATGATTCTGATAAGTTTTTGGACGAATTAGCGCCTTATTTTCAGTTGTTAGAGACTCATCATGTCAGTAGTAAGCTCAGTTTAGCGGCAGAGGCATTGGCAGATTTAATGACCATGACCCCTTATGCCTATCGGGCCCGTAGCGAAAAAAGGCAGCGGCTACTAGCAGAGGGGGCAGTACAACCTTTTGCAACAGAAGCTAAGTTTGTTGTCTATGTTTTACAAAAAAAGCCCGCTCATTAATGGGCGGCAATTGGCTGCATCGGCTAAAGGTCGACTTATAAAATCGGTCCCATGGTGGCGACGATATTATTCCAAATCCGATACGGTAACGGCCAGTTGTTAACCTCTTCAAGCGTTATTTCATCAGAATCAGCGATATACTGATATTGGCGCTCCATAATATCGGCGGTCAGTTTGTTATCACTAAAGACGATATTGTTTTCATAATTTAAATGAAAACTGCGTAAATCCAAATTGGTTGAGCCAATCAAGCTGATTTCACCATCGACAGTCAGGGTTTTGGCGTGTAGCAGCCCCGGCTTATACTCGTAGATTTTTACGCCAGCCTCAAGCAATTCCCAATAATAACTGTGACTGGTGGCGGCAACGATAAAGGAGTCGTTTTTCTTTGGAAAAACCATCGTCACTTCAACCCCGCGATAGGCGGTTGCACATAGGATACTCACCAGCGAATAATCGGGCACGAAATAAGGGGTAGAAATTATTAGGGTATGCTGGGCTTGGCTAATTAAGGCACCCAAAAACTGCGGCGTGTTACCGTGACGCTGGGTCGGGCCATCAGAGAAAACTTGCGCAGCAAAATCATTGGGCGGCAGATTTGGCTGCAAATCGGTGCTGTACGGAAAGCTGTCGAGCGGCGTATTAGGGTTTTCATTTAGCCAATCACTGGCAAATAGCATCTGATTTTGCGCAACGATGGGCCCTTCGATACGCAGCATAATATCAACCCAGGGAGCGTATTTTGGCTTTACGCGAAACTCAGGGTCGGCGCAGTTACGGCTACCAAAATAGCCAACCTTACCGTCAATCACGGTAATTTTGCGGTGGTTACGCAAGTCAATACGGCTAAAGAGCATAACCTTTATGATATTGGTTAACGGTAGCGCCACACTGAGCTGCACACCCGCGTCCTTCATCTCTTGCCATAACTTTGAGCCGACCATCTTGCGCGAGCCCATGCCATCGACCATCGCTCGGCAGGTGACGCCGCGCTTTTCTGCCCGAATTAGGGCTTCTGCGGTAGCCGTACCCATGCCATCGACCAGCCAAATATAATACAGCACATGGATATGGTCTGTTGCCGCATCAAAGTCGTCAATCATACGTGTGCGCGTCTCATTGGCATCAGCCATTAGCTCAGCGCGATTGCCAACTGTCGTCTGAAAGCCGGTGGCTTTTGCTGAATAAGCAAAGGCTGCGCGGTACTCAGGCTTAACGGCATGTAATAACGCCATATCGCTACCAAGTACCTCTGGGCGATGACGATGCAATTTATCGATGATTTTCTGACGTTCGCGTGTGAAGTTGCGCCCTAAATGCACCTCACCAAACATCCAATAAACCAAGACGCCAAAATAAGGTAAGAGAAATAAAATCACCAACCAAGCCAAACGCGCCGGCGCCGTTAAGTCATGGCGCGCAAGGACGCGCAACGATATTAGCACCAGCAGTATAAAGTGAATGGTTAATAAAATATCGACGAGCATAGCGGAATCCGTTGTTATTATATTTATGAAGGTTATGGTTGCTCTTAGTTATATTGCAGGACTAAATTATTGGCCGAGTTGCCTTATTGATGGCTTTTATCATTAATATTCACCAAACAGCCAACCACTGACAAAGGCAAAATACTCACGAAACCACGCATTGTAGCGAATCGATAGCGGCGTCGGGCTGGCGAGCAAAATAGGTCGCTGGTAGCCTTGATGCTTGGCAATGGCAGCCGCGCGAATGGTATGAAAATCACTGGTCACAATGGCAATAGGCGCCGTGATAGGCACTTCTTTTGCTGCCAAAATTACTTGGCTGTAAATTAAGTTTTCGGCAGTACTGGTGCTTTTACCTTCTTGCAAAATGTGCTCAAGAGCAATGCCATGCTTCTCATGTAAATAGCGCGCCATAATACTGGCTTCGCTATACGTCTGCCCCATACCAATGCCGCCACTGGTCAGCGCCAATGCCTCGGGTTGTGCTTTAATCAGCGGGGCCGCCGTATCTAAACGCTGAGCAAGCGTTGGTGTTGGCTTACCGGCGATAGTACCTGACCCTAATACAATAATCGCCGCGACCTCTGATACAGGCTGCGAGCTCCTTTTAATTTGCTGCTGCAATGAGAAAACAAATAAGCCAAAGCTTATCAGCCAAATAAAAAACAGCAGCCATAGCGTGTACCAAAGACGATTGCGAAATGGGTTTTGCCTAGTAAATTTGCGGATGGCATGCCAAAATATCCCATGGGCGACAAATGCGCTGCCCAATAAAAACGGTACCACGGTGCCAAAGTTGATTTTGCCAACCGTCATTAACACGGCACAATCAACCATGATAACGGTACCGATAACGACCAATCCAACTCGCGCTATAATGAGTAATTTTTTTGCCATAGTTTTAAATTTATTATGTTTAGGTAAAGCTGCTGTAGTTTAGGGTTTATTCAATCAAGAGCTTATTTGTCTATTTAATTATACGTTGTTTTAATTGCATGGCGGTTTGGTCATATCAAGACATACCAAATCCAATCCCTTTAACGTAAAAAGGAGAACCTTATGACGCCAATAATTTTTCATAATCCAAAATGCGGCACTTCTCGTAATACCCTTGCCATTATGCAGGCCTCAGGTGAGACGCCAGATGTGGTGGAATATCTAAAAACACCGCCATCTCGTGAGTACTTGGTTGAGTTGTTGGCATTGATGCACATCACGCCGCGCGAGCTAATACGCAGTAAAGAAAACGTCTATAGCGAGATTGGCTTAGACAATCCAACATTGAGCGATGCGCAATTGATTGATGCCATGATAGCGCACCCTATTTTAATCAATCGTCCTATTGTTGTTACCAATAAAGGCGCGGTGCTGTGCCGACCGGCAGAGCGAGTGTTTGAATTACTGGAAAATCCGGTCAGTAGTTTCACAAAAGAGAATGGGGAAGTGGTGAAGCATGTTACAGAATAAAAAGACAGAAGTCTTAATAGTAGACGGTCTTAATAATAAAAGTGATAGCAATATTGGCGCTACTGATTTACCCGCTGCTGATTTACTTAAAAACGATTTACCCAACGTTGATTTTGATCAAATACAAGCCATTGATATTGAGTCTTTGGTCGGTAAAGATGACCCACGCCATGCGCCAAGAATATTGGTGTTATATGGCTCCCTGCGAGCGCGCTCATTTTCTAGATTAGCCGCTGAAGAAGCAAGCCGTCTATTGCGTTGGTACGGCTGCGAGGTGCGCATGTTTAATCCATCAGGTTTGCCACTGCCAGATGACGCAGATAGCGACCACCCAAAAGTGCAAGAGTTACGCGAGCTGGCACAGTGGTCAGAGGGCATGCTGTGGGTCAGTCCCGAGCGCCATGGCAGCATTACCAGTATTATGAAAGCGCAAATTGACTGGATTCCATTGGCGCTCGGCGGCGTACGTCCGACCCAAGGTAAAACTCTCGCTATCATGCAAGTCTGTGGCGGCAGCCAAAGTTTTAATACCGTCAATCAATTACGTATTCTTGGGCGCTGGATGCGGATGATTACCATCCCCAATCAATCTTCTATCCCTAAAGCATTTTTGGAATTTGACGATAATGACCGCATGAAAATGTCCCCACTTTATCTGCGTGTGGTTGACGTTTGCGAAGAGTTGGTCAAATTTACCTGGCTTACCCGAGGTCGTTCGGTGTATCTGACCGATCGCTATTCAGAACGGGTTGAAAGCGCTGCGGAAGTCTCACAACGCGTCAATCAAAAATCGCTCTAACGTTGTTATTTTATTATTGCCTTTATTAATATTTCATTGCTTCAATTGGCTCATTAAGGTTACTTCATGCTCGCATTCGCTATTTTTATCGTAACTTTGGTCTTGGTCATCTGGCAGCCGAAAGGGCTTGGCATTGGTTGGAGTGCGATGGGCGGCGCTTTGGTTGCTTTAGTATTTGGTGTGGTGCACTGGTCTGACGTTGGTATTGTCTGGGATATTGTTTGGGACGCTACCTTTACCTTTGTCGCCCTGATTATTATCTCCCTTATTTTAGATGAAGCGGGATTTTTTGGCTGGGCGGCATTACACGTCGCTCGGCTGGGCAATGGGCGGGGGCGTTTGCTATTTCCGATGATTGTGCTGCTAGGAGCGTTTATCTCCGCCTTCTTTGCCAATGATGGGGCGGCCTTACTGCTGACGCCAATTGTGATTGCTATTCTACTGCGCCTTGATTTTCCCCCCAAATCTGCTTTAGCTTTTATTATTGCCACTGGTTTTATTGCTGATACCGCAAGCTTGCCATTAGTGACTTCTAATTTGGTTAATATCGTCAGTGCCAATTATTTTGATATTGGTTTTGGTCGCTATGCGGCGGTGATGGTACCGGTAAATATCGTCTCTGTTCTAGCGACGCTATTGGTATTGTGGATTGCTTACGCGCGGCATATTCCTAAACACTACTCAACGGCAAATCTTAGCTCACCGCAATCCGCTATCAAAGACCCGCTGGTGTTTCGAGCGGCTTTTCCACTATTGGCATTATTATTAATCGCTTATTTCGCGACTGAATCGCTCGGGCTGGTTATCTCCGTAGTGACGAGTGCCGCGGCGCTTATACTAATGGCGATTGCTGGACGCTGGTGGCAAGGCGGACGTGATGCCAAGTTTTCTATGACTAATATTCTTAAGAAAGCCCCGTGGCAAATCGTATTATTTTCAATTGGTATGTATTTGGTGGTTTATGGTTTGGGCAATGCAGGACTTACTGCTTATGGCGCGCAAATACTTAATTGGTTAGGCCAACAAGGCGTACTCATTGCGACGGTTGGCACAGGATTCTTATCCGCCATCGTAGCGTCTGTGATGAACAATATGCCGTCGACGCTGATAGGCGCGCTGGCGATTGATAGCGCCCAAGTGCCCACTGCTACTCGAGAGTTGATGATTTATGCCAATGTCATTGGTAATGATTTAGGACCAAAATTCACGCCTATTGGTAGTTTGGCGACGTTATTGTGGTTACATGTATTGGCAGAAAAAGACTATAAAATCAGCTGGGGACAATATATGAAGGTCGGTCTGCTGATAACGCCGCCGGTGTTATTAGCTACACTATTGGCATTGGTGTTTTGGTTGCCTCAATTGCCGAGTGTTTAAAAGAAGAATTATAAAAGCTAAAATCGATTATATATTGGAGAGATATTTTAATGATTTAAAGATAGAGATGTTTTTGGCATCGCTTTATGAAGCTAGCCATAAATTATAATCAAAAAAATATGACAATAACTTTCCATAAAATTCATACCATGTTTGAGTAGAAGGAATACAGACCGCAGTTAAATTAGTTTTAATCTCAAATACACTTGTATGTCTTTTTTGTAGCTATTTTTTCGAACATTCATATTGAGACTACCGTTCATAACCATAAATAAACCGCTCATCTGTTAGCTTTTGATTTGGTGTATTTAATGTAATAGACTGTATTTATTGAGTAATAAGAAGCACGCCTTCTATAAATATTACTATCGTTTATGCCACTAGATGCTCTGTTATTTGAGATTCTTAATATCTAATAGTATCGTTGGTAGAAATCAAAATAAATAAGTTTTAATCATAGGGTTCACATCATGAATGTTTTCGGAAAAATAGCGCTAACTGGTTTAGCTTTGTCTTTATCTACATTTGCTTCAGCAGCTGTTACTGGTACTACTGACTTCCGAGTAGTGTTGCCTGAAGTATTGGTGCTTTATCATTGGGATGATGTTGTATTGAATTTGTCAGATGCTGGTCGCGTAGTCAATGATAATGCAACGCGAACGGGAACTGCAGCACTTGGATCTACTGCTGTTTCAATTGGTCCTGCTGTTGCTACGACCGCAGATGCACTTACTACCTCAGTAGCAGTTACGTTAAAAGATGCATGGGCGGTACGTAACCTATCTACTAATAAGGGCGTTACTCTTACATTAGACAATACTAATTCTAAGTTATTAAGTGTTGCTGATCAAAACTCTTTTCTTACTACTAAAGATGCGGCTTTAGCTTCTACAAACACAAAGGTTACTGGTACTGGTGCAACTTTGACAATCGCTTCAGGTTGGGCGCCAGTATTAGGCGACATTAATTTCAATTTAGACTTAACTACAGCTAATAGTTCTGGTGAATATAATACACGTGGCGTGGCTGGTATAGCAGGAAATTTACCTGCAGATAATCTCAAAGATACTTTTAAACTAACTTTAACTGGTAAATAATTTACTGTTAGTGTTAAAACATTTAGTATTAGGTTCATTCAAGACAATAAAAAATACCAGCTGAGATTGCTGGTATTTTGTTATCAACAGTCTGCTTTTAATCCAACTTTATACACTTATTATTGGTTTTTCGATCATAATGCTCATCGCTTGTATTTTAATTTATATTGAGGTAAAAGGATAATGACATCTCCCTATCCAAAGCAGCAGTCATGTAAAGGATTATCAATTTTATCAGTGACGGCTTTCTTATGTGTTGCCTTGGCGGGTACGCAGTCTGTTCAAGCCGAATTGATTGTCCATAACTCCGTAGATAAAACCGGTCAAGCCAGTATGGTTGTCAGTAATGATCGTCAAAAGGAGCTACCACCAGCACAGTTAGGTATATCACCTGCTCAGATCAAAGAGACAGTATCATTAACGCAGAGTAAAAACCTAGCGAAGCTTAATCAGTCCTTAACTTTATATAATTATGGCAGTAAGCCCAAAAAAATCAGCCTAAGCTTAATAGATGTAGATGAGTCGGGCGCGCCTATAGCCCCTAGCGAGAGTACGTTAAAGCCGTGGACTTTGATCAATCCTACACAGTTTACTATCGCGCCAGGCGGTTATCAGACAGTACGTATGTCCATGCGTTTACCCAGAGAGTTTGGAAAAGGTATGCACAGCGCTATGTTGTCAATCGAACAACAAGTTGATAAACCTCTTACTTATAGTGTCGATGGAAAAGGCGTCACCCTTGAGCTTGGTTCTCGTTATGCGCTACCTGTGTATCTTAATGTTCAGTAAGTATCATCTAAGCCATATCGATACGACCTGCTATGCCAACAACATGGATTCTGTGCTGCGTTTATGATTAAAAAATACTCACATTTACGTATGATGATTTTGGCAACTTTACCCTGTGTGGGTAGTTACCCTTCATTATCATTCGCTGAAGTTCCTGTCATCAACGCCAAAATTGTACCCTCAGCATTACCTGCTGAGCATAAGCAATCGTTACTTCCTACTTTGGTTGGCGTGGTTATTAATGGGCAGGAGCTTGATAGTCTAGATGTGTTATATGACTCACGCGCGGATACTGAACTTACTAATAAGAACGATCACTATTTTCTATCTATCGATGATTTAAGTCGCTTGACGAAGGTCAAGTTTTCACCTGCGCCTCTAAGCAATACTGACAGTGTTAATACGATTAATAATATTGGCGGTTATGAGATTAGTACTCCTATTGGCGATGCGACGCTTGCTGCCAACCAAGTGCTTTCTTATCAAGGGCAAACCTACCTGTCGCTTAACACTCTAAAAAAACTAGGTATTACTGCAGATTATAGTCAGCCAGACTTAGCCATTATGCTTAATATGGGATGGCGTCCATCACAAATCACTGATGGTGCATCGGATAATAATGTTGCTCAAAAACCACCTATTGATTACCACCCTAGTCGTGCAGGATTACTGGGACTGTCATTTAACAGTAGTTTAAGTGCCAGCGAAAGCAATAGCGATCAAAACGGCGAGTCGTCTACTAGCCGCCAGATGTATGCGGATATTGGTGCTTATGGTTATGCTTTAGGTGGTGTATGGGGTATCAATGCCGTTGGTTATGACTTTAATAGCTCTAACGACCTTAAAAACAATAAGAAAGGCCGGTTATCGGATGATGATAGCTTTGCAAAAAATGCTTTAAATGGATTCACCTATTTGCCTTCAGACTGGGATGACTGGGAGATAGATAACTTATACTGGGCAAAATCAGGTGAACATATAGCCACACGCCTTGGTATTAACCAACCAAACTCGTTAGGTCAAGGTGCACAGACCTCAGGCTCTGAGTTTACCGGTGCATTGGTCGCTTATAGTAATCGTAATATCGCACGGCATCTGTCTTATTTTGACGATGACAGTCGCAGCCTATTACAAAATACCAGTCAAGACTATCAGCATTTAACAGGTATAGGTGAGGCTGGAGGCGTGGCAGAGCTGCGTATCAGTGGTCAGCCTATTGCTCGGGTTCAAATTGGACTGGATGGACGCTACGAGTTTTTAAACCTCGATGTCAGTCAGCTATCATTGACAGAGACACTGGTTGAGGTGGCAATCTATGCTTATCCATTAGCTCGTCAACCACTTGAGATACGCCCCATTATACTGGGTAAACGGCGCACCAATGCGGCGACTGATGAGCTGATAATAGAATTGGGTCTCGGTCGTAGTGGTAATCTCATTAATAATGATACAAGAAACAACGATGAGAGTAATACTGCGGCCCATCTATATGCTGAGTATGGTGTCAATAATAGCTTAGCCGTACGCGGCGGTGTCAATACCAATATCCAAAACTTACCCGAAGATAACGACTCAGTATCTTGGCATGCTGGTGCTAATTATAGTCTATCGCCTTATAGTAACGCTGACATCAGCTATGCTAATACGCCTACCCAAGAGTTGTGGCAGGCTCAACTACAGTATCAACGCAAAAAACTGTGGGCGAACTACCAGTATCAAGCCCGACAATATGATGGCATTGGGCTAAATGTATCCTCGCAAGATACCGATGAAGCTGTACAGTTGCATGACCAACGTCATCAACTACTACTCAACTATAGCCCGAGTGATAGAACCAATATTAGTCTTAACCAGTATTATGACGATATGTCTATCCAGACGACTGATGCGGATGATTATTACGCTTATGCAAGTATCAATCATCGATTTAATGATGCGTTAAATGCTGGTGCTAACTGGAGTAGCAAGGATGATCGTTATGGCTATCGTTTTTCGTGGCAAGATACCTATAGAAGTCTTATAAATAATACGGTAACACGCAATACAATAGGACTTTCTGGCGACAATGACAGTGATACGCTTTCGCTACAGCATCAGTTGAATAACAGTACCAGTTTGGGGCAGTCGGTTAGCCGTTTGAACGACAGTAATAAGTTATTGTATCAAGGTGATATGAGCTATCGATTTGATACCAGTAGCATATTCAACCATCATTCAGATAATCAGTTAACGGGCTACGATTCAGCAGACAGCCTAATAAGTATCGGTTATAGCTTATATGATAATCATGTTGGCTGGCTAGCTGACTGGCAATTGACCAATCGTAAAGGGGTCAATTTTAGTCTGGGCTACAAGCATCGTTATGTAGACGCGATACCCAGTAGCCGTTATGACGATTTATTGATTGGAAACGCATTGATAGAAGACGGCTCATTGCCTGCTTGGACACAGAATAGCTATCTATATGCTAGGTTGTCTTTTGATATGTTCAAACCACCCAAACAAAGACTACAAGTTGGCAATTATCCACGTCAGCGCGAGGGTAGTGTCATAGTAGATATCGAGCATCATGCCGATACCCCCATAGATTATGAAAATATGCGTTTTGAGCTAGACAAGCAACAAGTAGAAGCCAGTTTACTCGGGACGCAGGCAACGCATAGCCAGTATTTAATCAGTAATATCAAAGCGGGTGACTATACACTGACGATGGATTCAGAAAACTTACCCTTAGAGTATAGTACAGGTGAGCTACAGACTCCGCGCGTCCGTGTCAGCAACTACGCACCTACCTCAGTCCCTATACAGCTGAAAAAAACTTATGGGGTATCGGGCAAGCTTGCGGATGCTAAAGAAGGGGTTGTGATTGATATTTATCAAGGCGACACTCTTATACAAAGTGTGACAACTGGTAGTTATGGATATTTCCAAGCATTTGGTCTGAGTCCGAACACTTATAGTCTGAAGGTTAAAGGTTACACCGATCAGTCTGTAGACATTACTAATGACTTTGTAATGCGAATGATTTTACAGCCATTGTAAAGTATAGCATCACAGTAAATCTCGTCTTTAGTCTTACCATCGAATATTTCGTTGTTTTGAAATAATATAATGTTGAACCAGAGGTTATTATGTTTAAAATATCTTCAACTACTTATCATCATAAGTTTTTGTTAAAAATTGGTCTAACAGCACTGGTTGGCTTAATTGCACAAACAGCATTAGCAGAATGCCCTGATACAGCTGGTATCAATATTACAAGCGCTGCTAACTTTGTCGGTTCAGCAGGTGGAAACCGAATATACTTCTGTAAACAGGGTTTTCCAGATGCCTCTTTAAGATTTGCACCCACTGAATCTCAGCTACTTGATAAAGGTAGCCATGCTATTCCAATGGGTAATAAAATTCAAAGCTTTCCATTAGGCAATAGTATTAACCTTACTGGTTTTAATATTGCTAATTTAGCTTTAAAACAATTATCTGCAAACTTTCCAAATACAAATGGGCAATTTTCGTCGCCAAGTTTGTTCAATTTTTATATCCGCTCAACAGATCAAAATGACAGTTGTACTGGCGAATACCAAACAATAAGGACTTTTCTAAGAAACAACCCGAATACCTTTCAGCTGAATAATTCATCCGCATCTGTTGCGTCAGATACTACTTCGAATACTAGTATCGTTAAGATTACTGGTGCAAAGTTAAAATCAACTGTAGACCAAACGAAAGATTTAACTGCAAATATCGATTTATACTATACAAATCCTACTTCTGGCCAGTTTTTCACTAATGTATCCCAAGGATATCGTGACTGCTGGTTTGGTGTTGGTACTAAAGTAACCATAACCCCTGACAGTGACAATGTAGGATTTGCAGGTAATTATGATCTACAGATTAGTGTATTAACTCAATAACTTATGGTAAAAATATTGAATAAATAGATTTTTTAGACTCACATTAAAAACGTAGATAAAAAGCATTAACCTTAAGTTTTTAGTGGGTATTTAGGATAGGGTAGGACAAGACAGGAAAACTGAAGGCTTTGATTAAACAGTATAAGATTGGCGGTGAAGGAGGAAGTCAAACGATTTAAATAAGCGTTTGATAAATATAGGTTTATTATTTTAATGCATAGTAATAGACCAACTAATAGACCAACTATTAGACCAACACCTTTTAAGTATTGGATGCAAGGTGAATAATGGGATTTATTGTTTAGTAAAATGTAACTAAATATTTCTAAGCCATAATCTGGTTTCAAGTACATACTATCACTAGAAAACTGTTTCTAGTAAGTTAGGCTCATTTTTCACTCATATAGTTTAAACTATATAGTATTGTCATAGTCACGCCAAACAGCTTCAATGGTTTCTTAACCAAGATGTCTGCATGATTCTCATTGTATACTCGTAAGATAATTTTTTCACTTATTATCAATATTATGATGGTGAAGCATTCTGCTACCAGTGCAGTGACAATTTTTTTGCAGCAAGCTGTCAGCGAGTGATCAATTATTAGAGTAGTATTGGGATAGATGCTGGTATAAATCATACTGCCAACTTTTATGTTAATCAGATAGATCGATGCCTTGCAAAGATGACTTTAGATATAGATGATTGAAAAATCTGAGCGCAGGTAAGAATCAGAGGACGATGATTGTCGTGAGATTTTGAGATAAATGGTTAGGATGGTAATGAAGCTTCCTATTTGTCTTGCTTTTCAGTAATGCTATCCTATAAGTTAGAAAATATTTTTAACTCATTTAAATAAAGATCCACTCCCTACGTTCGACGATAGTAACAGACCACTAACCTTTGATGAGAAAGTCGGTTAGGTCATAAGAATAATTAGACTCTAGGAGTATGTATGTCTGCAACCAAAGAAGAAATAGCTGCCTTTTTAGCGTTAGAGTTTCCTCAAACCAAATGTATTGTTGAAGCAGTAAGTAATAGTGGTTCGACCTTATCACATGATATCGGTATAGACGAATTACGTCCTGGTGGCACTGTCTCAGGTCCTGTATTGATGAGTATTGCTGATGTCGCACTCTATGTAGCTATACTTGGCAAGATTGGAATTGTACCGTTGACAGTGACGACAAGCCTGACCATTAATTTTTTGCGTAAACCCTCAGCAGAAGCACGTATTATTGCTGAGTGTAGCTTGCTAAAAGTAGGTCGCACGCTTATCGTAGGCGAAGTTTCTTTATATTCAGAGGGCTCTAGTGACTTGGTCGCACATGTTGTTGGTACCTATTCCGTACCGCCTAAGCATGATTAAATGACTTATACATATACACTGTTAAACATATCTTCTCAGTACCCATAATATTCATATTGTTATCGAGCATTTTTGGCGCTTACTAACTCAAGTAATGCCGAACTGGAAAGAGGTGAAGGCTAGGCTCGACGGGATGGCTGAGCTTTACTTGAATGAGTGAAATTTGGAGCTAGGTAGTTTAAGATGATTTTTTGGAAAAGTATCAGCCTCCGATATACTCGAGGCGCTTCACTTAATTACTCTATGTAATGGTTGAGTTAAAAAGGTGGTATTCACAAAAATTCGAGGTTTTCAATGCTTAAACAACATCGACAAGCACTAGTAGTTGAAGGTGGTGGAATGCGTGGCGCATTTACCAGTGGTGTCTTAGACGCATTTTTACAACAACAATTTAATCCTTTTGATCTTTGTGTGGGGGTGTCCTCAGGCTCAACGAACGTTGCTAACTATTTAGCTGCACAACGAGGTCGCACCCTGCAGATTTACTTAGATCATTCACTTCGACCTGAATTTATCCATTATGGACGTTTCCTTAAAGGCGGGGACTTACTGGATCTAAAGTGGATGTGGGATGTGGTAGAACAAGAGCATCCACTAAATCAGGCACAATTATTTGCCAGTCATGCTGAGTTTTACATGGTGCTAACACATGCTATTTCAGGTGAAGCTAACTATATTAAAGCCTGTAAAGACAATGTTTTGGATGGATTAAGAGCATCAAGTTCTATACCAGTGCTAACTCGACAAGCGGTCGAGATATTTGGCGAACCTTATTTCGATGGTGGTGTAGCTGATGCTTTGCCTGTGCATTGGGCCGCTCAACAAGATCGTGTTGCTCAGCTAATGGTAATACGTACTCGCCCTCAAAATTACTATAAAGCAGGTCGCAAAGGCGATCAGCTGTTGGCTAAATATTTTTCTAAGCAACGATATGGTTTTGCCCAAAGCTTATTAACACGAACCCAACGTTATAATGATGCGGTGCAATTTTTACATTCTGCATCACCACAGAAGTTTTTAGAAGTTTGCCCACCCGACTTGAAAAATATGGCGAGTCGATTATCTAAAGATAAAGCTAAAATCCGTTATAGCTATGATGTAGGACTAGAAACTGGGTACAAAGCGATTGAAGATTGGCATAAACTTTAATGATAATTCCGTTAATAAATCAGAACGCTTAAATCTAGACATTAACTGTTAAATAATGCAGCTTAATTCTATTGGATAAGTATCTTATGGTTGAGATATTTGCCGTTCAGCCACTAGCTCATGTTATGTCTAACAGCGATATAGACTATGCTACTGCTGCTTGGGTTCTTGTTGTTTTAAGCCAATCGCTCTAAGTCTTCCATTATCATCAACATCCTTGATAACCAGTAACCACTCCTCATTAATCACCACCGTATCACCCGATACGGGTGCCATCTTTAAGCTTGCTTTGACATACTGAGCGACCGTTTGTTCCCACATATTTTTTGAGCTGCCTTCATTTTTAGTGTTCAAGCCATCGTCCAGAGACTCGAATTTCATCTTATCGCTGAAGAATGGCACATCCCCAAGCTTGACATTCGGCGATAGCAACCAATCGCCATAAAAATCATCGATGGCTCTACGGTCTAAGGTCGTGTCATTAAAAACATCCGCAATCTGACCGGCATGATTGCCGCTCATGGCATACCAAACGCTGTCGCCAAATTTAAGCTTGGTGTCTTCATTAATCGCTAAAATTTGCTGACCGCGCACCAAGGCAAAAACACGGATTTCCTCAGGACTGATGCGCGTAGAGATGTCCCTTGGATGACGACCAATTGCAAAGGCGCCTGACTTTACTTCAAATTCATATAGCGTAATACTTGCTCTATCTGACACCCAAACCTCATGCTCTTCTTTTGGGTCTTTATTGTTTGGAATACGCACTTTAAACAGATTGGACATAAACGGTATGGTTGTTCCTTGTAATACTAATGATAAAACTACCACACCAAAAGCAATATCAAATAGCATAAAGGCATTATCTACCCCTGCAATCACTGGCAACATGGCAAGGGTAATGGGTACCGCACCGCGTAAACCAACCCAAGAGATGAAACCGATCTCTTTGTTTTTAAACTTAAAAGGTAAAACACTGGTATAGACTGCAATAGGACGAGCCACTAAAATCATAAAGGCAGCAATGGCCACTGAATAAGGCCAAACTTCAAGAACGTTCGATGGTGTGACCAATAAACCCAATACGACGAATAACACCGCTTGCGATAACCACGCAAAGCTGTCCATCACGCGCATGACATGCTCAGTTGAGCGTACCTTATGGTTGCCAATCAAAATACCAGCGATAAAGACCGCTAAAAAGCCACTGCCGCCAAGTAGATTGGTGGCAGCAAACACTGCTAAGCCAGCCGATAATATCAAGATGGCATACATGCCTTCTGCCAAATGTATCTTGGGTAATAACCGAGAGAGGAAGTACCCGAAGAACAAGCCCATTCCTAGACCAAAGCTAAGCTGCTGTAATAGCAGCCCTAAAAAGCCTAGCGCTGTCTGCCCAGCGGGGTCGACATTTAAAGCAATCAACCCAGTTACTAACAGAATCGCTAACGGGTCGTTGGCGCCAGACTCAAGCTCCAAAGTTGCTTGGACGCGGTCGTTAAGCTTAACACCGCCATTACGCAGCAGTGAAAACACCGCTGCCGCATCAGTAGAACCAACGATTGCCGCTAGTAATAGCCCAAAGCGCCAATCGACATCAAGCAGCCATGTGACGAATACACCCAGTATCATGACTGTCGCAAGTACGCCCCAAGTAGCTAGCGTAATTGCGGGTTTTAGTCCAACTCGGAATGATTTAACAGAGGTGCGCAACCCGCCATCTAACAAAATACAGGCTAAGGCTGCTTGTCCGACAAAATTGGCGATCGCATACTGAGAAAATTCAATACCCAAGATACCTTCTTCACCTGCAAGCATCCCGACGACTAAAAACAATAGCAAAAGTGGAACACCCAAACGCGCCGATAACGTACTTGCCATGATACTGGCGAAAATTAATACTGCTCCTACGAGATACACGATATTTAAGGTATCCATGTTTCATTAAGCCCTATTTTATAAGTTATGATGAGTTGGGAGTTGGGTTGTTGCGATAGCGGTAGTTTAGTTTTGCTGGGGACAGCGCATAGTGTTCTAATACCAAAGCTTATAATACTAAGCTGATTTAATTAGAACGGAAACATTATTTATCCCTTGCTTTCAAGCAGTTAGTTATGGTTTTAAAGCATTCCTTAAGAATAACATCTAGAATCAAATCTAGAGTACTTATTTTTGAGTAGATCTCTTAAAAAGGCCATTAAGAATGAACTGTCCTGAGATGGTCGGAAACTTAACATTCTAAGTCAGGCAGCTAAGCCTGATAGATTTTTATTGAATAACCTGCCTATTCAAATGAGCCACCCCGATATTGATATTGAGCTATGCTGAAAAGACCGTAGAGATGAACTTGGTAGACTAAGCATCATAACAGGCGTTTATCATGCATAAAAAAATCAGGGCCTACAGAAACTAATTTAAAGCTCAAGCAGTTAAACAGATATAGTGAGTGAAAAGTAATATCGATACATCACACACTGCTGATATCAATTTTTCTTGCTTGCTGTGCCTGCGCAGACAGAGGCTACAAAAAATTGATATCAGCAATACCGTAGCGTTTTTAGGATATTTTGACTATAGTAGTAAATAACGGCAATTTCTCAGCAACTGTAAAGCCGCTTGGCAGAACCCTCTCTTCATATACCAAACTCGTCCTCACCTATCCAATCAGGTCCTATTTCAATCTTAATATCCCGTGCATTTATTGGTTCATGGCATTCTGAACATACCGTTACGGGATGCATTATTTGGCCGCACTTATTGTGTCTATGTAGCAACGGCGCACCACGTTCATCAGCCATGTGTTTGTCTCCCCAGCTAACCAGTGCCAAAACGATTGGATGCAAATCTAAACCACGCTCTGTCAACCGGTATTCCTCACGCAGTGGTTGCTGTTGATACGGTGTTTTTGTCAGAACGTCATACTCAACCAGCTTACGAAGCCGGTTAGACAAGACATGACGTGTGATGCCTAAGCGTTGCTCAAATATATCAAAACGTCTGACACCTAAAAAACAGTCACGTAAAATCATTAGCGTCCAACGATCACCAATGACTGCCAAAGTGCGAGCTACTGAGCAAGGCTGTTTATCAAGTTCATCCCAGCGCATATGTTACCTCCTACATGTATGAGTAATAGATTAGCTTGACAGACTCTGAAAAGGAAGCTACATTTTTGTTAGTTCTAAAAAGGAACCTATAAGGAAATAGACATGTATAGAGCACCCGTAGCAGTTGTAATTGGAGCAGGCGATGCCACTGGCAGTGCTGTTGCGAAACGTTTTGCAAGAGAAGGTTTTACCTTATGCGTGACCAGAAGGAATGTGGAGAAGCTGAGCGCATTAGTCAGTGATATTGAAGCCGCTGGTGGAATAGCAAAGCCATTTGGTTGCGATGCGCGTGTAGAGCAAGAGATGGTTGAGCTGTTTACCCATATTGAACAAGACATTGGCACGATTGAAGTTGTGGTATTTAATATTGGTGCGAATGTCCATTTTTCCATTGTAGACACCACAGAAAGAGTCTACCGAAAAGTATGGGAGATGGCAGCGCTATCTGGATTTCTCACAGGTAGAGAGGCAGCAAAAGTAATGATCCCCCGTGGAAAGGGCACGATTATTTTCACCGGCGCGACGGCTTCTTTACGAGGTAGTAAAGGTTTTTCTGCTTTTGCTGGCGCTAAATTTGCTTTACGTGCTTTGGCGCAAAGCATGGCTCGAGAGTTAGGGCCACAAGGTATACATGTGGCTCATCCTATTATTGATGGTGCCATTGATACCGCCTTTATTCGTGACAACTTTCCTGAGCGTTATGCGCTTAAAGATCAAGACGGGATCTTAAATCCAGAGCATATCGCTGAGCAGTACTGGCAATTACATTGTCAACCGCGTGATAGCTGGACGCATGAGCTTGATCTACGCCCATGGCTAGAGACCTTTTAGAAACTTTCTAATATATTTTGTCAGGAGTACTTTGAGATGAGTAAAAAAGTAGAGTTTTTCTTTGATGTAGGAAGCCCAGCCAGTTATTTGGCATGGACACAATTAGAGAGTATGGCACAGCGCACCAACGCTAAAATCATTTGGCGGCCTATGCTGCTTGGTGCTGTTTTTCAAGCCACTGGTAATGCGTCACCAGCTGCGGTTCCTGCTAAAGGTGCTTATATGCTCAAAGACCTTAAGCGTTTTTCAAATATTTATGAGGTGCCGTTTAACTTCAATCCATTTTTCCCGTTGAATACGATGCATTTGATGAGAGGTGCGACCGCTTACTTGGAAGAACCTGAGTTCCAGCCTTATTTAGCAGCCATTTTCAACGCTCTATGGTCTGAAAAGCTAAACATGGAGTCACCCAAGGTTGTGGCTGAAGTTTTGACTAAGGCAGGCATTGATGCAACTGATTTTATGGCTCGTATTAGTGAGACTGAGGTCAAGGAGCGTTTGAAAGATACCACTGAAGAAGCTGTGGCACGAGGTGTTTTTGGTGCGCCTAGTTTCTTCGTGAACGGTGAGATGTTTTTTGGTCAAGATCGCTTAAGTTTCGTTGAGACTGCTTTAAAAGAGTGGTCTTAACTAGCAGCGGTATAGCATGAGTTGAGAGCGTTTAGACTGTGCTCTTTCCTAATGATGACAGAGACCAATAAGAATATTAGTTATAATTGTAAATTGATTGAATAAACACTTTTGTGGTGTACTGTATGGGTTAATGAACTATGATTGTATATTGGTAAATATCTTCATCTGTTACTAATAAACGGGTCATATCATGAAAAAAGAGACGCTGACAGGATTGTCTATTATTACATTTGCAGCATTTTATATTTGGATTCAAAGCGACAGTAACTCATTTTATGAAGAAAAAGACACTGAACTCGAACAAGCTCGCAAAACATCAAAGATTGCACTGCTAACGAAGTGTCAAGAAACGACAAAACCTATGCTTAAAAACCTTAAGTCTATGGAGATTAACCGCAAAAATACAGACTACAGACTATTAAATAACGGTAATTTCAAAGTTACAACGCATTACTACGCTAAAGATAGCGTGGATGCTACTCCTCTGGTTGTGGTCGATTGCCTATTCGATAAAGATGGTAATTTACTAGAGACCATCCCAGATTCTGTGTAACTGTCATTTAGCTTATAGCAATACTTACACACTTTTCAGGAAAGTCTCATACGTGGCAATAAACCATCTTCTACACATTAAGAATAACGATTATTCTTGTTTATTTAACATCATTTTAAAGAGCGTAATAAGCCATGTTTGAATTCGATTTAAGCTTAAAACTAATGGTGTATCACCTTACTCAATTAGGCATTGCTTTTATACTTTCGCTGCCGATTGCGCTTAATCGTGAGATGAAAGATAAGGGTGCAGGGCTCAGAACCTTTCCACTAGTAAGTATTGCATCCTGTGCTTTCATGCTAGTTGCTGTAGATATCTATCATGGCTCACAGCCTGAAGCGAGAATCATGTACGCGATTATTACGGGCATGGGCTTTATCGGTGGTGGTGCTATTTTTAAAGGAAATGATAGTGTAAAGGGGACGGCGACGGCTGCAAGTTTATGGAATACTGCTGCTATTGGCATCTCCGTTGCTTATGGTCGTTATGAGATAGCGATCATATTATCGGTTGTCAATTTCTTAATACTGCAATTCTCAGAGCCATTCAAGGTAAAGGATAAGCTGGATTAGTTATTCTTCTTGGTTGCAATCGGTATACCTAAAAGAATATGTTCAGCAAAGTCTAAGGATGTGGTGAACCGCCCGGAGTTTATCGGAGGCCGATTTACTTGAGTTAGGCAGCGATGCCTGACAGGATCAAACTATAATAATACCGCTTTCAAATTCAAAAGGTGACACATAACCAATTGTGCTATGCAGTCATGTTTTATTGAACCTGAGAAGCGCTAAAAATCGATTAACTATCGATTTAGCTTTGCAAGACGAGGGATGATTTTAAGAGTAATTAACGATATGTTGATCGACTTATTGGCGCCGATGGCAAAGCTTGATAACGATAAGCGTAGGGAGCGTATTAAGCAGGGATTGGCCAATAGTGGCTATATGGATTTTGGCAAGCCTGTCTACAAAGTTGAAATTGGTAAAGGCAATCAGATTCATAAAGTTGTTGTCGACAGCATGACTGGTAAGATTACGCGCAGTCAGGTAAGCGACGTTGATCGTGATGATTAATTACTGATACCTTGTATTGCATATAGCCTCAAATATTAAAAAGCCCCAAGCTACTTTCTCAAGTGGCTTGGGGCTTTTTAATAGCCAGTCTAAATAAACAATTATTGGTATTTAGTGTGGGTTCATATTTGTGGATTGCTGGCTGTTTTTTGTTTGTGTGGTAAGAAATAGTTTTACTCGTTTACGAGTCACTTATCACATTAATGATGATAATTACTGGCTAGGGCATGCCTCAATGACACCAGTATAAACCGCCTTCTTCTTTACCATAACGTTTCTTATAAGAACTAAAGTGTATAAATCTAATCCAACTTAAACAAAGGCTGAGATGCCCTATGCTACTCAATAGAGTTATTTTGTAGTAATTTTAAAGGCACTACAGCATCCGCTTTAAGGTGTTATCCTTTTTAATGTAATGATGATACAAAGCCATAGCAGTGTGGCCAATGATTAGTGCTGTCAGCATCCAAGCCAGTGGTGCATGCAGTTGACCCAGCGTTGCCGCCCAAGCAACCTTTTCACCTTCGGCAAAGATATTAAAGCCGAATGCGGTTAGGCCATAGCCTCCACCAATCATTATCATGATTCCAGCTAGCGGCAGTAGTAACATACACGCGTAAAGCAAACCATGACCAGCGATAACCAGCTTGGCAGTGATTGGCTCGTGTACTGGACGTTGATGGCGTTGCGAAGCGACCCACATCAGTCTCAGGACAACTAATATGAGCAATAGAACACCAATAGAAACATGCCAAGGCACTAACGTCTGACCGATCCAATGCTTGCCGTCGCTGATACGGTCAGTGAACTTGAGTAACTGCCAGAAGATTAATACTGTCGTACTCCAGTGAAAAAATTTGCTAATGCGACCATAGCGCTCTTTCGAATCAATATTCATAACCTTTTTCTCTTGTATTGGCTGTGATGCTCAATTAAGCCCATTCGATAACAAGCGTCTCTTTGCCAGCCATACGTAGCAAATGATCACTGACAACTTGCTGTAATTTTGGCAACTGCTCGGCATCACTTTTGAGTGTTACTATCAGTAAGTCGGTACAATACATCTGACAGACACCCATGGGCAGCTCAATCTCACCTTTATCTGAGCTTAGGGTAACGGGCAGCTTATGTGCCCAGTGCTTGCACAGTCGATTCATTATTTGCTGCGGATTTTGTGTCTGTATCGTTGCGCTAGATGTTAGCATAATTAAATCCCCCTATTATTAATGATAGAAACTTACCGTCTAAACCTCGTTAAGCAATACTTTCTACAATACCACCTTCAACCCGTAGTGCTGAACCGGTGGTTGCGCTCGCTTGTGTTGAGGCGATATAGACACTCATATTAGCAATCTCCTCGGGGGTTGCAAAACGCTTGATTAGCGTTGATGGACGGTTCTCATCTAAGAATATGCCTTCCATCTCCTCCGATGAGACGCCGCGCTCATCCGCCAGTTCTTGCATCATGGCTTTTGCGCCCTCGGTTCGAGTCGGTCCTGGCAAAATACTATTCACTGTCACACCGCTGCCCGCTAACACTTTGGCAAGACCACGTGATACGCCTTGAATAGCTGCTTTGGTCACGCCGTAGTGCACCATTTCAGCTGGGATATTCAATGCCGATTCACTAGAGATAAACTGAATACGACCCCAACCTTTTTCCTTCATTGCTTTTGCATAATGCCGCGACAGACGGACACCGCTCATGACATTAATTTGGAACATCTCCTCCCAAGCATTGTCATCAATATCAAAGAAAGGGGTGGCGCCATAAATCCCTAGATTGTTCACTAAAATATCTACTTCTGGCAAGGTGTTGATAATTGTCTGACAGCCACCAGCCGTCCCCGCATCAGCAACAATGCCTTTTATATTATCGGCATCATTAACACCATCAGCTTGTTGAAGCTGTTTGATCGCCTCATCAACGCCAGCTTGATCGCGACCAACGATAGTGACTTGTGCGCCAGCTTTGGCAAGACCTGTTGCAATAGCGAGGCCAATACCCGCAGTTGAACCTGTGACGAGTGCTGTTTTTCCATTAAGGCCGATGTTCATAATATTTCTCCGTTTATAAATAATTTTTGTCTATGTATGTTTGCTGCTTTGTGAGTATCAGTTTATAAAGAATTAAATGAATATCAGATTAATAGATTTATCCAAACTGAAAGGCTGAAATCTGAGTTTTCATGACTTGCTGAGAATATATTTTCTTACCACTATCTGTTCCTGCTGCGCCTACGGCAACCATTAAAGGTAGCAAATGCTCCTCCGCACCTAATAGATGAGAATCCAATGCATGAGGTGCCTCTGTCCAATTAGCAAGCGCTGCAAAGCGCTCATCTGCATTAGCTGCAACTGCTGTCGTTAGCCACTCGTCAAATATTACTGACGGTGCGGTAAAACTTGAATCACCATAGCCGCGCATATTATGAAAGCTCATACCACTGCCTACGATCAACACGCCTTCATCACGTAGTGAGGCAAGCGCTTGGCCCACTTTTAGATGTACTTTTGGGTCTAAATCATGACGCAGAGATAGCTGTACTACTGGAATATCGGCGTCAGGGAACATCAGTTTCAGTGGAATAAACACCCCATGATCAAAACCTCTGGAACTGTCCTGCTTATTGCTGAAACCAGCATCGATGAGCAAATGACCAATCCGCTCAGCCAGTACTGGCGCACCAGCTGCTGGATAAGTCAGCTGATACGTATGCTCAGGGAAGCCAGAGTAATCATAAATCAGCTCAGGCTGCTTGCTGGCAGTAATACTAAACTCCCGCGTTTGCCAATGGGCACTGACTATTAAAATAGCTTTGGGACGCTCTGGCAAACCATTTGAGCTATTGGTTAAAAAGTCAGCCATCTGATCCCAAGTGTCTGCTGGTTGCCAATCCATAAAAAAACAAGGCCCAGCACCATGAGGTATAAACAATACAGGTTGCTTGACTGTGGTTGATTCATTATTCATGAACTTTACTCCTTTATCTTGCTAAATATGTTCAGGCCCTGTGGGCACGATTCCATTGGGATTTAACGCTTTGATAGAGTAATAGCCTGCTTTGATGTGCTTGATACTCACCGTCTCTGAAATGCCATCAAGCGCTAAGATTCGTAGCATATAAGCATGTAGAGAACTCATATCTTTGATCAAGTTACGGTTGCATTTAAATAGACCGTGATAAGCGGCATCAAAACGTACTAAAGTCACAAACAGTCGAATATCTGTTTCCGTCAGCTGCTCACCAAATAGATAATGACGACCATCACTCAGGCGCGCCTCAAGCATATCTAAGGTGTCAAATACTTGCTGATAAGCTTCTTCATAAGCCCCTTGTGTCGTCGCAAATCCTGCTTTGTATACGCCGTTGTTTAAATTCTCATAGATAACTAAGTTTAGGGCTTCGATATCATCAGCAAGTTCTTTTGGAAACAAGTCAACGTAATTTGGCACGAGTTCTGTAAAAGCGGTATTTAGCATACGTAAGATATCAGCAGACTCATTATTAACGATAGTATTGGTTTTTTTGTCCCAAAGCACAGGTACAGTCGCGCGTCCGGTAAATTGAGGGTCTGCTTTGGTATAAAGTTGATGAGCAAATTGGGCATGATTAATAGGATCACTGTCAGCACCGTCAAAGCCACCAAACTGCCAGCCTTGATTGCCAAGCTGCGGATTGACCACGGTAATATCGATTATATCTTGCAGACCTTTTAACTGACGTGCCATCAAGGTACGTGAGGCCCAAGGGCAAATCAGCGCTACGTATAGATGATAGCGGTCTTTTTCTGCTTTAAAGCCCCCAGTACCCGTTGGTCCTGCTTGTCCATCAGCAGTAATCCAATGACGGAACGATGAGGTTTGACGAATAAAACGCCCTTGTTCGTCTTCTGCTTGTACCGGTTGCCAGTCTTCAGTCCAATTGCCATTGATTAACATAATACTTACTCCTAGTCAGATGATTGCTTTTAAAAAGCATGACCCTACTTTACCATCAACATAAAAAAAAGAGTAAGATAGGTGATATTGATTAATTAACAACATATCGTTGATAATGGCTTTATTGTTCAATTTCGATAGTTAAAGAAAAACAGGGCAAAATATGGATAGAATCGATGCGATGCGTGCCTTTGTAGCGGTGGTGACCGAAGGCAGCTTTACTAATGCGGCAAATACTCTGCAACTGTCACCTCAATTGGTGAGCAAATATGTCTCTAAGTTGGAGGAGCAGCTAAATAATCGTCTGCTGAATCGTACCACCCGTAAAGTAAGCCTCACCGAAGCTGGTAGTCATTACTTTGGTCATGCGCAGCAGATTTTATTGAGTATGGATGATATGGAGTCGCAACTAAGTGGTTTGCAGCAAAACCCTAAAGGTGTGTTGCGCATAAGTGCGCCAGTATCTTTTGCTTTAAAACATATGGCTAAATTAGTCACTGACTTTCAGATCCGTTATCCATTGGTCACAGTCGATCTACAATTGACTGATCGTAAAGTCGATATTGTTGAAGAAGGGTTTGATATTGCACTGCGTATAGGTCAACTGAAAAGCTCATCACTTATTGCGAAGGAAGTGGCACCTATTCGTGTGGTTCTGTGTGCGTCGCCTGAATATTTGAAAAAGCATGACACACTCGATAAGCCTGAAGATTTAGAGAATCATCGCTATTTACATTATAGCTATATGAACATGGACGCGAAGGAAGAGGTCTACCAATTATTAAAGGCGAAGATTCTCAAGCAAGGTAGTGAGTTTCTTAGTAATAACGGTGATGTGTTGGTAGAAGGAGCTATTGAAGGTGCAGGATTGGTATTACAGCCGACATTTATTGTCAGTGAAGCAGTTAGCAGTGGCAAGCTGGTGATAGTATTGCCTGAACTTGAACCTAAACGCTTAGGTTTATATGCCGTCTACGCCCATAGAAAGCTACTACCGCACAAAGTCAGGTGTTTTATCGATTTTATGGAAGACTATTATGGAGCGCCGCCTTATTGGGATGAGTCTATAGCCAAAAGCCAGTTGCTCAGTAATATAGTGAGTGAAAAGTAATATCGATACATCACACACTGCTGATATCAATTTTTCTTGCTTGCTGTGCCTGCGCAGACAGAGGCTACAAAAAATTGATATCAGCAATACCGTAGCGTTTTTAGGATATTTTGACTATACGTGAGGCACTGGATAACTAGCTTCTCCTAAGATAGATGCGGCTTGCTATTTTTTATGCTACTACACTTTACGGCGGTTGAGATATTGCTGTTAGTATCCGCTTGTAACTATTCCCTAAACTAACACAGCGATTATTTTATTGAGACGTTATGAATCCCCGTATTTTTTAAGCCCAGCGCAAGCACATATCACTTGGATTCTAAAGGGCGTTGATGGTATTGAAAAAGACTATGAGCATTTTTCGCCACCATTTTTGTTAGCCTTGGACGAAGTTTATAACAAAATCCGTAACATCAATTATCGCTACATGGCGTCAGGTTCGCTGTTTCCTGAAGAGGTGCAGCAGTATGATCCTTATAGTATTCGTGAAGCATTAAGCAATGCCATGGGTCATCAAGACTATCGTCTGGGTAGACTAGCTGACTTTGATAAGATGCTGACTAATAAATTACCGCAAGTACTAAATGATAAACAGCGTAAAAACAAGGTGCGTAATCTATTACAGAAAATGTGCCGTGATACCCTAGTGGCTTCTAAAGATCAAACTTGGTATCTTGCAGATAGCTAGAAGTGGCTAAACGTAGCTAGATGCGGTTAAGGACAGCAAAAAAATAAGCCGCGTAGTGCGGCTTATTTTCTATCCTTGATCAGTGAATCCGATCAGCCATCTTACTCTCAATCCAAGCAGCCACTTCGCTTTCTACCCATGCTACACGTCCCTTTGATAGCTTTACTTGAACAGGGAATGTTGGGTCGTAACGATCAGATTTTTTATTGACCATCTCATAAATCGTAGTACTGCTAAGCGCTGTATAATGCATTACCTGCTTGAGCGGTATCATGCGAGGTATCTGTAAAGTGCTAGCTGTTGATACGTTTTGTTGTATGTTCGCATTTAATAATTGCATGATTATCTCCTTTGTAAATTAATGAGAATCTTTCTTCTCATACAGTTACGGAGTCCCATATTTTTTTACGGCATCTCATGTAGTCCAGTGACTGGCCTTGTATGAAACAATAAAAGAAGGAGCTGAATGATCAGATCCTTCTTATGTCGCATCTCTAGCCCGATGGTTTTAGCTCACTGCTGTCACGCTTTTTCGTAAGCCTTGCTCAATGCTGCTCACGTTCTGATAGTTCCCATTCTGATAGTTCCCATGCTGATAGTTCCCATGCTGATCACTATATTTATCAGGCCGCGCAGGGGTGCATTTTTCACTGGGTTTGAGCTTGCGTATCTTACTATCGCTTAACATGTTGGTCTATTCCCTATGGCTACAAGCTGTATGAATCAAGAGATACAACAAAAACGTTGGTCTAAAGCTGAATCATAAAGCTTAAATGTTGGTCTTTTTGAGGTCTAATGAAATCATAGACCAACACAAGCTATGGGATATGTGAGTTATGTTCGGATAGATTGGGAAAACAGCAGGCATAAAAAAAACGCTAGAAGCGTTATTTATAAGGGGTCTGATTGGTATATGGGTAGAATTGGGGCGAGGTGGGAAAACTGGGGTTTTATAAGATTGGCGGTGAAGGAGGGATTCGAACCCTCGATACGCTATGAACGTATACACACTTTCCAGGCGTGCGGTTTCAGCCACTCACCCACTTCACCGTTTTTTGCAAGACCAAGATTTTTGGCTGCCTCAGTATAGCGGATAGCATTTAAAATGTCACCACTTGCGCCGCATCTTTCTTTATTGGTAACTGCCTGCTAGGATAGCGCATACGTAATGGCAGGCATAGATGGTTGAAAGTGGCATGATAAGTTTTTTTAAAGATAAAGCACGGGTTAAAAATAACCTCATAATGACAGCATTCACTGTCTTAATAGGGATGTCGTCTGCACACGCGGACGACCTCAGCCAATGTAGCCAGTCGTTTTATGGTGGCGTCTATCCTGAATTTACCAATCCTAAGCTCAGTAATAACACCCAAGCGCTATGTATGGACGGTTTTGCCGTTATGTACTCGGGCGTATCACGCACCCCGCTGTGGTCAGCAGAATATCTCGACCGCAAGCGCTTGCAGCAAGCCAAAGAGATTGATCGTGAAGACAGTTTTCATGAAGAAAGCCGCCTGCCAAAATCCATGCGCGCCAAACTGTCCGATTACTCAGGCTCAGGTTATGATCGCGGGCATTTAGCGCCCAATGGTAATATGGCCAATCGCAGTCAGCAATACGATAGCTTTAGCCTTGCCAACATCGCGCCGCAATCGCCGCGCAATAACCGCTATATTTGGCGTAATATCGAGTCAGCCACGCGCTATTTGACCCAGCAATACGGTGAAGTTTATACCATTACTGGGGTGGCGTTTACAAATAAAAAGACCAAACAACTGGCGGATCGTGTGCTGGTGCCCAGTCATTTTTTTAAAGCGGTCTATATTCCAGCGAGCAACCAAGCAGGCGTGTATTATGCGCCCAATGATGAATCAGAGCGTATAGAAGTGATTAGTCTGGATCAATTAACCGCCAAGATTGGCATCGACGTGTTGCCCGTATTAGATGCTCAAACCAAATCGCGCGCGTTTGCTCTGCCGTTAAAAGCAGGTGACAGCTCAGATTTACCCGAAGACTCACCACAAGAGCCTACTTGGATGTTATTTGTGCTGGCTATTATCGATTGGCTCATGGCACAATTAAAAGCATAAGGCGTCTAAATATCACCATATTCTCACAGTATTGCAAAATCACGTAAATTGCTGTTAAGGTAGAGGAAGCTCAAATGATTGAACCCTTTATGAATAATCATGAAAGTATGCAAATTGGCGATTTAGTCATCGAAAACCAAGAAGATAAAATCATCATTTATGGCGACATTAATCTAGTATTTGACGAAGGTGGATATGAGCAAGCACAGCAACTACACGAGCTAACGAGCAAAATCATGCTGGCATTTGAAAACCGCAATCAATATAGTAGTTTTGATGATAAGTCAAAACAAAAAGATGACCAATCGGGTAAAATTATAGACAATCCGTTTCTATAACTGTTTGATATGCTTTTGATTTTAGAGAAATAATAAACTATAAAAAAATTACTAGGCAAAATCTAAAAATTGCTTATAATGGGTCAAGACATCGCTTATGTCGATCGAGATTTCTCTGTCAAACCAATCATTAGTAGCATTTAATAGCATATTAATGAAGGTTACTTGCTTAAAATGAGCGTAGGATCGAAGGGTTTGCAATAAAAGAATGTTGATAAAAGGATAAGCGAAGACATTAGAAACGCAACGTTTCTAGTAATCATTAAATGAAGGGAGTCAGTTTATGAAATTATTCACAAAAACCACTTTAGCAGTTGCTGGTATCAGTATGGCAAGCATGGCATTTGCCGCTGACCCATTACATAACACCACTTGGCAGACTTATGATGAAGGTAAGCCGAAAGGTTTGGTTAAAATTACTGAATCTAATGGTGTCCTAACTGGTACCTTGGTTGATACCAACTCCGCTAAAGGTAAGAAACATATTGGTACAACTATCATCAAAGGCCTAAAGGCCGACGGTGGTGGTAAATATAGTGGCGGTACAATCACCGACCCTGAAAAAGGTAAAGACTATCGTATGACCGCCAATCTAAGCGGCAGTACCTTAAAACTAAAAGGGTATATCGGTCCATTCTCACGTAGCCAAACGTGGAAAAAGAAATAAGCCAATATAATCTTACTCTATAAAGGTCAGTTATTAGACTGGGCATTATAAAAAGACAAACTGTTAAAGACTATAGTGTTAGAGAATAAATAATCCCGCAAGACTGAAAGGTTTTGCGGGATTTTTGATGGGATAGGTTTTTACTAAAGAAGTTTTATCGATGATTAGCAAATCAACAATAAAACCCTCTTAAATACTTGTTACCTTATAAACTCTGGATAGGCTTCCATACCACATTCAGCGATGTCTGCTCCTTGATATTCTTCTTCTTCAGAGATACGCAGACCCATTACGACTTTAATAATGCTCCAAACAAGCAAGCTACTGATAAACACCCAAGTAAAGATGGTTGCTGCACCAGCAATTTGACCGAGCAAAGTAGCATTTTGGTTGGTCAATGGCACTAGCATCAGACCGAACAAGCCACACACCCCATGTACAGAGATAGCACCGACTGGGTCATCGATTTTTATTTTATCTAATGCAAGGATTGATATAACCACAATAACACCTGCTGTCATGCCAAATAACGTTGCTTGCAGCGCCGACGGAGTGGACGGTTCGGCAGTGATTGCGACCAGTCCCGCTAATGCACCATTTAAGAGCATGGTCAAATCTGCCTTACCAAAGATAACGCGCGCGATAATAAGGGCGCCGATGGCTCCACCGGCAGCAGCGGCATTGGTATTTAAAAACACTACCGCAACTGCATTGGCGCTGGCGATATCGCCAAGTTTGAGCACTGAGCCGCCGTTAAAACCAAACCAGCCCATCCATAAAATAAGGGTGCCAAGTGCGGCCAAGGGTAAATTGGCCCCAGGGATAGCACGTATCTCACCATTGGGACCGTATTTACCTCTACGCGCCCCTAACAGCAAGACCCCTGATAGCGCGGCAGCGGCTCCTGCCATATGGACGATACCTGAACCGGCAAAATCAGAAAATCCCAAATCGCCAAGGCTAAATAGGCCAAACACGGCTTTACCGCCCCACGTCCAGCTGCCTTCTAATGGGTAAATAACTCCGGTCATAACAACGGCAAACAGCAAAAAAGACCATAACTTCATGCGTTCAGCTACGGCACCTGAAACGATTGACATACAGGTGGCGACAAAAACCACTTGGAAGAAGAAATCAGAGGCGGCCGAATATACGGCATCGCCAGCAAAGCCATTTTCAGCTGAGGTCGCTAATGCATCTGCTACTAAAGTTTCAGTGCCAGCAATACCACTCAAAAACAGATTGCCATCATACATAATGGCATAACCGCATATCATATACATGGTACAGGCGGTGGCAAAGAGGGCGATATTTTTGGTGAGGATTTCGACGGTGTTTTTTGAGCGTACCAGTCCAGCTTCTAACATGGTGAAGCCGGCGGCCATCCACATGACTAGCGCGCCACAGATTAAAAAATAAAATGTATCTAGCGCGTACTGGAGCTCAAAGATTTGGTTGTGCATGTTAATTCCCCCTTGAATATATGCAATATAACTATCGAGATGACCTATAAATCAGTGTTTATAGGTGGTCTGTCGCTTAATTATTAAATAGCGTCAGGACCTGTCTCACCCGTACGAATACGAATGACTTGCTCAAGATTGGTCACGAATATCTTGCCGTCACCGATTTTGCCAGTACTGGCGATACGCGTAATGGCTTCGATAGCAGGTTCGACCATCTCATCCATCACCGCCACTTCGACTTTTACTTTAGGTAAAAAGTCCACCACGTACTCGGCGCCGCGATAGAGCTCGGTATGACCTTTTTGACGACCAAAACCCTTGACCTCGGTGACGGTGACACCCTTTACACCGATGTCAGAAAGCGCTTCGCGCACATCATCGAGCTTAAATGGTTTTAAGATCGCAGTGATTAGCTTCATAAAAAAATCCTTATATAGATGATGTCGCAGGTTAATAGAGACCGTTTGCTGGCTCGTATTATTGTCAGGCTCATGGTAAATAGTTCAAGAATTGTGCCAAACCTACTCAAGGGGGTTGGTAGGGTTGCGCGCATTTGCTTAAAAATAACCATGATAATGACAAAAACTCTTGCCTATATCGCAACAATAACTATGCTTTTAGGGATATAAGTTGGAGTTATCAACCTTTAACGTTGGGAGAATAAACACTTTATTATAACCAACTTTTTAAGCCCTTGGGGAGGCTATCACTTTATTTCATGTGACGATTTGATAAGAGGTTTGATAAGAAAAATGGGAAGAGATAGGAGAAAAGTAAGCGCGTAAGCATTGTAAAAACGTCGATTATTAAAAACGCCATTATGAATAATAGCGTTTAAAATCAAAAGTTTATACATAAAAAGAAGGTTTTAAGCTTTGGGGAAGAGTAAATACGGGGTTTTGGTACTGCCAAGTAGTTTTTTGGTTTCACTACCTTTTAGCAGCTCAAGCAGACGCGGTTGCCCAAAGGCGCCGGTCATCAGCAGCCCAATATCATTTTTGCTTTGATAGTAATTTAAGGCAGCGGTCACATCACGGCAGTCGAGCAAGGCTTTTTTACACTTGATACCCGCTTGTTTAAGGCGCGCATAGGCTTCCCGCAGTGCATCGCAGTTTTCTGAGTTTTCTTTAGCAACCATGACAATATGTACGGTCAACGCACGAATAAGCGGCGTTTTACACAGCCAATTGAGCAGCTTATGCGAAGTTGGACTGTTATCAAAAGCAAATAACGCCGTCGTTGGGGGCAAAAATGGTGCATGCGTCACCAAAATGGGGCAGTGGCTCAAACGTATCAGCTGACTCAAGGTTGATTTGCAAGTCACATGATGACCGATGACCATTAATTGTGCTTTGTCATCGACGTAATCAATACTGTCACTCAAGCTTTCATGGCGATGCAGAGTATAGGTTTTTAGCTTATGATGTTGCTGCTCACAATAAGTGCTGGCCTGATGCAGCAGCAGTTTACCTTGGGCTTTTAGCTCGCTATTGCTCAAATGCTCTTGTGCGGTGAATTGGTCTAGCAAGACATTTTCATCGTCAATATTGAGACAACCAGAATAATCAACGGCAGCTTTTTGTTGCAAACTTGGTACAGAATGCAGCAGACCAATGGGTGCTTGCAGACGAATAGAGGCCCACATACTAGCATCCAATACCGCTTGCACATGATTGGGACAGTCCAAGCAAGCAATCACACTATCTGGCTTCAAATTACTCATAAGGGCACCACATATCTCAATAATAAAATCAGGCTCACGGTTTAAAGGAGTGCCTTTAAGCCGCGAGCCTGATTTTATATACCAATATAATTGCTGAACAATAAAGACACTATTGCGCTCAGCTTGATAACAGCAATACCGTTTTGTTTAATCTAACAGTCCAATATCTCGGCGATCATGAATCGAAAAGCGATCGATAAGGGTACGGCTGGCGCTGTTGAGTCCAACCACTTTGACATCAATACCTTCGCGCTGCAAACGCATGACCAGTTTGTCCAAGGTATCGACAGCACTCACGTCCCAAAAGTGGGCGTGGCTAACATCGATTTGTACACTGTCCAACGCTTCTTTGGTATCAAAGCTCTGCAAAAACTGCGTCGTTGACGCAAAGAAGACCTGTCCTTGCACATAGTAATAACGAGTGTTGCTACTGTCGTCATACTCACTAAAGACCGTTAAGAATTGCCCGATCTTATTGGCAAACGCCAACGCTGAGAGCAGCACGCCAACGCCGACGCCGTACGCGAGGTTATGGGTAAACACAGTGGTTATCACGGTCGCCAGCATCACGATATTAAAGGACAGCGGGTGGGTTTTAAACTCTCGAATAGATTGCCAATTAAAGGTACCGATAGAAACCATAATCATCACCGCTACCAATGCCGCCATCGGAATTTGACTGACCCATTCACTTAAAAATACCACCAAGATGAGTAGCACCACGCCAGCAATAAGCGTTGATAAACGCGTACGGCCGCCAGATTTGACGTTAATCATTGATTGACCAATCATCGCGCAGCCTGCCATACCGCCAAAGAAGCCTGATACGACGTTGGCCATACCCTGACCACGGCATTCGCGGTTTTTATCACTGGGGGTATCGGTCAACTCATCGACGATGGTCGCGGTCATCATTGATTCTAATAAGCCTACGATGGCAAGCGCGATAGAATAAGGCGCGATAATGACTAGGGTCTCAAAGTTAAGCGGAATGTCAGGTAATAAAAACACCGGTAAAGAATCGGGCAAATCGCCCATGCTACCGACGTTACGAATATCAAGATTCATATACATGGCAACCGCAGTCAAACCAACGATACAAATCAGCGGTGACGGAATCAAGCGTCCGATTTTAGGAAGCAGCGGAAATAAGTAAATAATCGCAAGGCCTGCCGCCGTCATGATATAAACCGTCATGCCGACGCGCTCAGTCATCGGGTTCAGCTCAGGCAACTGGGCGGCAAAGATTAAAATCGCCAGCGCATTGACAAAACCGATGACCACCGAGCGCGACACAAAGCGCATCAAGTTACCAAGTTTTAAAATACCCATGATGATTTGAATGACGCCGCAAAGTAGCGTAGCGGCAAGCAAGTACTGCAGCCCGTGCTCGGCGACCAAATCAACCATCACCAGTGCCATTGCGCCAGTCGCCGCCGAAATCATACCCGGACGTCCACCGACAAAACTAATGACCACGGCGATGCAAAATGAAGCATATAAACCGACTTTTGGGTCGACACCAGCGATAATAGAAAAGGCAATCGCTTCTGGAATCAAGGCTAGTGCGACCACTAAACCTGATAACGTATCACCGCGAATATTGGAAAACCACTCTTCACGCAAACTGCCAAAAAAAGATGTCATAAGTAAACTGTATAGGGTTAGAGGCAAAAAAAACAACCATTTATGATCGAGCAATAAAGCGTCACCCTAAAATGATTGTATCGAGACTAACGGTTATCGACCTTTATAGCGGTATCGCACAAACCGTTACCCTTAATCAGTAGGATAACAGCTCTTAAAAATATGAATAAGTGTTTGCCGTGAAATACGGTGGAAGAAGATATGTCTCTTGTCAGACAAAACGCCAAAATATGGGGCAGCGGTTGCCTGTCATATCCACCTCAGCATAAAAAACATAACTGCAGGACGATGACAATGGCGCGATAAAGGCGACAACATGCTAAACTAAAATGCTAAATTAAAGATTTGGTTAAAGAGCGCTTACTATCGTAGCGGTTCTTATTAAGGCGGCTATTATAGCATTAGCGGCGCAATATAAAAACAGGCGCATAATAACACAAAGCCTCAAAAAACCAGTACCGAAATTGCGGAAATGGCTTTATGATGCTCATCAGCCAAAGTGGCTTATTGACACAGGTTCAGACAGATTTAGGCAGACTTGCTCAAACTGGCTTAGAATGCTTGTAGCTCTGACGTTTAGCGTAAAGCTCACTATAAAAGCGATTATCAATACTATTAACAAAGCCAAGATACTTGATACAATTTTGTTCGTCCAATAGATAAAGGGAATAGATATGACCACTAACACCGCAACAGAAGCCTTACTCCATAAGGGCAGTGGTTTACAAGTCGTGGTCGGTTTGGGGCAGTCGGGACTGTCGGTTGCGCAGTATTTGACCAAGCAAGGTTACCAAGTCGCTGTCACCGACAATCAAGTGAGCCCCACTTTAGCAGACCAATTGCCTGCTGCTGTTGAGATTCGCCAGTTTGGCGCGATAGATGCCGATTTATTGCAGCGAGCGGCTCGTATTATCATCAGTCCAGGTATCTCTTTAAAAACCCCAGCGGTTGCTGCGGCGCGAGAGGCGAATATTGCCGTTGTCAGTGACATTCAGCTATTTTGTGAAGCGTGCCGCGTACCGATTGTTGCGATTACAGGCTCTAACGCTAAAAGTACCGTCACCACCTTGGTTGGACAAATGGCCGCCGATGCTGGGGTCAATGTTGGCGTAGGCGGCAATATTGGCGTGCCAGCACTGACTTTGCTGCCTAATAGCGAGATGGAGTTGGCAGTTCTGGAGCTATCAAGTTTCCAGTTAGAAACGGTGACCAATTTAGGCGCACAAGTGGCAACGGTACTGAACATGTCGCCTGACCACCTAGACCGCCATGGCGATATGCTCGGCTACCATCAAGCCAAGCATCGTATTTTTCAAGGCGCCAAGTCCGTAGTGATAAATCGCGAAGATGCCTTGACGCGGCCGCTAGTGGCGGATAATTTGCCACGCTTAAGCACGGGCATTCACGCCCCTGACAAGGGTCAATATGGACTGATTACCGACTCAGAAGGGCAGACGTATCTAGCCCGCGGGACCGAGCGTCTGCTATCGGCAGATAAACTACGTATCAAAGGCCGGCATAATTTACTCAATGCGCAAGCAGCTTTAGCACTTGGCGAGCTTGCCGGTTTACCGCTTGATAGTATGCTCGCCACCTTGCAGAATTTTACAGGACTTGAGCATCGCTGCGAATATGTGGCTACGGTCGATGGCATTGATTATTTTAATGATTCTAAGGGTACTAATATTGGCTCAACCATGGCGGCAGTCGAGGGCTTAGGAGCGGTATATGCGCCTAAAGATGGTAAGCTACTATTAATTTTAGGTGGGCAGGGTAAAGGTCAGCAATTTGGCGAATTAACGCCATTTATCAATCAATACGTCAGCCAAGTGTTGTTTATTGGCGAAGATAGCCAGCAGATTGAGCAACATTTACGCGCCACTGGTATCAACGACGATGATGTCTATATGCATCAATGTCAAACGCTAGAGGGCGCTTTTGCAACGATACAGCAAGTCACAAAAAGCAGCCTATCGCAGGTACAAGCGGTGCTCTTGTCGCCAGCTTGTGCCAGTTTCGATCAGTTTAGTGGTTTTGCGGAACGCGGCAAGTACTTTAGTCAGCTGGTCAACCAGTTAGACAAGGCTTCATAAAGCACCTTGACGCTTTATCATACGTTTTGACTTAAAGTAGTATCAGCGTTAGGTTTTAAGTAGTTTTACTGATGTTATAAAAATGGAAAGCGTTTTCTGATAAATGATTGTTTTGCTTATAAATTGCTGCTACTGTCAACTAGGTAATAAAGCGGACGACAAACGATTTGCAAACCATCGTTGCTATTCATGTTGCTAACCACTGTACCATTAATACTGACAAGCTAAACGATTAACAATCGGGGTTTGTCGCCGCTTTGCTGTCTGCTATTATCTATTGGATAAAATCAACTTCATTTTTTTAAACGGTGGCGTTTTATAACGCCGTGTTTTCTCGTTTGTTAGTGTATACAAAATTATGGCGCTCTCTTCTTTTTTTCGATCAAACTCTCAATCGCCGCGAGCTACTGGCTCAGATGGCGTTCTCTCCATGCCCTCAGCGCGCGCCATTTTATTAGCAAGCGTTGGCTGTATGTTGGTGCTTAGCTTATTGATGGTAGCTTCTGCTTCTATCCCGTTTGCCCTTAGTCGCGGCATGAGCGAGCTGCATTTCTTTTATAATCAGCTTTTATACATGGCGATTGGGCTGGTTATCGCTGGTATTTCTTATAAAGCAGTAACGCTAAAAAGGCTTTATAAAACCGAAACCCAGTTTATGCTCTTGGCCATCACAGGGTTATTGTTATTTGCCACTTTATTTAGTACGCCTATTAATGGCTCGAAGCGTTGGCTCACGCTCGGCGGTTTTAATTTTCAGGTCGCAGAGCTTGCCAAATTGGTGATGATTATCTTTGTTTCAGACTTCGTTGTACGGCGCTCATTTGAGGTACGTAACGGCTGGGATGGGTTTTTACGCATAGCCATCGTGGTTGGATTAATCACCGTTCTGTTGCTCGCGCAGCCAGATTTTGGCTCGTTTGTGGTTATTATTGGGACGGTCTTTGCCATCTTTTATATTGCTGGTGCGCCTTATAAACAATTTATCGCGCTCGGCGCTGTGGCCGTTGGCGGTGCTGTATTAATGGTGGCGACCGTACAATACCGACTGGTACGGGTAATGTCGTTTTTGGACCCTTTTGATGATGTACAAGATACCGATTATCAGCTAGCCCGTAGCTTAATTGCTTTTGGTCGCGGTCAGTTTACTGGCGTCGGCTATGGCGAAAGCGTGCAAAAACTGTCGCATTTACCAGAGGCGCATACGGATTTTCTACTAGCTATTACCGGTGAGGAGTTGGGCTTTGTTGGAGTCACGATGATTCTCATCTTTGA
This sequence comes from Psychrobacter pulmonis, assembly GCF_904846465.1. Classification (NCBI taxonomy): domain Bacteria; kingdom Pseudomonadati; phylum Pseudomonadota; class Gammaproteobacteria; order Moraxellales; family Moraxellaceae; genus Psychrobacter; species Psychrobacter pulmonis. Next base: position 96,356 of record NZ_CAJHAT010000006.1, read on the forward strand.
GGCGCTGATTATCGGAAGTGCGATGCGCATCAGTTATAATGCCCTAAAACGCCGGCAAATGCGCATGAGCTATACCGCTTTTGGTATCGCGGTGGTGTTTATTGCGCAGACGATTATTAATGCGGCAATGAATATGGGCGCGATTCCGACCAAAGGTTTGACCATGCCATTTTTCAGTTATGGCGGCTCATCGATGCTGATTAGCTTAGTAATGGTCGCAGTATTGCTAAGGATTTATAAAGAAAGCCCTGAGATTGAAAAGAGCCAGTGCCGTTATTACTAAGTCGTGTAATGATTAGAGTGTTTACGGCAATCCAGTTATTGATGATAAAGAAGCGTCGCTTATAGCGGCGTTTTTTGTTAAATGTCGCTTGTATTAAAAGTCTGCATATTTTGTAATGGCGAGTTGTCCCATTGCGCAATTGCTTGGGTAAGCATGTTTGTCGGCGTGTCTCTATCAACGGCAGGTTGCTGTAATAGCTGCAAAGCATGGGCAATTAGACGACTTGGGTCACGGGTATCAATTGGCTGGGCAAGGTTTTGTTTAGAGAGCTTTTGACCATCAGGACTGCATATCAATGGCAAATGATACCAATGATCGATAGCTGTCAAATGCGCCGCATGCATGATGCTAATTTGCGCGGTGGTCATCGGTAAAATGTCCAAGCCACGCATAATATGCGTCACACCTTGCAAGCCATCATCGAGGCTAGCAGCCAAAATATAGTTAATCATGCCGTCTTGGCGACGCACCACCATGTCTCCCAAGCTTTGCTGCGGATTGCTCCATTGCACACCTTGAATACCATCTTTAAAGCCAATACGGTAATCTGGTAGCTGTATACGCAGTTTGTTTTTTTCTTTATCAAACCCTGCCTCTAGACAACAGCGCGGATAGCGTTGTCTGTTCAGCAGTTTTTCCTGTGCCTGCTCTGCGTCCATGCTTTCTCCCATCGCTTTTTGCTGCCAATAACGCTCAAGGCTTTTACGCGAGCATTGACAGCCGTAAGTCAGCGGATATAGGCTTGAAGATAAATAATCATTATAAATATCAAGGCGCTCAGATTGGTAGATGACATCGCCATCCCAGTGCAGCCCAAGTACTTCTAAATCAATCAAAATCTGCTCAGTAAACTGTCGATCACAGCGCTCGGTATCGGTGTCTTCGATACGCAGTAGCCATTTGCCACCAAGAGATTTGATCTGACAAAAGCTGGCAAGCGCGGTGGTTAAGGAACCAAGATGCAGCTCACCGGTTGGTGATGGCGCGAAACGGCCAATAGGTTGGGGCAGAGTAAGGTTAATAGGCATGTTTGCCATAGAGGTAGCAGATGTTTTCAAAATAGACACTTAGCGAAAGTGGAAATAGATAGAATAAATAAATCGATGCCAAAAAGATATTTGCTAAATATGCGTATTTTGTTGGTGCCGTGTCAACCACTAAAAGCTATTTAATAAAAAATAACGCCGTAAAACGCAACGAGCGACCAATGAATGGTCGCTCGTATTTGTATTTAAATGATTAATGACTATTAAAATAACTGGATTTAAGCGCCTTGGTTTTGACGCTCTTTAATCTCAGATAGAGTTTTACAGTCAATGCACTGGGTCGCAGTTGGACGGGCTTCAAGACGACGCAGGCCAATCTCGACGCCACAAGTTTCACAAAATCCATAATCCTCGTTTTCAATTTCAGCGATAGATTTATCAATTTTGCGAATCAGCTTACGTTCACGATCACGCGTTCGCAAGGTTAGGGCAAACTCTTCTTCTTGAGTGGCGCGGTCATTGATATCAGGCATGGCACTGGACTCATCTTGGATATAAGTCTTGGTACGATCTGCTTCGCCAATCAATTGATGCTTCCAATCTAATAAAATGGCTTTAAAGTGCGCCAATTGTTCATCCGACATGTATTCTTCGTTTTCGGCAGGCGCATAAGGGGTGAACTTTACATCACTTGGATTTGGGTTTGGGGTCAGGGTGCTCATATGGGTATCCTACTTTTTCAAATTAATTCAATAAAACGACCTATCAACAGACAAGGCGTTATCAATTTACCAAACGCTATAAATGGTTTCTTTTATAAGCGTTTTACCACTTAGTGACACAAGTAACACAGCTGATCTAAACATACGGTTATTTCGATATTCTGCTAGCGTTTTATCGATTATCAATGGTCAGGTATATTGTTATCAATCTTTTTATTTAAATGCTAGCCATTAAATAAAGATACAAATCACTGACTGTGGAAACTTAGCTTGTGGTCAATTTAGCCGTCCTAGCTATTATAATTTTGTCTAAATGTAGACCGTTCTCATTTTTTACATTATTTATGATATAACTTATTTATCATTTTTAGCTTTACGGTTAGGTTGCTAATATTAGCAATCACGCTGTAGCTGTCTATAACCAGTAATTTTAGCTAGCCCTATAACATACACACTCTGGCGGTATTATACTAGCTAAATACTAGCCAAATTTTTGCCAATAAAACTGGTTGTCAAGTATCTAGTCTTTCAACCCAGCTTGCAACCTCTCCATTGTTGGCTAATTGCAACCAGCGATAGCCGGGCAGGGCGCTTTTATCATAAGCGAAATCATCTTCAAAAGGCTTAAACTGATAGCAGGTAGAGGGCGTACTGTAGACGGTAACTCCTTGCCGATGGCGGACTTGCTCTTGGTGGGTATGCCCGCTAATAATGACTTTAAGATGCTCAAATGTTGCCAGCCGTTGCCAAAAAATATCGGCGTTTTCCACCATATGCTGATCAATCCAATCTGAATCGACCGCTATCACATGATGGTGCAGCGCAATAAGCGCAGGCTTCGCGCATGTCTCTAGCTGCTCACAGAGCCAATCAATGTCGCTTAGCGTCACTTCACCTTCTACCTTGCCTGTCATCGAAGAATCTATTAATAACAACTGCCAATGGTCGGTTTCGATAACATGACGGTTTAATAAGCGTCTGTCCGCGGGTCTGGCAATCAGTTCACGCTGAAAAAATGGCAGCTCGCTGTTGTTTTCATCGGTAACGTCATGGTTGCCGGCGATACAGGCAAAAGGAATCCCCGTTGCTTGTAGTACGTCAAAAATATGATCGTAAATCTCTGCTTGTACTTTATTGACCAAATCGCCTGTCACGAGAATCAAATCGCAGCGCCGCTCTGCGCTCAACGCTTGCTTAATAATCGCCTCAAAATTGTATTGGCAAACCGCTACTTCGCTACTGGTTTCGTCAGCCGCCGCAGGCACGTGGGAGGATAAGTGCAAATCGGTAATTTGCAAAACATTGACTTGTCCGTCGGGCGTGCTGACTGCGCTGGCGGGGTAGCTAAGCATGGGGGTTAGTCCCTTATCAAGCAAAACGATAATAAATTAAAATATGATGAAACGAAAACGTTCGTTAAAAAAACATCTTAAATTGGTGTACCGAGTATTTATTAACTCAAAAATTCGCCAACTATCGCATTGATAGTATTCAGGAAAGTTTATAACATAATGGGCATTAAAGCTCTAGCAATATTGATGAAATAAAGTTCAACAAAGGCCAAGTAAATATCAAAATCACGACCTAAATGTCATGGCTGAGGTACGTGGTAATTTGGTGCTACATGTAAATAACGCTAACGGCGTGGGGACCAGAATTTTGCTAATATGGATTCCGACCCTGATTTTTTGCTTATTAGCTTTGAGATAATGAGCGCCACAAAAAATAAAATAGCCAGTACCAAAACGATAGCAAGCCCCGTTTGGATATCTAGCCAAATACTTCCCCAAACGCCAAGCGTAACGCCGAGCTGGGCAATGATTAAAGAGATAACAACCATTTGTTTTGGTGAGGCCGACCATAAACGCGCTGTTAATGCTGGCAACACCAATAGCCCGCTGATTAATAAACTCCCAACCGCTTGCAAAGCAATAGCACAAAACCCTGCCAATACGCCCATAAAAAACAAACGCTGGCGCATCGGATTAATCCCTTGAATCCGTGCCAAAGCCTCATGAGTCGCAAGCTTGATTTGTGCTGGCCAGATATAAATCAGTAATCCTAAGCCCACCAAAACACTTACTGCAATCAACGGCAAATCTGCCCAGTCAAGCTCGAGCAAATTGCCAAATAAAAAACCTAAAACATTGGCTTGTTGATCGGTAAGCTGCGTCAAAGTTAATAACCCTAAACACAGCAGCGATACCGCAACCACCGCCAGCACCGCATCGACCGGCAGACGCTCATCGTCGATGAATACTAGGCCCAGTACCACCAAAATACTGACGATGCCAATGCCAATGCCCATCGGTAATTGCCACAAAACTGCCAACGCCACACCAAGTAACGTGCCATGTGCCAAGGCATCGGCAAAAAATGCCATGCGCCGCCATAAGACTAGGCAGCCTAAAGGCGCAGAAAGTAGCGCTAAAATGCTACCAGCAATCCAAGCAGGAGCTATGATGGCTAACCAAGCGGTCATAATAGATATCCGTAACGTTTTTATAAAAGGAACAAGGCAATTTGCCTAAAAAGCTTGGTTTTTTAATTATATCTCGCTTGGGGCATGGTGCTCACAAGCGTGCGGTTGATGCACATAAGGCTGCTCATAATGATGGCCAAAAAGCTTCTGAAACTCCGAACTAATCGCAAGCTCGCTTGGTTGCCCTTCGCAGCAAATGTGCTTATTTAAACAAATGACACGCCTGCTACCTTTCATGACCCAATGCAAATCATGCGACACCACCAGCATGGCACAGCGCAAAAACTCCGGCAGCTCATCGATAAACTGATACAGCCAAACCTCGGTATCAGGGTCTAGTCCTTGCATCGGCTCATCTAAAATTAATAAATTGGGCTTGTCTAATAAGGCACGCGCCAATAATACTCGCTGGGTTTCACCGCCTGATAAATGCAGCATTTGCCGCGACAATAAATGCGTCAACGACAAATTATCAAAGATAAATTGCCGCTGCTCAGCCGTTAAGCGTTTTTTATCGGCTTGCGCCAATAAATCGCAAACGCGTAACGGTAAAATAGGCGGCACGGCAAAGCGCTGCGGCACATAGCCGAGCTGTAATTTTTGGTGTGGCGTTATCTGGCCACTCGTCGGTTTGATTAAGCCTAAAATTAGTTTAACTAAAGTAGACTTGCCCGCGCCATTAGGTCCGATCAGACTGACCGTTTCATTAACAGCGATATCGATATCGATATGCGAGAGGATACGTTGCTGCCCGATATGGTAACTGACATCACTTAAGCTCAGCAGTTTAGCCGCGTTAGACATGGATTTATCACTTGTATTCATAGCAGATGGCTTGGTTGGTAAAATTGCTAGGCTCATAAGGCAGTACTGATGTATTAATGACAATTAAGAAATGGCAGAATAATGATTCAGCATGAAAGCGTAAACCTAAAATTCAGGTTAAAAATATAAGCAAACCGTTATTTTACTGACACGCTTGGCAACGACCGCTCAATTCAATGACGCTACGCTCGACCGTAAAGCCAACGTCTTGCTCTGCAAAGCTCATCATTTCTTGTACTGGCAAACTGCTGCATTCTTGTACCCGCTCACACTGGGCACAGATTAAAAACGCCGCTGTATGTTGGGCGCGTGGGTGACAACAAGGCACATAAGCATTAATCGAGGTTAGTTGGTGAATCAAGCCCTCGCTCAATAAAAACTCCAAGCTGCGATAAACCGTCGGCGGCGCGACATTTTTTGGCGTTTGAGTATTTGCTTGATTGTTCGAGCTGTCGCTTTCTGCTTCAGGCTCGGCAAGGCGCATCTGCTGCAATTGAGTGATTAGATCATAAGCGCCCACTGGTTTATTGGCTTCTAGCACCAACTGGTAGATTTGCTGACGCAGCGGCGTAAAGCGCGCGCCGCTTGAGCGACATTGCTCTTTGGCTGCTAGTAAACGCTCATTGACATCGGACGCTGTAAAATCTTGCACATCATGGACATGAGCGCAAACAGATGAATGAGTAGACATGCAGCAAGCTCCTAAAGACGGTTTAGCGGTGTGATGAACAGTATTTTTAGTTAATGGATATTTTATAATGGTTTTTTATATTGTTATAGTATAACATACTAAAACGTAAAACAGAGAGGTCCTTTGCATTTATTCACAGGTCTGCTGTTTTATAACTAGAATAACGTTGCAAAATATTTATAACTATCTTTGTCATTTATCCTTGAACCTTAAAAGCCGCCATTATGATTCCATTATTTAAAAACTTTATGCATTTACCTCTGCGCTTACAGCGATTGTTTATAACTGGCGTGCTTATATTTGCCTCCTTTATGATGAGCGCGCAAGCGGCAACGGTGAGCGTCAGTAACTATCCGCTGTTTTTATTAAGCCAAGCGGTGACGGAAGGCGCGCCAACAGCCAAGCAATTATTGCAAGCAGGGGAGGTCGGACATCACGGCAGTATCAGTCCCGGCGATATCAAGGCCATTCAAAATAGTAAGTTTGTGGTTTGGTTTGGCGAGCCGCTAGAAAACAACCTAGCCACCACGCTCAATAGCGCGCCTAATGCGATTACGTTATTTAAGTTCGACGCCTTTAATCGTCATCCGCTGCGTGATGTTAAAGGCAAAGCCATTGCTGGTACGCTCGATCCGCATATTTGGCTCGATCCTGAAAACGCTAAAGCCATTACGCGAGCGCTTGCTGTCATTCACAGTCATGCCAATCCGCAATATAAAAAGCTCTATCATGCCAATGCGCAAAAATTTGCCCAGCGCATGAATAAAGCCGTGGCGTCAGCTCATGCAAACCACGCGCAAAAACCTTTGCCGTATTGGGCCTATCATGATGCTTATCAATATATGGAAGACAGCGCCAAGTTCCAATTAATTGGCAGCTTAAGTACTGACCATCATTTAGCGCCAAAAGCCAGTCAGTTGCGCTGGTTAAATGAGCAGCGCCCAGCAAAACAAATGTGCTTGGTTAGTCCAAGTCAGCCTGCTAAAGGTTTGCTTACAAAGTTACAGCCAGTTAAAAGTACCGTGCAAGCGGAAGACATGAGCAACAGTAAAGATTTTGTTAGCGGCTGGCAGACAATGGCACAGCAAATCCGTCAGTGTATTTCCTAAATATCGGTAACCCTAATAGCAAGCTGAGAGCTTTTAGGCTATTTGAAATGATGCAAGTTAAATTAACGGTAGAATAGATGGATTTAGAGGTTATTAGTGCTACTTTATTGACTCTGTAGAGAGATTTTCAGCGCTAAATAACTAAATGCTTGATAAAAGGCATATTTCACTTGCTTAAAATCTGCTTGCTCCCTATAATAAGTGGCGTTTTATTTTGGTTAAAAGATAACGTCTGTAGAGTGAGCCATTCACGGATAATATTGTCGCAACGGTGCGGCGTTGTCCCCACGTTATAGAGCTATAGAAATATCAATGACCAAGCCTGCCAAACGCACCCAAAGAGATAAGATTGCTATTTATCTAAAACGCCAAGCATGGATTTTATTTATCCTGATTGTGCTCGGTTGGATAGTAGATGTTACTTGGTTGGGTAATAACGGCAATACGCTTGTTATCGCAAAGAGTAACGCTATTGGTGCGCTACTCAGTTTTGCCACCCAAGCGGTCTTTGCTGGATTTATCTTTTGGTATACCGGATATCGCGCGCGCAGACATATTGTCAGCCAGCTATATCGGGGTCAAATGGTCAAATGGCTACTGACCGTATGTGGTTTTGCACTAATTTTTATTACCATACAACCTCTATCAGCGCCTGCGCTATTCGTCGGTTTTATGGTAATGCAGATTAGTTACAGTTGGATGTTGTGGCAGATACGCTAACTTTATAAGCTATTATAATTTTAATAGCTCAATAATACAGCACATACATTTGTCATCCTGCGGTCCAGCTTCTCTAAGATTACTGTTATAAAGTCATCAATCAATGATTAAGTGACTGAAAACTGTTTTTACAATAAAAGTATGAATAAAGACGCTTAATTAGAGCTAAGCGTAAAAATCGCGATAAGTAACCCTCTTTTTAAATAGGGTGTTCAAATACAATTGAATTATCGGCTTTGATGGATAGACGCAAAGCCATAGTAGCGAACGTTAACAGCGCTTAACGTATTCATACCGTAAATAAAAAAGTCATAATTGACTTTACACGATTACAACGCTGCATTAATATAGACAGCTAACTATCTTGCTGCTGAGCACCGTATTGGGTGTGATGAAAATAAGATAAGTAAACACATACTTAAAAATTTGCGTAGATATGCAAGGGCCATTAATGAATAATCGTGCGCCCTTTTTTGATAGCTAAAATTTATCCATGACTATCAAATTGAGCCGCCGCAATAAAAAATTGGTTATTCAGTTATTTAAGAATAACAGAGTAGTTATAGAGCTATGGGTTGGATGTTATTGGTTACATGAGGGCTGTAAGTGTTTTTCTGAATTTGCTTAATCGCAGATTGGTGACAACGCAAACGCCTCATCAGATGACAACCATATTTTTTGGTAGTTGATTAAATCGTTGATTAATAAGAAGCTTACATTATGGCATCCGAGCAAACATCATCAGAATATATCTCTCACCACTTAACGAATTGGACGTACGGCTATCTGCCGGGCGAAGGTTGGAAAGTTGCTTATACTGCTGAAGAAGCAGGGTTGATGGGTTTTAAAGCTATCCATCTTGATTCCATGTTATGGTCAATCGGTCTGGGTATTTTATTTTGTGCCATCTTTTGGATGGTTGCCAAAAAAGTTACTTCAGGCGTTCCTAGCAAAACTCAAGCAGCGGTTGAGATGATCGTTGAGTTTGTTGATAACAACGTTCGCGAGTCTTATAGCGGTACTTCAAAGCTAATAGCACCTCTAGCGTTAACCATCTTCGTCTGGATTTGGTTAATGAACTTGATGGATTTAATGCCTATCGACTTCATCCCAGGTTTGGCTGGCCAGATCGGTGCTGCGATGGGAGCGGGTGGAGGTGATCCACATCACGTCTTTTTCAAAATTGTACCGACAACTGATCCTAACATTACCCTAGGTATGGCTTTTTCAGTTTTCGCACTGATTATCGGTTATAGCATTAAAGAAAAAGGTATCGGTGGATTTCTCGCTGAACTGACGCTACATCCATTTAGCTCGAATAATATTATATTGAAAATTATCTTAATCCCTGTCAACTTCATCCTAGAAGTCGTGACTTTGATTGCAAAACCAATTTCACTTGGCTTACGTCTGTTCGGTAACATGTATGCTGGTGAGTTGGTATTTATTTTGATTGCCTTGATGCCATTCTGGATTCAGTGGGCACTATCAGTACCATGGGCTATCTTCCATATTTTAATTATTACCCTTCAAGCGTTCATTTTTATGATGCTGACGATAATTTACTTATCATTAGCTTCGTCAACTGAACATTAATTAGACACTCATCAATAAATAGGTAAAGAGGATACATCAATGGATCCAGTATTAGGTGGTTACACAGTTATCGCAGTTGCATTGCTTATTGGCGCAGGCGCCCTTGCAACAGGTATTGGCTTTGCCCTGTTAGGTGGCAAATTCCTAGAAAGTGTTGCACGTCAGCCAGAGCTTGGTTCACAGCTGCAAACTCGTATGTTTATCGTAGCAGGTCTTTTGGATGCGATTCCAATGATTGGTGTTGGTATTGCGATGCTATTGTTATTCGCAAACCCTCTAGCAGGTTAATCAGAAAGCTCAGTTGTCAAAGTTTGGTTGTCAAAGTTTGTCTATTACGCTCGTCAAAGACAGTCAGTCAAAATTTGGCGATCAAACCCAAACAATGAAACTGATTTTTCATTAACAAAGAGGTGATCACGTGAATATCAATTTTACCATCATCGGTCAAGCCATTGCTTTTGCAATATTTGTGGTTTTTTGCATGAAGTTCGTGTGGCCACCACTTATCGGCGCAATCAACGATCGTCAGCGTAAAATCGCTGAAGGCTTAAATGCAGCAGAAAAAGCAAAAGCAGACTTGGCGACCGCGGAGCGAGACGTTCAGCAGGAGCTTGATCTAGCTAAGACCAAAGCTGCTGCTCTGATTGAGCAAGCGAACAAAAGCGCCAATCAACTTGTTGAAGAGGCAAAATCGCAAGCACAAGCGGAAGGCGAGCGCATTCGTCAGCAAGCACAAGCGGCAATCGACCAAGAAATCAATCAAGCACGTGAGTCATTACGTGCCCAAGTCGCTGAACTGGCTGTTCTTGGCGCTGAAAAGATTTTGCAAGACAAAGTCGATGTGCAAAAACATGCCAGTATGTTAGACCAACTGGCGGCGAAGCTGTAATTGTGAGGATATCATGGCTGACTTATCAACCTTAGCACGACCGTACGCTAAAGCCGCGTTTGACTATGCCAATGAAAACGGGGTAGTAAATGAGTGGGAAAACTTCTTATTTATTGCCGCTACCGTTGTCAATGACAAGTCGTTCAGTACTTGGCTAGACAATCCAGCTGTTTCTGCTGAGCATAAGTCAGCTGCTTTGGTCGATCTTTATGATACGCAAGTAGCTAGCGCGAATGATTCTGCTTTTAAGCAGTTATTAGGTGAGACCCAAGGGGCTCGTCATGACCAAAACGCCAGCTATCCTAAAGTATCAGTAGCACTTAGTAACTTCGTTAAACAGTTATCAGAACAAGAGCGTCTGGCGCTGCTTCCTGAAGTTTATGAGCATTATCGCCGTCACAAGGCAATAAGCTTAAAGCAGCTTGACGCTTATGTGACCTCTGCTTATCCATTAACCGATGCTCAGCGTCAGACGCTGCAAACGCGTCTTGCTGACTCGCTCAATGCGAGCGTGGTGATTCACGAGTCGGTTGATCCAAATCTATTGGCGGGCGCTACGATTAAAGTCGGTGACAAAGTTATCGATGATTCGATGCGTGGCAAGTTACAACAGTTAAAAACACAGCTAACGGCCTAATGCCAATCATCCGTGCAGCTTAATAAAGCTTGCGTGATATAAGAGCATTTAAGTCACTGGCGGGTTATCATAAATTAAAGGAAACAAGGCAATGCAACAATTGAATCCAGCGGAAATCAGTAATCTGATTAAGCAGCGTATTCAAGACCTTGATGCGGGTGCAACTGCAAAGAATGAAGGCACGATTGTCAAAGTATCTGACGGTATCGTGCAGATTCATGGTCTTGAAGATGCCATGTACGGCGAAATGATTGAGTTTGAAGGTGAAATCTACGGAATGGCGCTTAACTTAGAGCGTGATTCTGTTGGTGCAGTAGTATTAGGCGACTTCCTAAAACTACAAGAAGGTCAAAAAGCCTATTGTACTGGTCGCATTTTGGAAGTACCCGTAGGTCCTGAGTTGCTAGGCCGTGTTGTTGATGCTTTGGGTAACCCTATTGATGGCAAAGGTCCTATCGATGCCAAGATGACTGATAAAGTCGAAAAAATCGCCCCAGGCGTTATCGACCGTCAATCAGTTGATCAACCAGTCATGACTGGTTATAAAGCCGTTGATACCATGATTCCAATCGGTCGTGGTCAGCGTGAGCTTATCATTGGTGACCGTCAGACGGGTAAAACCGCCATGGCTATCGATGCGATCATTGCCCAAAAAGCCTCTGGTATTAAGTGTGTCTACGTGGCAATCGGTCAAAAACGTTCTACCATTGCTAACGTGGTACGTAAGCTTGAGCAAACTGGTGCGCTTGAATATACCACTGTGGTTGTCGCTTCAGCGTCAGAGCCAGCAGCACTTCAATATATCGCACCGTACTCAGGTTGTACGATGGGCGAATACTTCCGTGACCGCGGCGAAGATGCACTGATTGTATTTGATGACTTATCAAAACAAGCCGTTGCTTATCGTCAAATCTCACTATTGCTACGTCGTCCGCCAGGTCGTGAAGCCTATCCTGGTGACGTATTCTACTTACACTCACGTTTACTTGAGCGTGCATCACGCGTAAACGCGGCATACGTAGAAAAATTCACCAATGGTGAAGTGGTTGGTAAAACTGGTTCTTTAACCGCGCTACCTATCATTGAAACTCAAGCTGGTGACGTTTCTGCATTCGTACCAACCAACGTGATTTCAATCACTGATGGTCAGATTTTCTTAGAGTCTAGCCTATTTAACTCAGGTATCCGTCCAGCAGTCAACGCTGGTATCTCGGTATCGCGTGTTGGTGGTGCTGCTCAGACGAAGATTATCAAAAAGCTATCTGGTGGTATCCGTACTGCATTAGCTCAGTATCGTGAATTGGCAGCATTTGCTCAGTTTGCATCAGACCTTGATGATGCGACTCGCGAACAGCTTGATCATGGTGAGCGCGTGACTGAATTGATGAAGCAAAAACAATATCAGCCAATGTCTATCTCTGAGCAAGCGGCAGTTATTTATGCATCGAACGAAGGCTTCTTAGCAGACGTTCCTGTTGAAAAAATTGGTTCTTTTGAAGAAGCTTACTTACGCTATATGCATGATGAGCAGAGTGAATTGATGCGTGAGATTGATGGCACTGCGAATTATAATGATGATATCGCAGGTCGTTTAAAGTCATCTTTAGAGACCTTTAAACAAAATCACAGTTATTAATTTAACGGGTTAAACCTGAAGTGGTTAGCGCTCTGCTTTATAGCGCAAAAAGTGGCGCATTATTTAAGAAAATTTTTAAATCTAAAAGACTTTCCTTTAAGATAATCGCGCCGCTGTTTTAACCAATGAAGGTCTAAGATTGCGTCATGCCACAAGATGTAAAGACATTATTTCGATAAGTTCAGTGTTTTATATTAAACGATTGTTGCATACGCCCATGCTTTTTAACCCTCTTATATTGGAATCATTATGGCAAGCTTAAAAGAGATACGTGCCAAAGTCACCAGTATTAAAAGTACCCAAAAAATTACTCGCGCTATGCAAATGGTAGCCGCTAGTAAAATGCGCCGTGCCCAAGAGCGCATGGAAGTGGGTCGCCCGTATGCTGATAGTATGCGCCGGGTTATTTCGCATTTGGTGCATGCCTCATCAGATTACAAACACCTATATATGGTCTCGCGTCCGGTTGATAAAGTCGGCTATATTGTCATCACATCAGATCGCGGCCTAGCGGGTGGTTTGAATATTAACCTATTCAAAGCTTTATCTAAAAGCATTCAGCAGTATCAAGACCAGTCCGTACAAGCCGAGTTTGCCGTTATTGGTGCTAAAGGCGTGAGTTTCTTTAAAAACTTCGGTGGTAAAGTCACTTCAGCCGTTACTGACTATGGTGATAAACCGACGTTTGAGCAATTAAACGCGCCGGTGCAAGCGATGTTAGAAGACTATAGCAACGGTAAATTAGACCGTATTTATGTGGTCTATAATCAGTTTGTCAACGCTATGACCCAAAAGCCGATTGTCAACCAATTGGTACCTTTACCAGAGGGTTCATTTGGTGATGAAGAAAGTGGCATACAAACAGAGCTGAGCTGGGATTATATCTACGAGCCTGACATTAAAACCTTGATTGATGAATTACTTGGTCGCTATATCGAGTCGATTGTCTATCAAGCGGTAATGGAAAACATTGCCTCTGAGCAGTCTTCACGTATGGTTGCGATGAAAGCGGCAACAGATAATGCTGGTGACCTAATTAACGATTTACAGTTGGTTTATAATAAGCTGCGTCAAGCGGCGATTACCCGAGAAATCTCGGAAATCGTTGGCGGTGCTGCTGCTGTTTCATAATTGAAACCCTTTATAAAACCCACTATATACAGAAGTTCAAGGAGAACGCAATGAGTAGCGGTCGTATTGTACAGATTATTGGCGCGGTTCTTGACGTTGAGTTTGACCGTAACGAAGTTCCTCAAATTTTTGATGCCTTGCAAGTAGACGGCACTGAGACCACCCTAGAAGTCCAGCAACAGCTAGGTGACGGTATCGTACGTACTATTGCGATGGGTTCAACCGAAGGTTTAAAGCGTAACCTACCAGTGACTAACACGGGCGCACCTATTTCTGTACCAGTCGGTATGGGTACATTAGGTCGCATCATGGATGTTCTTGGTCGTCCTATCGATGAAGAAGGTCCAGTTGCTGCTGAAGAAAAATGGTCCATCCACCGTGAAGCCCCAAGCTATGCAGAACAGTCAAACAGTACTGAGCTGTTAGAGACAGGTATTAAAGTTATTGATCTGCTTTGCCCATTTGCTAAAGGTGGTAAAGTTGGTCTGTTTGGCGGTGCTGGTGTTGGTAAAACCGTCAACATGATGGAATTGATCAACAACATCGCCCTTAAACACGAAGGTCTATCCGTGTTTGCTGGTGTTGGTGAGCGTACTCGTGAAGGTAACGACTTCTATCACGAAATGCAAGAAGCGGGAGTTGTCAACGTTGAAGACTTTAGCAAATCTAAAGTTGCGATGGTATATGGTCAGATGAATGAGCCACCAGGTAACCGTTTACGTGTTGCACTGTCTGGTTTGACCATGGCTGAGTACTTCCGTGATACCAAAGATCCTGCTACTGGCAAAGGTCGTGACGTATTATTGTTCGTTGATAACATCTATCGTTATACGCTAGCGGGTACTGAAGTATCAGCACTGCTAGGCCGTATGCCATCAGCGGTTGGTTATCAGCCAACGCTCGCTGAAGAAATGGGTATGCTGCAAGAGCGTATTACTTCAACGCAATCAGGTTCAATTACTTCTGTACAAGCGGTATATGTACCTGCGGATGACTTGACAGATCCATCACCAGCAACGACGTTTGCTCACTTGGATGCGACAGTGGTACTAAGCCGTGATATCGCTTCACAAGGTATCTATCCTGCGGTTGATCCACTAGATTCAACCTCACGTCAGCTTGATCCATTGGTTATCGGTGAAGAGCATTACAACGTTGCTCGCGGCGTGCAGGAAGTTCTTCAGCGTTATAAAGAGCTTAAAGACATTATCGCCATTCTAGGTATGGATGAGTTGTCAGAAGAAGATAAACTAGTCGTTTATCGTGCGCGTAAGATCCAGCGTTTCTTGTCACAGCCATTCCACGTAGCGGAAGTATTCACCGGTGCTCCTGGTAAATATGTTGCATTACGCGATACCATTGCTAGCTTTAAAGCAATCATCGCGGGTGAATACGATGACCTACCAGAGCAAGCTTTCTATATGGCAGGCGGCATCGACGAAGTTGTTGCTAAAGCAGAAAAAATGAAGTCTTCTGCAGCGTAAGTTTTATAAGTATGGGCTAACGAGTAGGTATAATATAACCTTTATATCTACTCCTCAGTAACGCATCGCAGTTTTTACTGTTTTTTGATCGCGCTTTGATGGTAAGGAATTAAGTATGGCAACGTTACAATGTCGCGTCGTAAGTGCTCGTGAAGAGTTGTATTCAGGCGAAATTAGCATGTTAATAGCTAGTGGTACCGAAGGCGAAATTGGTATATTGCCAGGTCACACCCCGCTTATTACTTTGCTAAAACCCGGTCCGATGCGCGTACAAACGCCTAACGGTGAAGAAGAAGTTATTTATGTATCTGGCGGTGTGTTAGAAGTACAACCAAAAATGGTCACCGTACTTGCTGATACTGCGATGCGTGCGCACAATCTTGACGAAAGTAAAATCGTTGAAGCACGTAAGAAAGCTGAACAAATGCTGGTCAACCAATCTGATACTGTACAAACCAATGCGGCATTAGCGTCATTGGCTGAATCAGTCGCCCAGCTGCAGACTATTCGTAAATATAAAAACCGCGCCTAGCACATTGTTACGCTTTAGTTTTTGTTATAAACATAAAAACAGTCCATGAGGGGCTGTTTTTTTATGCTTGTTCTTCTAATAGTTAGCTTTCTAGTAGTTAGCGTTTAATATTTGCCATAGCTCAGACATTTACTATAGTGAGTGAAAAGTAATATCAATACAGTACGCACTGTTGATATCAGTTTTTCTTGCTTGCTGTGCCTGCGCAGACAGAGGCTACAAAAAATTGATATCAGCAATACCGTCGCGTTTTAGGATATTTTGACTATATTTGAAAATCTCCTAGGTGATGCAATATTTATCAAAAACTAAACTGATTTTCATAAAATGATGGAAAAGTGACTAGCGGCAACGCTGATATATGGTTATATTAGAGAGTAGCAACCACATTTTTTATTTTAAAAGTCCAGCAGTTATTTGGCGTCATTCAATAACATTTAATGTTTGAGCTTTTAAAGCGTTGGTTCGATATAAGACCAGTAGAATGATTGAATAAAATTTATCCTATGCCTTTTAAAGTTAATAAGAGGTATAATTTTTGGACGCAAACTAACGTTTTAAATGACGTAGTTTATAGGTTTTGTTACTAACTATAAGCTATAGTATAGGAAGCTGTGTGTTTAATAGTATACTGTGCTACCAAGTTTGTAACCGTGTTACGGTCACTGCCTGTATTGGATTACAAATTGATTGAGTTACGGTGCTATTAATTTACCGCTCTTATTTTCACCGCTTTTAAATAAGATGTATTAGAGGATATAACAATGACAACGAATGAAGAAGACAACACCCCCCGAATCTTGATTGTTGAGGATGATGAGCGCTTAGCCATGTTGACCCAAGATTACTTGGTTAAAAATGGTTTAGAAGTGGCAATTGAAACCGATGGTAATCGCGCCATTCGCCGTATTGTCAATGAACAACCAGATTTGGTCGTACTTGATGTCATGCTTCCTGGTAGCGATGGCTTGACGGTATGTCGTGAAGTACGTCCACACTATCAAAATCCTATTTTGATGCTGACCGCGCGCACAGAAGATATGGATCAGGTTTTGGGTCTGGAGATGGGCGCTGATGACTATGTCGCTAAGCCTGCACAGCCACGCGTATTGCTTGCCCGTATCCGTGCTTTACTACGCCGCTCAGAAAATGCGCCATCAGAAGATGTACCGCAGCGTCTTGAGTTTGGTGAGTTGGTTATCGATAACGGTGGTCGCTCAGTCAATTTGGGTGATGAATTGGTTGATTTCACCAGTGCTGAATATGACTTATTATGGTTACTCGCGTCTAACGCTGGTCGTATCTTGTCACGCGAAGATATCTTTGAGCGTCTACGCGGTATCGAATATGACGGTCAAGATCGCTCAATCGACGTACGTATCTCGCGTATCCGTCCAAAAATTGGCGATGATCCAGAAAATCCTAAACGTATCAAAACCGTGCGTAGTAAAGGCTATTTGTTCGTTAAAGAAGGCAATTAACAGCGAATTATTAATACAATTCTCTTTACTAAAATACTTTTTAATAAAAAACCAGCGTAAAGCTGGTTTTTTATGGTCTAAATTTTAATTTTTAAACTTAAATGCTGCGTTATGTGGTTTAATTGAGCGATAATTATGGACGCTAGATTAATAGTATAGTGAGTGAAAAGTAATATCGATACATCACGCACTACTAATAGCAATTTTTCTTGCTTGCTGTGCCTGCGCAGACAGAGGCTACAAAAAATTGATATCAGCAATACCTTAGCGTTTTTAGGATATTTTGATTATATGAGATAAATTGCGCTGCAAGAATTTCTCTTCTTCCTTTATCAATAATTTTTTATTAGGTTGGTCACGGCACGTATGTCATTAGTTTCTTCTCTTAAACACAGTATCTTTGTTCGTATTTATGCTGGACTGCTCATTGTCTGTTTGTGTGTGGCATTATTTGCGCAATTGTTGATGGATACGATCAATAAAGAACGCGTCCAATCTTACCGCGAAAACATGGCCACGGGTGCTTTTCATATCGTTGCTGAAGGCATTGCCCATCAAGAAAGCGAATCACAGCGTGAATATTGGCTGTCTGATGCCAGTAGTTTATTTGGCGCAGAATTTAATATTGTGCCTATTAACGAGGTCGATTTTAATGCCAGTGAGCTGCGCCGTTTTGAAAAAGGTAATACCGTCGTTCGCTATGTTGCCCAGCCTATTTATGCCGATGTTTATTACCGCTTACCGGATAACCAGAGCGTTTTAACCGCGCGTATCTCGCAAGTGACCGAGCAGCAAGTACGTGCTATCGCTGTATTTTTGCTCGATGATTTGTCTTATTATGCGACTTTATCCGATAAGCGTGCGCGTTTAGCTCAATTGGAAGAGAAGTTTTCTTTCCCATTAGAGTTTAGAGCGATCAATACTCTTAATTTAGACCCCGATCAAATGGCACGCTTGCGCCGCGATGAGGTCGTCATCTTATTACAAGATACCAATACCAGTAAAAGTAATTCGTCGATTAAAGTGGTCGTGCCGTCTGAAATCAATGATATGGCGATTTTAATCGGGCCGGTACCTTTGTTTAACTGGTTCCCGCTCAATCTGATTGTCAGTATGATTTTGATCAGTATGTTCTTAATCAGCTTAGGCGTGTATGCGCTTATTTTCCCGCTAGAGCGGAAGCTGCAACTGATTCAAGTGGGTGTTAACGAAGTCAGTAAAGGCAATCTTGATATCAAAGTACAAGTCATCGGACAAGATGAAATTGCGCGTCTATCGGCGACATTTAATGCGATGACGGCGCATATTAAGCGTCTGATTGAATCACAGCGCGAGCTGACGCGGGCAGTATCGCACGAACTGCGAACGCCGGTTGCACGTATTCGTTTCGCTGTCGATATGCTGGCAGATACCGATGATGAAGATTCGCGCTTTATGCAGCGTGATTATATTGATGAAGATATCGAAGCTCTAAATGGTTTGATTGATGAGATTCTAACGTACGCCAAACTTGAAGAAGGCTCACCAAAACTGGATTTAGAACCTGTCAATCTGCGCGAGTTACTGGAGCAAATTGAGCGTGAAACCAATGCTTTGGGCAAACCCATTAAGATAGTAACCAAGCTGCCAAATGCGAAAGTGACGGCGGTTGCGGATAGACGTTACTTGCACCGGGTGATTCAGAACTTAGCTGGGAATGCTTTACGTTATGCTGAGAGTACGATTATCATTAGTGCGGGAGTGAAAAAAGGTAATGCTTTTGTCAGCGTAGAAGATGATGGGCACGGTATCCCTGAAGCCGACCGTGAAAAAGTCTTTATTCCGTTTTCACGCTTGGACGATAGTCGTACACGTGCCTCAGGTGGTTATGGTTTAGGCTTGTCTATCGTATCGCGTATCGCTTTTTGGTTTAATGGCAATATGAAAGTGGACGAGAGCCGTGAGCTTGGCGGCGCACGCTTTGTCATGACTTGGCCGATTAAACCATTAACCCAAGTCCTTGCTGCCGATGAATTGACGCAAGAAAAAAGTGAACGCGATTTCGATGCTTAATCTTTTATAATGACCGATAAATTGATATTGATGATGTATTAAAATGATTGAAATGAGCTTATTGATAGTAGAGGAGGGCAAAGGATGCCGTATTTGTTTGGTGGTTTAGTGGTATTGAACGCAGCAGCGCTTGGATATTATTTATTTTTACAGCAGCCAACCAGCACTGAGACGCTAAAGGCTGCGCAGCAAGAAATAACCCAACCTTTAACTTTTAGTAATAGCGCCGAGTACATTCCTCCAGTGATTGGTACTAAAAAGTAGGGTTATTAAAGTCGCTAATAACGATCAGTTATTAGCAATTCTTTGATGTTGCCTGCTACTTTTATTTAACGACCATCTATTTTATTGGTCGTCTATATTGCTAGCAGCGTTAGTTATTTTGTCATTGTCAGAAGCCAATGGCGGCTCTCCGGCAACTTTAGAGATAAGTGGAATACGGACACAGACTTGTAGGCCGCCATCTGGATGATTGATGGCCTCGACCGTCCCATGATGCAGGCGCGCGATACGATCGACAATCGCTAGACCAAGCCCGCTACCCTGAGTAGTACGCGCTGACTCTCCGCGCTCAAACGGTTGCATAATACGCTCTAATTGGTCTTCTGCGACGCCCTCACCGCAGTCGCGCACACATATCAATAACTGCTCTTTTGCTTCTTTATTGACCTCATTTTCAGTCACTACATCGCTGTCTTCTACCACCGTTTTTTCTATGAATGTCGGCACCACGGTTGCGGATAAATAAATGGGCGGTTTGCCGTAACGCTTGGCGTTATTGACCAAGTTAATCACCAAGCGTTTGATAGACATTGGCCGTACGGGTACCATTTTTTGACATTCGGATTGATAAATAAACTCTAGCGGCGCAAATTGCACCATGATTTCATTAAATATGGTGTCCAAATTGGTCAGGCGCACTGGCTCATCGGAACCGTCTTTCATAAAGGAAATAAACTGCTCCAAAATCGCATCCATGTCTTCGATATCGTAAATCAAACCTTCACGGAAAAATTCATCGGGCAGCATCTCAGCGGTTAAACGCATACGGGTCAGCGGCGTGCGCAAGTCGTGCGAGATGCCCGCCAGCATAATCGTCCGCTCTTTTTGTGCTTGATTGAGGGTAGTAAATAAGCGATTAAATGCCATATTAACTTGGCGGATCTCAGTAGGACCATTGTGGGTCGGTAAAGTGGTAGCGTGACCCAAGCGAATATAGTTGGTCGCCGCACGCTGCAAATAGCGTAGTGGACGATTTAATTGCCGCGCTAATAAAATAATGGTCAGCAAGGTTAAAATTGGTAAGCCAACTAAAAATAATACTAATAAAGCGGGACTGTACTGTGAGTAATATACCACCGGCTCGCGAATCCAAAAGCTGGTATCGCGACTGTCTTGCACCCACAGCTGCGGCGTTGGTTTAAACTTAAAGTAGACCTCTACGGGACGACCCAATTGCGCACCAATTTCGCGCTGCAACACATCGGTAAAGACGCCAACAAACGCCTTATCTTCTATCACTGGAAAATCGCTAGGATTATTGACCACCACCACATGCGAATGCTGATAAATCCATTGCCGGACGGCCGGATCATTTTTCCAGTCTTTATTGACGCTGTTCATCAAACGCAATTCGCTGGTCAGATAGCGCGCATGATTTTTAAGCTCTGGCAAATACAGACTGCGCCAAAAAAATGAAATCGACACCCCGACGCTAATAATGACGATAAAAGCGACCATCAAGGTGGTGAGCCAACTGTTAGAGTAGGAGCGGGCGAGCCAACCTTTGCGCCGAGGCTGTGATTTTGCGGTGGTCATATATATCCAAAAAATTAATCAAAATATGGGTAAAGTGATTTTCTTTAAAATGGCAGGTAAAGCAGGTAGATAAGGTATTTTTATTGAATGTCTATATAAATTAAATATCTAGATAAAAAGTAACTCGCTGTATGCGCGCTTACAAGCTTATGTTTTATGGATTTCTATCACTGCTATTGTTGGTAGCATAGCATAATAAAATAGTAAGACAGGTTGCTTTACGATAGTCAATTTGCAAGAAGACCCAGACCTGAAATAGCATTCTGTCGCTATAAATTGACAAGATATTTTGAATTGTATTTTACATGCTTTGCCATTTAAGCTATTGTTAATAAATAATTAAATAAGCACGGTTTATGTTTTCAATAAAATAAGACTGTGCTATAATTATGCCCTTTTTGGTATACCTGCGAAAGAGAGAATTCACATGGTTGTTATTCGTTTAGCACGGGGCGGTGCCAAGAAACGCCCATTTTATCAAGTAGTTGTTGCTGATCAACGCCGCGCGCGTGACGGTCGCTACATTGAAAACATCGGCTTTTTTAACCCACTCGCTAAAGAGTCTGAAGAAGCAGTACGCCTAAACATGGAAGCGTACAATGCGTGGATCGCTAAAGGTGCACAACCTTCAGATCGCGTTGCTTCATTAGCAAAAGCTTATAACAAGTCTGCCGCTCAAACTGAAGCAACTGCTTAAGTTTGTACCGTCAATGAGGCGCTGATAGCTGGTCTATGGCAGTCTCAACAGACTTTAGAAAACATAGCGTAACTGGTCTGACCAGGGTGCGCCATTAACTGTTTATGACTTTTGATTGCGCTTAGCGCTGTTGATTGAACTGTATTTACCCTCGTTTTTTAGTCATTGCTTTATCTATCATTGTTGTTTTAGTCATCGTTAGGTTAGCCGTTATGTCATCTGTTCCAAACGCTAGTGCGCTTATGAAAATCGGTCAGCTAAAAAAGCCTTATGGCATCAAAGGCTGGCTGTGGGTATTTAGTGACACGGATGATCGCACGGCAATCTTTGACATGCAGCCTTGGTGGATGAAAACTGCTACTGGCATGAAGCCTTTAACTGTAAAGGCGTGGCGCGAGCAAGGGACGGGCATTGTCGCTCAATTTGAGCAAGTCCCTGATCGTAACGTTGCAGAGACCATGAATGGCGTGACCATTTGGGTTGAGCAAAACGTTTTGCCAGAAACTGGTGAAGACGAATATTATTGGTCAGATTTGGTGGGCCTGCGCGTGATAAACGAGCAGGACGAAAACTTAGGCGAGATTACTGAAATGTTTGAAACCGGGGCCCATGACATCATGCGTGTCGCGGCAACGTCAGACAGTTTGGACGCCGAGGAGCGCCTAATACCTTGGCATAAGCAAACGGTGATTGAGGTCAATTTGGCTGAGAAAACCGTGCTTGTGGCATGGCAAAGTGATTATTAATCGTAATTTCTTTTGATTGATAAAAACGTCATTCACGCAGTGTTTATGCAAGTAGAGATCTGATGTATTTTGCCGTGATTAGTATTTTCCCTGAAATGTTTGCCACGATTCGTGAGTTTGGAATCACGGGACGGGCAGTCACTCAGGAGCAAGTCACGATTGAATGCATCAATCCACGTGATTATACCACGGATAATTATCGCCGTATTGATGAGCGCCCGTATGGTGGAGGTCCTGGTATGGTGATGATGGCTGAGCCATTATCCCTAGCAATTGAGGATGCCCGCCTGCGCGCCAGTCAGCACGGTTGCCGTGTCGATAGTGCGCACTGTCCGGTGATATATATGTCACCACAAGGCAAAACGCTCAGCGAAAGTAGTGTGGTCAGTATGACTGAGTATGACGGCATGATTTTATTATGTGGTCGTTACGAAGGTATTGATGAGCGCTTATTGACGCAGTATGTCGATATGGAAATTTCACTTGGTGATTATGTGTTGACCGGTGGCGAGCTACCAGCAATGGTGCTCATGGATAGTGTGATACGTCGTCTGCCTGATATTATGGGTGATGATAAATCTGCTGAGCAAGACTCGTTTGTCGATGGTTTGCTTGATTGTCCGCACTATACCAAGCCGCATGAATTTGCTGGGTTGGCGGTTCCTGAAGTTCTACTTTCAGGACATCATGGCAATATCGCCAAGTGGCGCTTTAGCCAACAGGTCGAACGTACGCAAGCGCGGCGTCCAGATTTATGGCAAGCGTTTACGCCAACGGTCGAGCAAGCGAAGTGGTTAAAGGCATTGACAAAAGCAGATAAAAAATAGCGTTAATAGCGGTTAATAAATAAACAGTTAAGTAATAAAATTTTGAGCAACAATAAAACGTGTCATAGCATCATGGCCGTTGGTCATAACCCATTTACGTTGTAGTTATTATTAATCCAAGATATTAATAATAGCTATGATTCATTATTACAAACAGGTGATATGCGTCAAGCCTCTATTATCTAATGTGAGGAGATAACTCTCATGAGCAACAAGCATCCATTGGTTCAGGTCATCGAAAATGCGCAATTGATTGAGCGCCCAAGCTTTGCACCCGGCGATACCGTTGTGGTTCAAGTAAAAGTACGTGAAGGTGAGCGTGAGCGTTTACAGGCTTTTGAAGGCGTTGTAATTGCTAAGCGTAACCGCGGTCTAAACTCAGCGTTTACCGTACGTAAAATCTCAAGCGGTGTTGGTGTAGAACGTGCATTCCAATTGCATTCACCAATCATTGATAGCATCGAAGTGAAACGCCGTGGCGCAGTTCGCCGTGCGAAACTATACTACTTACGTGAGCGTTCTGGTAAATCAGCCCGTATCCGCGAAAAACTTGGTGCTCGTCCAGCTGCAAACAAAAAAACTGACGCTGGCGTACCTAAAGCAGTTGATACTGCTCCTGGTATTTAAGAACCAGTTTGCTTTGCCGCGCTTAGTCGTCTGATTGGACGCTCGATGTTTGGCAAGGCGAAAGTAGATACAAGCCCTTATTCATAGGTTTATTTATAAATAAGCGGGCCATACCAAAAAAGACAAAGCCCCAATCTGTGCTGATGCCAGATTGGGGTTTTTGTTTCTGCCGCTTTTATTTAGGCTTTAATTGCTGCTTTCATGCTGTTTTCATGCTGTTTTCATTAAAGATTTGCGCGACATGTTGGCTTTCAATGTTTTAGATCTCAATATTGTCTACGCGGCTGGTTTGGTCTTTAGACTTACTGTACTTACGCAAGCGAATATAAACGGTCTTGGTCACAGTAGCTACGACTTTTTGTTGCTCATCGACGATATCGACGCTGTATTCACGAAAGACCGGCTCGCCATCCTTTGCCAATTCTTGAATAGCGATTACTTCAGCACTGCTAACCTTGATACGCGCGGTGACTTTGCTCTTACCCGGCGCGATAAATTCAATATGTGAGCTTTTATCCCACACTACGTAGCTGCTGCCCAGTTGGTGCATGAGCATCAGCATATAAAACGGATCTACCATCGAGTATAAACTGCCCCCAAACTGGGTGCCGACGATGTTTTTGTTTAAATTATTTAAGCCCATGCTGACCACGCATAAACCTTGATCTAAGTTCATATGTTCAATCTTGATACCAGCGCCGATGTAGGGCGCATAAGTGTTGATACGCAGTTTAAGCAAGTAGGGCGTCAGTAATGGCATGATATTTTTTTTCGCGTTACGTTTAAGCGTTTCAAGTCTTTTAGGCAGTAAATTCATCAATATTTCCTATTCCCTTTTTAGATATTGCTAGTCTGGTGGTATGGGTTATTTTTATTGTATTAAGTTAAGTATGACTGCAAGGATTGTTGCTTATAAGGTAAGTTTTCAAGCAATGAGCCATAAAAAGACATTTATCATAGTGAAAAACCATGAGTCTCGCCAGTTTTAAAGCGTAACGAAACGGCAAGTGCGACGATAAAGCCATTATCTTGTTTGCATTCATTACCATTTTCTAAGTATCACCGATTGAGTCATAAAAAATACTTTTCATAACGATACGGATAGTATCTTTTAATGGTTAAAGCCTCGCATTATCTTTGGCGATGCCTTACAATAGCCGCATTTTGTTTTGAGCGGTTTTATTTTCCCTGTATTGGTTTACGCCGTCATAAGGTAAGTAGGATCGCGCAAACCTCAGTCGACATAAGGAAATGTGATGAGTGGTACACAGCTTCCCACCTCAGGGCGCAACCCGCAGCAACCAATCCCTTTTGATAATGACGATTTGCAAGGCAGCTATGTAGAGTTACATAAGCCCAGCGCTAGCTTTAAAAATCGTAATGCCTACCTCAATCATGAACTGCAAATCATGCAACCAAAACGTTGGCGTGCTAATTTGCCGTTCCGCGATTATCGTTTTGAATATGAAGATACGATTCCGGCAATGGCAGCGACCATCGGTAAAGTGGTGATGGTGGGCGCCATTGCTGCAACCTTTGCTGGTCCGCTTGGTTTGGGCGATGCTTTCGTGCTAGAAAACGTGCGTTATGAATTGCTTATCGTGGCGTTTTTTGTGATTTTATTCTCAGGCTTCCTGCTACCGACTGCTAACCTTGCTGGTACGCACGGCCCACTGATTCCGCTGATTCCTATCGTCGTTGCCGCAGGTGGTCACCCGATGGCCTTTGGTCTGCTAATCGGTGCTTTTGGCTTGTTACTTGCGATTAGTAAAGGCGGCAGTCTGCTGGCGAACTTGACTAGTAAAGGCGTGTGTGGCGGCCTACTGCTATATTTAGGCTTTATCGGCACCACATCCCAAGTCAAAAACCTATTTGCTTGGGCGGAAGGAATTGGTATGTCGCATATCGCCTTTGTGGTGATTCTACTGACGATTATCTTATACGCGCTGTTAGAGAATTATCAAAAACGCTGGCTGGCGGTGCCACTCAGCTGTTTGTTAGGCGGCGGAGTTGCCTTTGCGATGGGCGCGCCTTTTACCTTTAAAACCGCACCTGGCCTACCAAATATGAATCCAATGTATTGGTGGGGCGAAAACACCGGTTGGATGTTAGGCTTGCCAACTGTTGAAAGCTTTATCGTGGTATTGCCCTTTGCAGTATTGGCAGTCGCTATGTGGTCACCAGACTTTTTAGGTCATCAAGTCTTTCAAAAAATAAGCTATCCAAAACGTACTGAGCGCGTGCTGATGGATATCGATGACACCATGACCAGTGCATCTATTCGTCAGGTAGCAGGCTCTGTGCTTGGCGGTGCCAACTTTGCGTCGTCATGGGGTACCTATATTGTACCAGCGGCAATTGCGAAGCGTCCTATTCCAGCCGGTGCGGTATTGACGGGATTGTTCTGTATTATTGCTGGTGTTTGGGGTTACCCCATGGATTTAGCCATTTGGGAACCAGTAATGTGCGTGGCGTTGATTGTTGGCGTCTTTATCCCGCTACTTGAAGCGGGCATGGAGATGACCCGCGAAGGTAAAACCACGCAGTCTGCGGCGATTGTCGTCTTTGCGTCAGCCTTGGTCAATCCAGCCTTTGGTTGGTCGATTACTCTGGTACTGGATAACTTAGGTTTAATTGGATCTAAAGATCGCAGTGCCAGCTTAACAAAAATGAGTCGCTGGATTATTCCTGTGGTTACTTTTGTCATTTTAACCACAGTGATGGCTATCGTCGGCATGTTGCCCGGTATCCCAGCGCTTTTGCCAAACTTCCGTCACTAGATTTTTAACGTTTTCCATAAAAAGCCAGCCTCGATGCTGGCTTTTTTTATGACTTTAGTTAAGCTAGTTTTTGGCTTGCAAAATACCTGCTGTTGCCCCATACATATGATATTACTTACGTTTTTACGGTGTGCTGTTTTTACTCTGTACTAACGTTAAAGCCCTTATTTAAGAGTCAAAAATTCTATGGTCAATGTCTCCGCATCGAGTCCCGTCGACGATAAAAAAGCCCGCCTTAAGCATTTAATTCAGCGCCTGCCAAATCTGCCAGGGGTGTATAAAATGCTGGGTAAAAATGGCGATATTCTTTATGTTGGTAAGGCCAAATCATTGAAAAGCCGCGTCAACAGCTACTTTGCCAAGACCATTGACCATCCAAAAACACGGGCACTGGTAGCACGAATTCATAATATCGAAACCATTATTACCCGTAGTGAGACCGAAGCGCTATTACTTGAGCAAAACCTGATTAAAGAGCATCGTCCGCCTTATAACGTGCTACTACGTGATGATAAATCTTACCTTTATGTGTTTATCTCTGCGGATAAGCCTTATCCAAGATTGGCTTATGGTCGCGGTAAGGGCAATCACCAAAAAGGTCGCTTTTTTGGGCCGTTTCCATCGGCTCATGCGGCGAAAGAGACGCTGGTGCTGATGCAGAAAATGTTTCAAATGCGCCAATGTACCAATACTTTTTTTAAACAGCGTAAGCGCCCGTGCCTTGAGTATCAGATTAAGCGTTGCCGTGCGCCCTGCGTTGGTTTGGTGTCGCCAGAAGAATACGCCGAGGACGTTAATAATACCATTCGCTTTTTAAAAGGTGATTCAAGTGATATTCATCAGACGTTAATTAAAAAGATGGAGAGCGCCGCGGAAGCCTTAGACTTTGAAAAGGCGGTTTTTTATCGCGATCAGCTGTCTATGCTGCGCGAAGTACAGGCAAAGCAAGCCGTTTATACCGTAGAAGGTGAGGCGGATGTGATTGCGATTGCCAGTCAGGCGGGCATGACTTGCGTC
The DNA here is from genome assembly GCF_904846465.1 of Psychrobacter pulmonis. Lineage (NCBI taxonomy): Bacteria > Pseudomonadati > Pseudomonadota > Gammaproteobacteria > Moraxellales > Moraxellaceae > Psychrobacter > Psychrobacter pulmonis. The sequence goes on from NZ_CAJHAT010000006.1 coordinate 124,124, forward strand.
AATGTGCTGACTGTGCGCGGCGGGCGCGTGCTTGGCGGTAAAAACTATTTTCCCGATATCGATAGTAATGAGCCACTTGCCGATAATTTATCGGCGTTTATTACTTCGTTTTATTTTCAAGTGACCGATGATTTGCCAGCTGAGATTATACTCAGCCATGAGCTGCCGGATCAAACAGCGGTCAACGAAGCATTGATAACCCACTTTGGCAGTAAGACGGTCGTTAAGACCAACGTTCGCGAGCACCGCGCTGAATGGTTAGATTTGGCCAAACTCAATGCCAATAACGCCCTAAAAACCAAGCTTGGCGATTATCTAGAATTGCATGCGCGCTTTGGCGCTTTAAAAGATGTCCTCGCCGATGTTACCGATCGAACCATTGACCGTATCGAGTGCTTTGATATCTCACATACCATGGGCGAAGCGACCATCGGTAGCTGCGTGGTCTTTGACCAAGGTGGCTCGCGTCGCCGTGATTATCGTCAGTATGCGATTCATGATATCCAAGGTGGTGATGATTATGCGGCGATGAAGCAAGTGCTGACGCGGCGTTATAAGAAGCAGCCATTGCCGGATCTATTGCTGATTGATGGTGGTAAAGGTCAACTTGGTATTGCTAAAGAAGTACTCACAGAGTTGGGTATTCTTAATGATACGTTGCTCATTAGTGTGGCAAAAGGTGAAGGGCGTAAAGCAGGCTTGGAAGTATTGCACTTTATCGATCATGAGCCGCTTGACTTGCCGATGGATAGCAAAGCGCTGCATTTATTGATGCATATCCGTGATGAAGCGCATCGGTTTGCTATTACCGCACACCGTAAAAAGCGCGATAAACGCCGTTCCTCATCGGTGCTAGAAGTCATACCGGGGCTGGGTGAAAAGCGTCGCCGTGACTTACTCAATCATTTCGGCGGTATGCAGCAATTGCTTGGCGCATCGCAGCAAGAGCTGGCTGGCGTGCAGGGGATTGGTCCGGTATTAGCGAAAACGATTTATAAAGTGCTGCATGAGTAGTTTAAGCAATATGGGCTAAATTTAAGTTTGTGCTCGTAAAGCCCAACAATAAAAAAGCTGTCTTAGAATTATCTAGGACAGCTTTTTTTATTTTAATAAACTACAATTATTATTCGGCATTTTCTCTTTTATAAGTCACAAACCTAAAATCTAGCCCACTTTTTTCATCGTGTTTTTGCTCAGATTCTGCTGTGACTACAAACTCATTTGGCAGTTCGGGATAAAAGGTATCGCCATCTTTAATATCAGTATCAACATGCGTCAGCTCGATGCGGTCGGTATACATCATCGCCTCACTAAAGACACGCTCGCCGCCAATCACCCAAATGGTATCAAGGTGCGCACCATGAGCAAGGCTGGCCGCTTGTGTCAGCGCATCGTCTAAATTATGCATCACATATGCTTTTTCACTACCGACCAAGCCATTTTGCGCGGCGTAGTCTAGTTGGGTCGTGATAATAAAGCTGATACGTTTTGGTAGCGGCTTGCTGCCCATCGACTCAAAGGTTTTGCGACCCATGATGACGATACCTTGTATCGCGCCGTCACTTTGTTTGGTCGTCATGCTTTTAAAATGCTGCAAGTCAGCTGAGATATGCCACGGCAAATCATTCCCTTTGCCGATACAGCGATTGCGACTGATGGCCGCGATTTGGGCAACTTCGGTATTGGCATAGCTCATAACCTATCCTTTTTATGGTCTTTTAAAAGTAAAGCGATTAAATTTAGACGGCAACTTTGGCTTTAATAGCTGGATGCGACTCATAACCTTCAACGCTGATATCGTCAAAGGTAAAGGCAAAAATATCCTTAATGTCAGGGTTTAGGGTTAAGGTTGGCAGCTCATACAGCGAGCGCGTCAACTGCAATTCAACTTGCTCACGATGGTTTTGGTAAATATGACAATCGCCGCCCGTCCAAACAAACTCACCAACCTCTAAGCCGCATACTTGCGCCACCATATGAGTTAGTAAGGCATAGCTGGCGATATTAAACGGCACACCAAGGAATAAATCCGCTGAGCGCTGATAAAGCTGGCAGGACAGTTTATTGTCCGCGACAAAGAACTGAAATAAGGTATGGCAAGGCGGCAGCGCAACTTGATCCGCTTCCTTTGGATTCCAGCCAGAGACGATTAAGCGGCGCGAGTTGGGATTGGTCTTTATTTGTTCAATCACCTCAGTGATTTGATCGACGCCATCGTTGTCATAACTGCCGTCTTCACGCTTGGTGGCGCCATAATTGCGCCATTGATGACCATAAATGGGCCCCAAGTCGCCAGCAGGACGATTAAAGCGCGCGGTTTGGTCAGCGGTCGCCCATTCGTTCCAAATACGCACGTTATTTTGTTGTAGATAATCAACGTGGGTGCTACCGCTTAAAAACCAAAATAGCTCATAAACGATCGATTTAAAATGGACTTTTTTGGTGGTTAGTAAGGGAAATCCATCGGCTAAGTCAAAACGTAGCTGCGCACCAAAGTGGCTTAGTGTACCAGTGCCAGTACGATCGCCTTTTTCAGTGCCATTCGTCATGACATATTGTAGCAAGTCTAAATAGGCTTGCTCATTTTTACTGTTATGATAATTACTGGTCATAAAATTGCTCTTTTACGCTGTTAAAACGTTTCTTTAAATTATTTCTTAAAATAATGCTAAATATAACTTTTGATAGGGAAGTTGGTTGTAAGCTGGATTGGCTGTAAATTGGACTAATAAGCTGCTTGTTTTCCCCAATCATAGATGCCGCGTTTATAGGCATAAATCAGCATGATTAGACCAATAACAATCATTGGCGCGCTTAATATTTGGCCTTTGGTCATCCAGCCGAGTAAAATAAAGCCTTGGTCGGCATCGGGCTGACGGAAAAACTCGATAATAAAGCGGCTAAGACCGTAACCTAATAAAAAGATAGCCGAGACTGCCATACGGGGACGCGGTTTTGAGGAATACCACCATAAAAATATAAATAGCAGCAGACCTTCAGCTAGGGCTTCGTAGAGCTGTGATGGGTGACGCGGCAATAAATACTGGCCATTGACCTCAAGCATTAACGATTGCAATTCAGGATTAGCTTGTAATTGCTGCGCATCAAATGCTGCGGCTTGCGGAAAGTAAGTCAGCCAATTATAGCCACCGTCTGAAACGCGTCCCCATAGCTCGCCGTTGATGTAGTTGCCGATACGCCCAAACAGCAGACCCGTTGGTACACAAGGAATAATAAAATCGAGCACCTGAAAAGGGGTCTTTTTATATTTACGGGCAAAATATAACATGCCTAATAAGACGCCAATCATGCCGCCATGAAACGACATGCCGCCTTCCCATACCCTAAACAGATACGCAGGATTTTGTAGCAATTCACCAAATTGATAAAACAATACATAGCCGATACGGCCGCCCAAAATGACACCAAGGGCACCAAAAAAGACCAAATCAGACACCATATCGGTAGTCCAGCCATCTCGTTTGCTACTGCGATACCATGCAAGGCCATAAGCGGCGGCAAAGGCCAGCAAGTACATTAAACCATACCAGTGCACTTCTACTGGCCCCAAGGACAGCGCTACGGGGTCGAACTGAGGATGAATCATCATAAAGGCATCATATTATTGATAATGGAATGTGGCCCATAATAGCAAAATTCATCCGTTGCGAATACTATGATAAGTTTATCTATATATAAATAGATAAAGGGATGGCACATGGAATCAATAGCAAATCGGAGCAAAAACCGATAAGATGAAAAAAAGTGCTTCAATTTCTAAGGAATCCTTATGCAGCTGCCTTTACCAACATTATCCTTGCTCGGCATCCTAGCTTCAGGTTTGACGCTATGGGTTCCTATCAATGCCCCAGCAGCGCTGAGTAATATTGAAAATATTACTATTTATCAAGGCTTAGCCAGCGTCACGCGTACCTTGCCAATCAACGGCAGTGGCGAGCAAACGCTGGTTTTTTCTTGTTTATCGCCGAACATTGACGCTGATAGCATTAGCGTTCAAGCACTAGGTAATGTTAACGTCGGTGAAGTCAGTATCGAAACCTTGAGCTCTGAGCAAGCGGCGCAATGTCAATATGGCCAATATCAAGGCGATAGCAAAGTACAAGTCCAGAAAAACACTGTTGCCGATATCAGTGCCGAATTAGAAGCGGCACGCTTAACCAAAGCCTATCTGCAAAATTTGACCAAGGTCACGCAAATTAATACGGCTGGCACATTGGCCAATAACGCCCGCGATTTAGAGACACAAGCGGCCAATATTAATAAAAGAATTATCGAGTTACAGCAGCGCGAGGCACAAGCAAAAGATGCGCTCAATCAGCTGCTGGCGGGCAGTACGACCTCAAAACAGAATAGCGTGATCCAAGTTAGTATTCGCACCGCCAGTCGCACGCCAAGCACCGTTAAACTGCATTATCAGGTGCGCGGCGCCAGTTGGGAGCCGACCTATCAAGCGCGCTTAAATACCGACAGCAAGCAGCTGAATATTACCGCCTCCGCCATTATCGCTCAACGAACCGGCGAGAATTGGAGCAACGTGCCTGTTATTTTAAGCAGCGTAAATCCCAATCAAACGACTACCAGTCAGCTGCCACACGTTGAGCGCTTGTCATTATATGAAGAGCAGCAACAAGCTAAATTGGCTCGTTATGCAGCGCCGATGATGGAGATGGAAGCATCGCCTGTCGTTGTTGCTTCTGCAAGAGACAATTATGGCGGCGGTGCAGAGATGCCGCCACTACCGAGCTTTACTGTGAGTAGTCAAAACAAAAATGGCATCACCGAATATCGCTTGCCGCAGCGGGTCAGTATTCCTAGTGATGGCAGGCGCGTACGCACGGTCATTGATGAGCAATCTGGCACCAGTAAGCTTTGGCTACGCAGTACACCAAGTGCCGAGACCGCCGCTTATTGGTATGCATCCGCGCCGTTCTTGACGCCTGCTTGGGCTGATGGCTCGTTGCAGCTATACCGTGATGATAACTATGTCGGGCAGTCGCGCTATAATTATCAAAATTTAAAAGAGCAGGGTATTGGTTTCGGTATTGACCCAAGTTTGCTGGTGAAGCAATTGACCGATGAGAATAAACAAGGCGATAAAGGCGTGTTTAACCGTCAACAAACCAAAACCATCACTCAAGCATATCAATTTACCAATCAGCACAATCGCAGCGTACGCTTGCAAGTGTTAAGTGCTGAGCCAGTGAGCAGTGATGACAATATTAAAGTCACGTCGGCGCACACCCCAGCGATTAGCCAAAAAGACTGGAATGACCATAAAGGTATTGTCGCTTGGGAATTTGATTTACCAAGTAAGCAATCACAAGTGCTGCAATCGACGTATCAAATCAGCTACCCTGCCGATAAAAAGCTGAGTACCAACTAAGCGCTGGTAATTTAATATTTATATCAAGGAAAACTATGTGTATCGTCGCCATTGCTTGGCAGTTATTTGATGAGTTGCCGTTGGTTTTACTGTCCAACCGTGATGAGTTTTTACAGCGTCCAACAGCGCCGCTGCATCAATGGGAGGATAAGCCTATTTATGCAGGGCGCGATAAGCAAAGTGGCGGCACATGGCTTGGCATACATCAACAGCAACATGGCGATTTTTACGACCAAAACGGGCGCTGGGCGGCGGTGTTAAATTTTCGTGATGGCGTACAAGCAAGTAATGATGAGCGCTCACGTGGCGAATTGGTCACCGATTTTTTGACCAGCACTTTAAACCCATTGGAATTTGCTCGACAAATCAGTTTGCAAGATTACGCAGGTTTTAACCTTGTTATTGGCGATACGGCGCAAGCGGTGATTGTCAATAATCGTGGTCATGCACCAACGCCGTTATATGCTGGATTGTACGTAATATCCAATGGTCAGCCAGAAGAAGGGTGGTTTAAAACCGAACGCCTACGCGGTCGGTTACGCCAAGAGGTGTTGCCATTGATTAGCGAGAACAGCGCCCTTGACTACTGGCAAGCAGCGGCGTTTGCCGTGATGTCAGATAATACGCCAGCGCCAGAAAATAAATTACCCGAAACAGGTGTCGCTAAGCAGATTGAGCGCGCACTGTCCTCCATTTATATTGAATCTGCTGATTTAAGTAGTATGAATAAAACAGCCATGCCAAGCTATGGAACGCGGACGCAAAGTATTTTAACCTTACGTAAAGAAGATAGTTCAGACAAAAAAATCAAAGCAGCGCTTATTAGCCGTGAATGCCAGCATAGGCAAATCTAACATAAAAAAATTCCCCTATGAATAATAGCTATCAATAGGGGAATTTTTTTTCTATTTGAATACTTATTCCACCAACAAATGGTTGTTTTGTTCTGGAATAATCAGTTCTTGTTTAAGCGGTAGTTCGCGCACCAATTCTTGCAAGGCGCGACGATATACCCCGCGTTTAAAATGAATCACTTGTCCGAGTGGATACCAGTAGCTGACCCATTGCCAATGGTCAAATTCTGGTTTACCCTCATCAAAGCGGATGTGTTGAGTATTCGGCTCATCTAAGCGCAGCAAAAACCATTTTTGTTTTTGCCCAATACACAAAGGGTACTGCCCATGACGCACATAGCGTTTTGGCAAGCGATAACGCAACCAATCTTGCGTGACCGCCAGTAGATCGACATGACGCGGATGTAAACCGACCTCTTCCCAGAGCTCGCGATACATCGCATCCATCGGCGTCTCCCCGCGGTCGATGCCGCCTTGAGGGAACTGCCAAGCGTTGTGACCAATACGTTTTGCCCACAGAACTTGCCCTTGTGTATTTGCCAAGATGATGCCGACATTGGCGCGAAAGCCGTCTGCATCTATCATGACTAAACCCTTTTAAATTGTTTAAAAATAGCTTATTTCGACAAGGTACAACGACAGCAATCATAGTTATTATAGGGTGATGACCATCAGTACTATGACAAAATAAGATTCATTACCGTTATTAAACCAAGAAACAACCAAAATGTGTAACAGTATTTTGCTATAAAATGTTTCACAAGATTAATCCTTTAAAATCAGTAACTTATGATTCTACTTTTGTAAGTAAATTCCGCAGATTTTTCTAACAATGATAAGTCGCGGTAACGATAGGTGTATAAATACTTAAATATCGAATATTATTGTTAAAGCATAAATAAGGTAGCGGTTTATAAAAGGTAAACAAGAAAAGGCAAACGAGGAAAGAGCGTCATAAATCTGGTTTTTGCTTATGCTACACTAATAAAAGACAGTATTTTTCAAAAAGAGATTGTATTTCAGAAAATAAGAAACCTTTACTATTCAAACTAAAAATCATGTCAAATTAAAAAGCATATGAATTAAGAAGCATATGAATTAAGAAGCATGCGCATTCAAAGTCGTAGCAATTAAAACAAGGAATATCTAAGATGTCAGAGTCAAAAGCAAGCGTCACGTGGCAAGAAAATAAAGCCTTTATGGGTGTGTCGCCATCAGGACATAACGTCCAAATCGATGCTGATAAAGAAAAGGGCGCCAGTCCTATGGAGCTAATTTTATTAGGACTTGGTGGCTGTGCCAGCTACGATGTGGTGGCAATTTTACAAAAGTCGCGCCAACAAGTGACCGATGTACGTTGTGAGCTGACCGCTCAGCGTGCTGAGACCATTCCAGCAGTTTATACCGACATTCATATGCATTTTGTGGTGACCGGACAAGAGGTCAAAGAAAGCCAAGTAGAAAAAGCCATCAAATTGTCGGCCGAAAAATACTGCTCAGCCAGTCGGATGCTGGTACAGGGCGGCGTCAATGTGACTCACGATTTTGAAGTGATTGCAGGATAGGGACGAGTATACTGATGAGTCTATTCTTTGGGTTGATTCCCGATAGTGCCGCAGCGGCTATTTGGGCGATGGTGGTGGCAAGTCTGCTGCCACTGATGATGGCGCTGACAGCAAAAGCGCTTGGTGGTTTTAATTTTGCTGACAATGCCCACCCGCGTGATTTCTTACAAGGGACGACAGGAGCTGCCGCGCGGGCCAATGCTGCCCAGCAAAACAGCTATGAAACCTTGCCTATATTTTTGGCGGCAGTATTGGTAGCAATGCTGTTTTTTGTACCGCAGTTGATAATTAATACCATCGCTTGGCTTTATGTGCTGATTCGTATTGGGTTTTGCGTGGCCTATATTACCAATTTAGCGACCTTTCGCTCTATTCTTTGGGTGCTTTCGATGGCTTGCTCATTGATGTTGTTTTATTTAGCGATTCGGGTCAGTTTTTAGCTTATTGCTGCTGTAAGTCTTTGAGATTTTTATTTTTAACACCTTTACAGTATCGATCATAAGGCGCTGTTTATTCGCATGTGCTATTTTGCAGCGCCGCGATAATCACCGCTTTATTTTTTTCTCTTTTAATACGTTCCCACAAGGTTTGCGCCTCAGAGTAACCTTTGGTCAACATACCAAGCCACTGCTTATAACGCCCGACCAACACCACATCGTTTTTCGCCGCACCCTCTAAAAACTTAATCTGATGGGTAATTAAATCTTGCCATGCTAAGACTGTCAGTGTTTTTGTGTCATTATTATCGAGATCAATCTTGGCAATCAAATCAGGACGGGTGACAGCGCCGCGACCAAGCATTAAATGCGTCGTACCGGATTGCGTCATACAGTTTTGTGCGTGTTCACTATTCCAAATTTCACCATTGGCAATCACTGGTATAGCAAGCATATTAAAATTTTGGATTTTGTCCCAGTAAGCGGGCGGCTTATAACCTTGGGTTTTGGTACGCGCATGAATGGTTAACCAATCAGCGCCGCTCGCAGCAATCGCCGCTTTGATATCGTCCATGCGACTCGTATCCGTATAGCCCAGGCGAATCTTTGCGGATACGGGAAGGTGCGCGGGTACAGCTCGGCGTACGGCACTGATAATCTCATACATCACCTCAGGCTCATCAAGTAGCACTGAGCCACCACGATGGCTGTTAACCGTTTTAGCCGGACAACCAAAATTGATATCAATCGCAGGCGCACCAAGCTCGGCAGCATAAGCGGCATTTTCTGCCATCAATTGCGCGTCACTACCGAGCAACTGAATATGAATCGGTGTACCGGATGCAGTTTTGGCATCATGATGCAACTCTGGTACGTATTTATAAAAAACGTGTGCTGGTAAGACAGTTTGGGTGACGCGAATAAACTCACTGACCGACCAATCATAAGGACGACCCAAGTCTGACGCAATTTGGGTTAGGATTTGGCGCATCAAGGGATCAGTTAAGCCTTCCATGGGCGCAAGAAGACGAACAGAATTGGCAAATAATTGCTGTATGGTGTTTTGGCGTGCTTGAAGTTGCTGATTATGATTCATGATAGGAGAGTCAATGTTATAAAAAGAGGTCGGCAAAGGCGATGAGGGGAGAGATAGACGGGCAGATTAAGTATTACCAAAAATCACCTTTTTACCCGTCTGCAGTCCTGATACCAAGTCTTTAATATTATGAATATCTAAATTGCTTTGCGCGCGCGTACACGCAACGTAGAGCAGACGCAGCTCTTCTGGGCTAATCTTGACCGCATTGGTGGTTACGTCATAATAAAAATCATCATCGAGCTGCACTTTGCCCCACTCAAGCCCTTTGGCTTTATGCGCGGTTGAGATGACATAATCAGCATTTTCGATACGGGTTAGGCTGTTAACTGCCTGCGTCAACACATTGGTACCATGGTCATCGACCAACTTCACCAAGGTTTTAAGGTCACTGCCTTCATTGGTTTCAGAGTATTCTTGAACGTCACCCCAATTATAAAAATACGCCAGTTCGGGCACGCCATACGCCGATTTACCATTTTTTAAGTTTTCGGCTGCCTGACAAAATTTAAGCATACGATCAGTATCGGCTTGTAACGCCACTCTATGCCCAAGTTTTAAACCAGTTAATAACTGCGACATCGCCGCAGCATTGGTACGGCAAAGAATGGCATCTTTTTTACTATGTACCATGCCTTTTTCGGTAGACGATTGCTTATTTGGATTGCCTTTTAATGGTACGTCTTCTTGTAAAGCTTTGAGCAAGGTATTGGCAATCTCGGCAATTGGTTCGCCAAAACGAAACGATTGGGTCAATAAGGTTTGCGGCAACGGCAGTTTTTTCATCGCATTGACCGCGCCGCGCCACTCATAAATCTGCTGATGGGCGTCACCGACATAAATCACCTGCCGTGGCTGCTGGGTCAAAATCCCCATCATCAACGGATCGGCATCTTGAGCTTCATCAAATAAGATAAAGTCCGCAGGAATACTCGGTTTCGATAGTGCCCACAATTTAAGATAAATATCATGGCCGATACCAGCCGGATGGCGCGCATCAATCGACTGTAACCAGCGCTGCTCAACAGCAGGGTAGAGCATTTCGCGTAACTGCTCGCTATCTGACTCAGCAAGCCAGCTTGGAAATTCAAGATGCCTTGGGGCAGGATAGCTGGCGTGGGTACTACAAAAATTACTCACTGCATCACTGACAAACCGCGACAAGCGCGCTGGCGTGAGGGTAATATATTTATTCACCCCATCCATTTGCCGGCGTACTTGTACCGGTTGTAAGCCCAAATCATCACCCAAACGCTTGGGTGAAAATCTCGGTAACGACAATTTAGCGGTAATATCACGTGGTACGTGACGGTAGGCTAATGAGTGAAACGTCCGACAATCGACATGACCGGGGAATTTTTGCCGCGCATCGTTGGCAATGGCTTTGTTAAAGGCTAAATACAAGCCGCGACCGCGCAGACGCTCACCAATTAATTTGAGCGTCGTGGTTTTCCCTGCACCCGCATAAGCGACCACTTTAAATGACTTGTGATCCATCGCCATGTTTAGCGCGTTCAGCTGCTCATCAGTGGGATCGCTCATATAAGCTGGCATCGATGCGGACATAATAAAGCTACCTAAAAAACTAGAATGGGGTCAAAATTGGCGACGGTAAAAAAAGCCACTGCATAAACAATGGCTGACGGCTGATAATAACGGTGATATTGAGACACTCATTAACACTGAGGGTAGTACTGAGCGACTTAAATAAGAAAGCGATTTAAATAAGAAAGTTATATTAACAGATTAGCGTGTTGGCTGCTTTTTGAATAAGTGCCTGATAAGTAAAGTTATTCTTTCTTCAACTCTATATCGTCTGTCAAAGTCAGTTTACGTTCTTCTTTGATTAAAACTTTCGCCAAAAACAATCCCAGCTCAAACAATAACCACATTGGGATGGCAAGCATTAACATCGACACCCCGTCGGGCGGTGTAACGACCGCTGCAACGCCAAAACAGCCGACGATAATATAGCGACGTTTATCTTCTAGACTCTGAATGGAGACGACACCCGCCAATATCAATAGTAAAGTCACCACTGGAATCTCAAAGGTAAGCCCAAACACCATAAACAGCTTGAGCGCAAAGCTTAAATAACTGTCGATATCTGTCATCGGTAAGACGTTTTGCGGCGCAAACATGATAAAGAACTTAAGCACGCCCTTTAAAACAATAAAATAAGCAAACGCTACGCCCGCATAAAATAAAAATATCGAAGACATCAGTACAGGAATAGCGACTTTCTTCTCCTTTTTATACAAACCAGGCGCGACAAACGACCAAATTTGATACAAGATATAGGGCATTGCCAAAAATGCCGCCACAAAGATACTCAGACGTATTGGCGCCATAAAGTTAGAGGTGATATCGGTTGCTATCATCGTCGAGTTGGCGGGCAACTGAGCAACCAATGGGTCGGATAAAAAATCATAGAGCTCACGTGAAAATCCGACCAACGCCAAAAATATCACCAGTACCGCGACGCATATTTTAATCAGATGCCGACGCAATTCAATCAAATGCTCAGTAATCGGCATATCAGCCATTGAGCTTAAGATATCACCAGAGTCATCATGCGCAGCGGCATCTGTGGCGGCATCTGTAATAGCATCGATGTCTGTAGCCGTTACTTTTTCTTGACGGTTTTTTTTACGCTTAAATAAACCCACTAATCATTCTCCTGCTGCTTGGCGGAAGCCTGCTGAATTGATGATTTGTTAATCGATGGTTTATTTAAATGGTTATTTAATAACGTATCGGCTTTATAATTGGGCAGGTAGGGCGGCTGCGGCAGACGCCTTGCTTTGTCATAAGCGCCCAAACGAAACCACATGTTTTCCCAGGGTTTGGTAATGGCAGTTTGGATTATTTGATGGGTATTGTCGTTAACATCAGTTTTCAGATTAGCATCATTATTTGAGTTCTGTAATTCTAATGGTTCAGGCGCTGTTAATTTTTTATCGGAGTCATAGCGGTCGTAAGCGTAGTCAAATTCTTTTGGCGTTACTGATGAATGATCGTCTTTTTCATGGTCGATTTTATTACTAGCGCTATCCACTTTCGCAGTATTGACTTGATGCGCGGCTTTAAGATGCTGGTTTTGCGAGGATTCAAATTCTTGCAGACTGCCGCGCATCTCTGCCATCTCACGGCGCATTTCTGCTTCAGTTTCACGAATTTTCGCCAGCTCTTTTTGCATTTGCTGCCGCGTCTCTGCCAAGTCAAGCTCAGCTTCGATTTCAGACTGCAACGTAGACACCGTGCGGCGAATTTTGGCATACCACTGCCCAGCCGTACGCGCCGCTTGGGGCAGTTTTTCTGGCCCCAAAACAATTAAGGCGATGACGCCAAAAAGCAGTAATTCTGAAAATCCAATATCAAACATAATGTCCCAATGCCATTATTAAATGCTATACATTATGCTTGTCATCAACCTTGGTGGTTGTGCGCTCTTCAGGGTGCGCGTTGCCGTCATGATCGAGCACGACTTGTTTTTTGGCATGTTCAGTATTTTCATCTTTAACGGCGTCTTTAAAACCTTTGACCGCGCCGCCCAAATCTTTACCGGCATTTCTTAGCTTGGAGGTGCCAAATACGACCACCACCACCACCAATAAAATCAGCCAATGCGTAATGGAAAAACTACCCATGATGCTATCCTTCTGTCTTGGTTTTTAGTCTTTATATAAATACTTTGAGTGTATAGAATATTGCTGTCGTACACAAAAGCTATCGACAGCTTATGCGAAGTAACACGTCACACTATTATAACCTGCACTTGTGACAAAAAGGTGAAAGCAACAATAATCAAACAGGGTAACGGCTAAGCTTAAAAAACGCTAGCGCGCGGCTTTTTCATCAATACCTGACAGACCAAAACGTCGGCCTAGCTCATTTAATACCGCTTCTGATTCTATATCAAACCATGCCAAGCCCACTAAAGTATGGAACCAAACATCAGCGACCTCATAGATCAGCTCGTGACGCGCTTCGTCATACTGGGTTTTATCCACATTTTCATCGCAATTGGCTAAGTCTTTGGCCGCGATAATGCTCTCGGTACTTTCTTCGCCTACTTTTTCTAATATTTTATTTAAACCCTTGGCGTATAAGCTTGCTACATATGAGCTGTCAGCGTCTGCTTGTTTGCGCTCAGCCAATACTTTATCAAGCTGCTGCAAAATAGAATGAGTGGTAGCAAGTCTGTTATTTTGATGGGTGTGCAAATGGTCTATATCTTCCGCCGCCGCTTCATTAATTTTAGGCATGACTTTTGCTGCGGCGTTTGTCTGATAAATTTCTGCTGGGTCTTTTAATACTTTATCGACGGTTTGCCATTCAGGTATTTGCCCTGACAAATCCAAACGCTGATAAAAACAAGACTCGCGGCCAGTATGACATGCAATACCGCCCGCTTGCGTGACGCTCAGTACAATCACATCAGCGTCGCAGTCCAAACGAATATCATGCACGCGCTGGGTATGCCCAGACGATTCGCCCTTATGCCATAACTTGCCACGCGAGCGCGAAAAATACACCGCTGTCTGCGTTTCGGCAGTTAATTGCAGCGATTCGGTGTTCATCCACGCCATCATCAAAATACGTCCGGACACATAATCTTGGGCAATCGCAGGAATCAAACCATCAGTATTAAAATTTACGGCAGCAAGCCAAGCAGGTAAAGTCATAATCTATCAGTCGTCTTATAAAAGAAATGAGAAAGTGGTAAAAAGTATAAAGTAATAAAGATAGCACTCAAACCCTACTTAAACACAGCTACCGCTGACATTCAATATGTTAACGCAGGAAATAAAGCGCAATTATAACAGCAGCACGTTTTTGCGCGTAGTGTATTTCATATCAACTAACGCACCCTATAAAGTAGCGATTAAAACTTTCCTTGGCAAAACAGCGTACTATCTGCTAAAATAGCGCCTCCCACCTCGAGGCAAATAGCCGTTTAGTGCTTGTTTTTAAAGCGACTATTCGTTTTTACTATTTGACGACCAGGTTCTATCAAAGACAAAGAGGCAAATCATCATGAAAGTTAAGATGAAAACCAGAAGCGGCGCCGCTAAACGCTTCAAAAAAACAGCGAACGGCTTTAAGCGTAAACAAGCATTCAAAAGCCATATCTTGACCAAGAAATCAGCTAAGCGTATTCGCCAGTTGCGCGGTCTAAAGATGGTGGACAAGTCTGACGAAGCAGCAGTTCGTCGTATGTGCCCATACATCTAATAGCCTATCGTCATTTAGCTTTAATCAATTAAAGATATTTGACTTTGCAATTTGATAACGATGTCTATTAGTCAATTATTTGATGACATCGTGATTCGTTTAATAATGATTAAAAAATCTTGGAGTAATTTATGGCCCGTGTAAAACGTGGTGTACAGGCAAATCGCCGTCACAAAAAAATCTTAAAGCGCGCAAAAGGCTACTACGGTGCTCGTTCACGTGTTTATCGCGTAGCGGTACAAGCTGTGACCAAAGCTGGTCAATATGCATATCGTGACCGTCGCAACAAAAAACGTACTTTCCGTCGTCTTTGGATTGCACGTATCAATGCTGGTGCACGCTTAAACGGCTTAAGCTATAGCCGCCTTATCAACGGCTTGAAAAAAGCAAACATCGCTATCGATCGTCGCGTACTTGCTGACATCGCTATGCATGATGCAGCGACTTTCACCGCCTTAGTTGAAAAAGCAAAAGCGGAATTAGCCTAAATATTAGTTATCCTTTAAGTATTCTGCTTGTTTGAGTGTTTGCTTAAATGGATAGCAATAATATTGATTAATAGTACGATATTAATAAAAGCTACCGCTGGTCGGTGGCTTTTTTTATAGTAGATTATTTTACAGCCAGTTTTACACCGCAAAAATGTAAAACGTTTTTAGTAAAGTTGCACTTTTTATTGTCTAAATATTCAAGCCATTTATATCACACGCCTTTGGTTGAAAATGAGTGGGTAAATGGTTTGCAATATTTGGTCAAATCCCTACAATTATAAATCACTATTATTAATAGTCCGTTTAAATCAGGAAGAATGCGTCTTATGACTACCCCTGCTGCTACCACCGATTTGTCGGCGCTACCGACCTTGTCCACCGAGCTCAGCGAGTTAAGCGAAGCCCAGTTAAATGAGTTTGCCAGTGCTGCTGAAGCGTTAGTTTTACAAGTAACCGATGTGCGCGCGCTACAAGATTTACGTGTGCAACTGACCGGTAAAAAAAGCCCATTAACCGGCTGGTCAAAGCAGATGGGTAAGCTTGGTAGCGATGACAAAAAAACTTACGGCGGTTGGTTACATCAAGTGCGTAGCCGCATTCAAGATGCATTGACGGCGCAGCAGCAAGAGCTAGAAGTGTCGGCATTAAATGCCAAGCTTGCCAGCGAGAGCATTGATATCACCTTGCCTGCGCGCGGTGGTCAAAAAGGTCATCTACATCCTGTCACCATGATTACCCAGCGTATGCAGCAGTATTTTATCCAAGCGGGTTTCAATGTCGCCACTGGCCCTGAAGTTGAGAGCGATTACTATAATTTTGAAGCGCTAAATATCCCTTCGCATCATCCAGCACGGGCGATGCACGATACCTTTTATTTTGATGCGCATTATTTACTGCGTACCCATACCAGTCCGGTGCAGATTCGCACCATGGAAAAGAATGAGCCGCCGATTCGTATTATTTGTCCAGGTCGCGTTTATCGTAATGACTCGGACCAAACCCACTCGCCGATGTTTCATCAGTTGGAAGGGCTTATGGTGACAGAATCGAGCACCTTTGCCGAGCTAAAAGGCTTGATTAGTGAATTCTTAGAAGCGTTTTTTGCCAAAGAGCTAACCGTGCGTTTCCGTCCGTCGTTTTTCCCATTTACCGAGCCTTCTGCTGAAGTCGATATCCTCGATGATAATGGTAAATGGCTTGAAGTCATGGGCTGCGGCATGGTACACCCACAGGTGCTGACCAATTGCGGTATTGATAGCGAAAAATACACCGGCTTTGCTTTTGGCATGGGTATTGAGCGCTTTGCCATGCTGTACTACGGTATCGATGATTTGCGCCTGTTTTTCCAAAACGACGTACGCTTCTTAAAACAGTTTGGCTAGATGGTCTTTATTAATACGTCACCCTTTATTCTAAAATCTTTATTATAAAATTCTGATCCGAGATATTTATGAAAATTAGCGAACAGTGGCTACGTCAATGGGTAAACCCCAACAATAGCAGTGAGCAATTGGCCGAACAGCTTACAATGGCAGGGCTTGAGATTGACGATCGCTTTGCAGTTGCTCGTGCTTTTAGCGGCGTGGTGGTCGGTGAAGTGATTAGCGTTGAACAGCATCCCGATGCCGATAAACTGCGCGTCACGCAGGTCAATATTGGTGCCGCTGAGCCGTTACAAATCGTTTGCGGCGCGCCCAATGTGACGGTTGGTATGAAAGCGCCGGTTGCGACCGTTGGTGCCGTTTTACCATCTAACGACGCAGAAGGCTTTACAATTAAAAATGGCAACCTACGCGGTGTCGACTCTAACGGTATGCTGTGCGGTGCCTCTGAAATTGATTTAACCGATAGCATCGATGGTCTGCTTGAATTGCCAAGTGATGCACCGATTGGCATGGATATCCGTGAGTATTTAGGTTTAGACAATCAAATACTGGATATCTCTATCACCCCAAACCGCGGAGATTGCTTCAGCGTACGCGGTATCGCGCGCGAGATATCAGTCATTAACGATTTGCCAATGCAGCAGCCTGAGATTCCTGCCAACGTGCCAACTGACGCTAACGGTACTAAAAATACTACGCCCGCAGTAACGGTAAGCGTGGTTGAAGCGTGCCCGCGCTATTTATTACAGTCAATCAGCAACATTGATCGTAGTATCGATACGCCAAAGTGGATGACTGATGCGCTAGTCCAGTCAGGACTGCGCTCGCATAACTTTTTGGTTGACGTGACTAACTACGTGTTGTTGGAACTGGGTCAACCGCTACATGCGTTTGATGCTGATACCATTGAAGGCGATATCGTGGTACGTTTGGCGCAGCCTGCTGAGACCATTACCTTATTAAATGAGCAAACCATTACCTTAACCGGTGATGAGTTGCTCATTGCCGATGATAAAGGTGCATTGGCACTTGCTGGTATCATGGGCGGTCAGCGCAGCAGTGTCACTGATAACACCACCAATATTATCCTAGAAAGTGCCTTTTTTAACCCATTAGCGATCGCTGCACGCGCCCGCCGTTTTGGTTTGCATACCGATGCCTCACAACGCTTTGAGCGTGGTGTCGATTTTGAATTGCCAGCGTTAGCACTAGCGCGTGCAGTTGATTTGATTACCAGTGTCACGAGCTCTCAAGCTGGGCAAATAGTAAAAGTAGAAAATATCGTGTACTTGCCAACACGTACGCCAATTACTTTGCCAATTAACAAAGTCCGTGAGGTCATTGGTATTGAGATTGAGCCTGCCGTGATGGTGCGTATTTTGACTCAATTAGGCTTTGAGGTAGAGCAGCAAGCAGATAAGCTGATTTGCACGCCGCCATCGTATCGTTTTGATATGAGTATCCGCGAGGACTTGATTGAAGAGATTGCCCGTATTTACGGTTATGATAATATTCCAAGCGTCTTGCCGCATTTGCAAGTCAGTATGGATTATGACGACACCGCGGACTTGACGCACGAGATGAAGCTCGCGCTAGTCGATAATGGCTATATGGAAGCCATTAGCTTTAGCTTTAGTGATGCAAAAATAGAAGCCTTGCTTGATGATAAAGCGCTGGGCGAAGTGTTGGCACTGGCCAATCCTATCTCTAGCGACTTGGCAGTGATGCGCCGTACTTTGCTATCAAGCTTATTGCCTTGCGTGCAATATAACCTCAATCGTCAGCAGCCGCGCGTGCGTTTCTTTGAAACGGGGTTAAGCTTTGTCGGTCAAAGTATTAGCGAGTTGGTACAAACGCCAAGTATTGCGTTGGTTGCTGTCGGCGATGTTTGGGATGAGCAAGCGTATCAAAACCGTGCGCTAGATTTTTATGATCTTAAGCATGATATTGAGCAGTTATTACCTGCGCAAATCGACAGTGCGCGTATCCGCTACGAGCGTAGTGCGCTTGCCTTCTTGCATCCGGGTCAAAGTGCCAAGCTTTATATTGATGAGGTATACGTCGGTTGGTTGGGTCAACTCCATCCTAATACTGCTAAACAGCTAGACTTGCCAGCGACGTGGGTCGCGCAATTGTCACTGGCGCCATTATTAACCTTGGTACGTGAACAGCACGCTATCACCACGCCAAGTAAGTTCCCACACGTACGCCGCGATATCGCCATCTTAGTCGATAGTGACATCAGCTTACAGACCTTGCAGGCGACGATTCGAGCCGCAGCTGGTAAATTGCTGACAGATTTATGGTTATTTGACGTCTATCAAGGCGACAAAGTACCGACCGGTCAGCGCTCTTTAGCATTCGCTTTAATATGGCAAGACAAAGCACAGACCTTATCTGATGACGCAGTAAAAACGGCGACGGATAAAGTCGTGCAAGCGCTAACTGAACAACACGCTGCTCAGTTGCGTGATAGCTAAAACCAAGATATAACCATCTAAAACGCTCTATAGCCTCTGCATAAATGAGGCTATGGCGTTTTGCTATTTATAAAAATGATTATTTGATAGAAATTTTCATCTTTAAAAAAGTTAAGTGGTTATTAATAAAGGATTTTCATGCAGACTTTATGAAAAAGAGGACAAAAAACCTTTATAATAACTAACATTAATTCTCATACCGCTAAACCATGATATTCGACATCACGACATAGCATAGGAGTCGTACTGTGAGCACCTTAACCAAATCTGACATGATTGAGCATTTGATGAGTCATCTTAACCTGACACGCCAAGAAGGCCGCTGTTTGGTGGAGAATTTTTTTGACGAGTTGTCAGAGAGTTTGATTGATGGCAAAGAGGTCAAGCTGTCAGGCTTTGGCAACTTTGAGCTTAAAGATAAAAATAGCCGTCCCGGACGTAACCCGAAGACAGGGGAGCCCGTTGCCGTGTCAGCACGCCGCGTCGTCACCTTTAAAACAGGACAGAAGTTTCGCCAACAAGTGGATGAGCGCTTATTTGACTAATAATAATCTCGGCAGTAAGTGAAAATGATGGTTATCACAGTCTATTGAATATATTACTGTGATAACCATCATTTTTTATGTGGCGCTTTTATATCATACTACTTTTTATAAAACATAAATAGTAGACATAAAAAAAGAGAGCATAAGCTCTCTTTTTTACTACAGTACTTTTATTATGAAAAATAAAAATTACTGAGCTGGTTCTTCAACAACAACTTCGTCAGCAGCGTCAACAGCTGGAGTTTCGCTAGCTACATCAACGCTAGTAGTAGTACCGTCTACAGGTACTTCAGCATCAATTTCGTCAGTAGCAGTAGCCGCTTGTGCATCAGCGATGTCAGCTTCAGCATCAGCTACAGCAGCTTCAGCTTCTGCAGGTACCGCTTCGCCTTCAGCAGCAGCTTCGTTTAGTTCTTCAGAAGCGTCTTGCACTTCTTCTTGCGCGTCAGATAAATCTTCAGCAGCGTTTTCTTTGTTGCTATCACAGGCAGTAAGGCCCATAGTTGCAGTCATGATACCAGCTAGAGCAAGTAATTTAAGTTTCATAGGGTTTCTCCGGAAAAATGAAATGATCAGTAGCAGCAAAAAAGGTTGAATATCCGAGATGTCCCAGAATTCAACTAGTATTAATTACAGCTACTCAGCTTTCACGCATTCTATATGATTTCTTTCTGCATGGAAAGAGGTTGTACAATTAAGTAACAATAAAATTGTAAACCGACTTTTAACTTGCTCATTTAATATACTTTTTAATACAACAAGCCAAATTAATCGACGTATAATCAATGACATCAGGACGTTTTAGCACTTTTTTGATAAAAGGATTTCCTTTAGGATTTTAAGCGTATTTTGAGATTATCGATAGGCTATTTATCAATAAAATTGACATTAAAATAAAGCAAAAATATAGAAGCGATTATGGTTGAAAGCTAGAATATAAAATCAACGGAATGAGTCATATATCTTATAACGTTAATAATCAAATAATAGGGTTTACTACGATAGTGATAGGCATGCTATTGGATTTTTAGGAGAAACATTATGAAGTGGCAAGACAGACGTGGCAGCTCGAATGTGCGCACCACCAGTGGCGGCGGCAAAATGATTGGTGGCGGTATCGGCGGTATTATCATTGCTGGTATTTTATGGCTGGTTTTTGGAGTCAATCCGATGACCGCCTTGCAAACGGGGCAAGTGATTACGGGTGGCGGCAATACTTCTACCCAACCTGCCACTAGTGATGACCGTGATACCCGCTTTGTAAAAGTCGTATTGGCGGATACAGAGGAAGTTTGGCATCAGATATTTAACGAGGCAGGGAGCACTTATAAAGAGCCGTCATTGATTTTATTTAATGGACAGGTCAGCTCAGCTTGCGGCAGTGCCAGCGCCGCCACCGGGCCTTTTTATTGCCCAGGCGATCAGACGGTATATTTGGATACGTCGTTTTTTGTAGAAATGCGGCAAAGTTTGGGTATTACTGGCGATGAACAAGGTTCAGGCGATAGTGAAAATCAAGGTAAAGCGGGAGACTTTGCGCAAGCCTATGTCATCTCTCATGAGGTCGGTCACCACGTGCAGACTTTGCTTGGTATTACTCAGCAAGTCAATGAAGCCAGTCGTCAAGTAACACGCGCGCAGGCTAACAAGTTATCCGTCATGCAAGAATTACAAGCCGATTGTTTTGCAGGAGTCTGGGCGCAGCGCAATCAAGAGCGCGTACAGTTCTTAGAAGCGGGCGATATTGATGAAGCCATCAATGCGGCCAGTCAAATCGGCGATGACCGTTTAGCGCGTGCCGGCGGCGGCGCTGTGGTACCAGATAATTTCACTCATGGCACCAGTCAACAGCGCGTGCAGTGGTTTACCCGTGGTTTAGAGAGCGGTAATGTACAAGCATGCGATACTTTTAGCGGCGCGCTATAGAGTTTAGTGGTGCGTTATAAAGTTTGTGTTGCGTTATAGCAGTATTTAGGTATTGGTTACCCTATGAACATAAAAAAGCCTGCAAATCCATTGCAGGCTTTTTTCTTGCTAACTTTTTAATAGTCAGCTATCTTTTTTCAATACTCATGTAATCTATCATCTTAATTAAGATAATGATTTAATCATAGCTAACGAATAGTGATTAACGAGTTTGGTCAAGGATATAAGCACCTGCGCCACCAACAGCAGCACCGCCCAATGCCCCGCGAGCGATATCTTTACTGTCGCCGCCACTTCTGATCAAAGCGCCCGCTGCTGCGCCCGCTGCTGCACCTTTAGCAGTGTTGCTTAAGCCACTGTTGTAACCATAACCATTGTTAGCACAACCGCCCATCATCAAAGCTGAGCTTGCAATCGCAGTTAGTGCAAAAGTTTTAGCAAATTTCATGGTATCACCTATTAAGTTGTCAAATTTGAAATCCAATATACAGGATGTATCTAAATATGTCTGTACTACTTTTTATAATAGCTTGTTTGTCTCTATCAAGCCGTAGTAGAAACGCTAAGCTTTGCAAATATACGGTAAATTATGTTACTTGGCTGTATCATTGGTAGGGGTTTTGCTTATAGTTATTGTATTTATAATGATAGTCCGCTAACTGTTTTTTGCAATTGCGTAATTGCAAAACTAAAAAGACCACATAAAGTGGTCTTTTTTAATCTAGCAATCTAGCTAACGATCTAATTTTGTGACTTACGTTTCATTTGCTCAAAGAATTCATCATTGGTTTTGGCTTCTTTTAAACGATCAAGCAAAAACTCAGTCGCTTGCACGCCATCCATCGGTTGTAACAGTTTACGCAATATCCAAACTTTACGTAGTTTATCTTCATCAAGTAGGCGCTCTTCGCGGCGGGTACCGGATTTTTTGATATTAATCGCAGGGAAGACGCGTTTTTCGGCTAAGTCACGCTCAAGGGTAATTTCTTGGTTACCCGTACCTTTAAACTCTTCAAAGATAACACTGTCCATTTTACTACCTGTATCAATCAAGGCACTGGCAATGATGGTTAAGCTGCCGCCTTCTTCGACGTTACGCGCCGCGCCAAAAAAGCGTTTTGGACGTTCTAACGCGTTAGCATCCAAACCACCGGTCAATACTTTACCCGATGATGGAATAACAGTGTTGTAAGCACGGGCAAGACGGGTGATAGAGTCAAGCAAAATGACCACGTCTTGCTTATGCTCGACCAGACGTTTAGCTTTTTCGATGACCATTTCGGCGACTTGGACATGGCGCTGCGGTGGCTCATCAAAGGTTGAGGCAACGACTTCACCGCGCACGGTGCGTTCCATCTCGGTTACTTCTTCTGGACGCTCATCAATGAGCAAGACGATAAGGTAGCATTCAGGATTATTGCGGGTGATAGACTGAGCAATAGATTGCAAGAGCATGGTTTTACCGGCTTTTGGCGGTGCAACGATAATCGAGCGCTGTCCTTTACCAATCGGGGCAATCAGGTCGATGATACGACCAGTCAAATCTTCAGTCGTACCATTACCAAGCTCTAGCTTTAATTGCTCAGTTGGAAATAATGGCGTTAAGTTCTCAAAAATCAGCTTATGACGCGAGCGATCTGGGGTATCAAAGTTGATTTCACCAACTTTTAGTAGCGCAAAATAACGCTCAGAATCCTTTGGCGGACGAATGGTGCCCGCGATACTATCGCCCGTCTTGAGACTAAAACGGCGAATTTGGCTCGGACTGACATAAATGTCGTCAGGGCCTGCTAAATAAGAGCCCTCTGATGAGCGTAAAAAGCCAAAACCATCAGGAAGTACCTCAAGCACACCGTCGCCGTAGATGGCTTCGCCGTTACGGGCATGGGTTTTTAAGATAGCAAAGATAATGTCTTGTTTACGGCTACGCGCCATATTATCAAGGCCCATTTCTTTGGCGATGGCCAATAGCTCAGCGATTGATTTTTTCTTTAGTTCAGTAAGATTCATAGATAGGTCATTAGCAGTTGATCAGATGAGAGATGCCATTATCAGCACAAATCACGACAAGGATTAAACAAAGGGTGTAGGGCGATAGAGGGTATATACACAGGGCTTGGGGCTTATGTAGGATTTGTTTTACGTGCCAGCTTATAAACGCCTTGCAAGACAGTCGGGCAGGTTTATAAAAAGTGAAGATAAAGAAGTCTACATAAGAGTCTGCGTCAAAAACTCAATATCAGTAATTGTGTTTAGTCATTGCGTTCAGTAGTGGTGTTTTATAATGACGATTGTGTTTTTGTTGATAAACACGAGGAGAATAGCGACAAGACACTTAGGAAAATGATTAGTTTTCTCTTGTCAGCAGACTATACGGCGTTCAAGACAGCCTTGTCAATAATTTTTGCTAAAAAAGCTATAATATCCAGCTTTTTGCTCAGAAAAGCAGCAAAAAAGCCATTAGCTCAAAAAGATAATGGCTTTTTCAATACGAACTTTATAAACAGCATAGCGCATTCTTTAAAATCGCTATTTTTAACAAACACCTTTAGCGATTATTAGAGGGCGTGTATTAACCGTACTTATAGATGTTTATCTAATACTTTAGCAAGTTCAGCTTTTGGCTGTAAGCCCATGACTGAATCGACTTTTTCGCCATCTTTAAAGACAAATAGCGTTGGGATGTTGCGGATACCAAAACGGCTCGCTGCTTGCGGGTTGTTATCGACGTCGACTTTAACGATTTTGACTTTACCTTGGTACTCGCTCGCCAAATCTTCTAAAATAGGTGCAATGGCTTTACAAGGACCACACCAAGTTGCCCAAAAGTCTACTAGCACTGGCATATCAGATTGTAGAACGTCTTGGTCGAAGTTTGCATCAGTGGTATTAACTATAAGGTCTGACATAATTTATCTCTCTTGTTTTATTATTTCTATCACCAGTCATCATACAATACGGCTGTCATATTCGAGCGATGAGTGGTTAAAGAATGGTTGGGAGGTGGTGAAAATCTGCCATTATATTAACATGTTTGCTCAAAGTTGACAGATGCAGGCGGGTTAAAATGTTTAACTATTACTATTAGCACAATAAATCGACACATAATGACACAGGTTATGTTTTATCTGTCACCCTAATCTCTTGCGGGCATTATTCTACATCTAGCATGTTTACCGTGTAGCGCCGTTAATATTTCTAAACCCTAATATCATTTATTGCCTTATTAGAATAATCTATTTTTAGACCACCAACCTTTTGATATAAGTAGCCCATTTTTATGCCTTTTACCGATGAAGCAATAAACGCCTTAAACGCTCAAGAAAATGCCTATCCTCTTGCGTTTTTCCAAAAATTTGCCCAAGACATTACTGTCTATGAAGACGATGACATTTGGGTTGTTGATAAGCCCGCCGGACTGTTAAGTGTCGATGGTAAAAGCCTTAAGGTAAGTTTATTGGCACGGCTCGAGCGCGCCAATCCGGCGGTAAAATTGATTCATCGTTTAGATATGGATACTTCAGGGCTACTAATTTTTGCCAAGAATGCCGCCGCACAAAGCCATATTAGTAAGCAATTCATCGACCGCCTGCCGCAAAAAAGCTATCAAGCGCGCGTCTTTGGGGCGTGGCAGCGTGTCGGTGCCAAAGGCGAGATATCAGTGCCAGTACGCTATGAGCCCACGACCAAACCGCGGCATATCGTTGACTATGATTGGTCAAAGCATGCATTGACATTGTATGAAGTATTGGCGCATGAAGAATGCAATGGTCAGGTCGTCACCCGCGTGCTGTTAAAGCCCGTGACCGGACGCAGTCATCAGCTGCGCGTGCATATGGTACACGTCGGTCATGTGATGATTGGCGACCCAATCTATGCTGAAGGTGATGCCTTAACGATTGCGCCGAGGCTTAATTTACATGCCCAGCATTTGCGCCTCAAGCATCCGACGCTTGGTGCTTGGATGGATTGGGAAAGCCCATGCCCTTTTTAACCATTCCTCTTTAACAACTTTTTTGATCAGCTCATTTTAAAAAGCTTTTTTAAATAAATCATGCAAAACAAGGATCGTATTATGCTTGATATCAATACCGCTAAACAGACGCTTAAACAGCGCTTTAAACCTAAATCGTCGTCATCTACCTCAAAGACGCCCGTCGATTGCGAGGTGCTGATTATTGGCGCAGGGATTGCCGGTATCGGTATGGCGTGTCGATTGCAGCAGCAAAAGCACAAAGGGCTGTTTGGGCAGAAAAGCCCAAGTCGCTTAAAACAGCGAGCCACAAGAAAGCGGCAAAAAACTAGCCAGCGCTTTGTGGTATTAGAAAAACGCGCAGACTTGGGCGGTACGTGGGATTTGTTTACATATCCTGGTATTCGTTCCGATTCTGATGCTTTGACCTTTGGCTATAGCTTTCGTCCATGGTTGGACCATCGGGTATTGGCAAAAGGCGATGATATTAAAAACTATATTGCCGATACCGCGCGTGTGTTTGGCGTCTCTGAGCACATTCGCTATCAGCATGAGGTGCAACAACTGTCTTGGTCAAGCCATAGTCAGCAGTGGACGGCAACGGTAAAAAACCATGTAAGCGGCGAGGTATTTGCCTTAACGGCAAAGTTTGTCGTCGGTGCTACAGGCTACTATGATTATGAGCAAGGTTATCGCCCGCATTTTGAAAACGAAGCAGATTTCCAAGGTGAAATCATCCATCCGCAGCATTGGCAAAACGTCAATTATGACGATAAAAAAGTGGTCATAATCGGTAGCGGTGCCACCGCGATGACGCTACTGCCCGCTATGGTCGATGAAGAAAGCGAGCAGTGCGCGCAGCACGTCACTATGCTACAACGCTCGCCGACCTATGTAGCAAGTGTACCGGGCGATGATTATGCGCTTGATTGGCTGGCAGGTAAATTTTCGCCGTTATCAAAAACGCAAGCTTATAAGCTACTGCGCGCGCGTAATGTGTTGATGCAACAAGGGACGTATCGAGCGGCAGTTTTTGCGCCCAAGGTGATAAAAGCCTTATTAAAGCGTAGTGTTAAAACCGAGTTAAAGGGCAGCGGAGTTGATATTGCGCATTTTATGCCTACTTATAATCCGTGGGATGAGCGACTTTGTGCGGTGCCAGACAGCGATTTGTTTAAGGCATTACATGGCAAGCACGCTGCCGTCGTGACTGATCAAATTAGCCACTTTACCAAAACTGGCATCATGCTTGATTCTGGTAAACACCTTGACGCTGATATTGTTGTGACCGCAACGGGGCTAAAGCTGCAAATGCTTGGCGGCGCGAAACTATATATCGATGGACGGGCAATTGATATTGGCAAACGCATGACGTATAAGGCGGTGATGATTGAAGGTGTACCAAATATGGTGGCGCTATTTGGTTATACCAATGCGTCGTGGACGCTCAAAATCGATTTGGCTTGTCAGTATGTGCTGCGCTTGCTCAACCATATGCACAAGCACGGTTATCAGGTGGCAGTGCCACACGCAAAAACTGCGCATAGCGAGGCGCATACGCAGCCAGATACGGTCATGGGCGCGCTAACGGCAGGCTACGTGCAGCGCGCGCAACACGAATTACCGAAACAAGGCGATATTTATCCTTGGCGAGTCACCAATAATTATCTGAGTGACCGCGTGATGCTTAAATACCGTAAAGTAAAAGACGACTGGTTACGCTTTAGTCGTTAAGTGTTATTAGTGATTGTCTTTTAATGCTTATCGATAAATTCTGAAACTTGCTTACTTAAAATTTGCCACAAGGTTTCTTGCGCGCTTTTGCTGCCCCAAGCGTTATGTGGGCTAAATATCACCCGAGGATGATTAGAAAGGGTTAATAAAGGGTCGTCTTTGACAATCGGCTCTTGCTCAAATACATCGGTGGCATAACCAATAATTTGCTCGTTGTTAATGGCATCGCTCAGCGCTTGGCTGTCGACAATACCACCACGAGCGACATTAACAATTAGTGGCTGCTTAGCCATTTTTGCTAAGGTGTCTTTATTAATTATGTGCTTGGTTTGCTCGTTTAATGGGCAATGTAAGCTCAATACATCAGACTGCGCAAGTACCTCATCGAACGCCGTATAATCCTCATTACGCGGCGTACGCCCTTGATGCTCCGCCCACAATACCGTCATCCCAAAAGCGCGGGCGATGTCGGTGACGCGTTTACCAATAGTGCCAACACCAATAATCCCAAGCGTTTTATCTTCCAAATCTATCAGTGGGATATCGAGCAAGCAGAAATTACCATTATCTTGCCACGTACCGTCAGCAACTTTTTCATGATAATAGATGCCTGCGCGCATGGCCGTTAGCATCAGCATAAAGGTATGCTCGGGCACGCTTTTGACCGCGTAACCCGCGACGTTATATAGCGCAACATTGTGCTTAGCACAGGCATCTTGATCGACGTTATTCATACCTGTGGCGGTCAGTTGGATAAGCTTAAGCTTAGGCAGTTTAGCAATGACGTCAGCGCTGATTTGGACTTTATTGGTAAAAATGATATCAGCATTTTGACAGCGCTCAATAATCAGCTCTTGAGGTGTATCGTCGTAAGTAATGTAGTCAGTCACGCCAGCAGGTGCTGGCAAGTCGATATTGTCAGAAAAAGTACCCTTGTCTAAAAAAACCGCTTGCATGATGTTTCCTTATCTCATTGTTATTTTAAATAGATGATATTTTAAATAGATGACGTTTTAAATGGTCTTGCATTTTAAATAGGCTGATAGAGTTATTGGCTTAATGTAGCACGTTGCCGGGCTTAGTCAAAAAACGCGTCAAAAACCTTATCGAAAAGCGTGCAGTAAAAAACCTCTACTTCAATTGAAATAGAGGTTTTATTTTATGCGACAGGAGTTCTTGTGCTTATATCGTTTTTCGTTTTATAAAGAAAAACGCTTGCGCAATTTGCCAATCAGACTTCGAACGCGACTGCTTAAATCAATACGTACATCGTTTTCAGGGTCGTGCTCGACTTCATAACGCTTAACCAACTCAGGGCTGGCTTTGAGTTTTGCATGATGCTGGAAAGCACGGTTGACGCTAATCTCAAGTAGGCTGGCACGCATGGGCTTCGGTAAGCAGCGATAAACCTGACCTTTATTAATCAAATCAATGAGCAAGCCCGCATCCTGAAATTCCGTCTGTACCAAGACCACCAAGTGCGGCGCATCTTGTTTTAAGGTGAAGATAATCGGCGCGATATTTTCGCCGCTGACATTGATGTCGGTAATACACACGCCGATATCTTCATTGGCCAAATAATCGTAAGCTTCTTCTAAGCCTTCTGCGTGCAGGACTCTATAGCTATGCGAGAACTGCTTGCTTATTTGCTCAATCAGCTCGTCGGTTTCATCGATGACCAACAGTGTCTGCTTTTTACCCGAGCTATCAAATTGCTCCGCGTCCTCATCTGGATTATAAGTCAACGCGATTTCGGTGGCGCGACCGACGACGGCGAGCAGTTCTTCAGATTTACAAGGTTTGGTCAAATAACGATAAATCTCACCATCGTTAATAGAGCCAATAATCGCGTTTAAATCAGCATAACCGGTCAATAAAATCCGCATGGTAGACGGCGACACTTCTTTGACTTCACGCAAGATATCGACACCCACGCGCTCAGGCATACGTTGGTCGCTGACCGCCACGTGTACATGGTTATTTTTGATATAGTCGATATATTCAGTCGGGTCAGTGGTGATAAAAACGTCATGCGTTTTACGAAACAGCAGTTTCATCGAACGTAAAATACGTTGTTCATCGTCGATAAACGCCAACTTCGGTTTTGGTCCAGACCCTAGCTCGTCGCCAGAGGTTTCCATTTCATGGTCAAGTTCATTCATGATGATTTCCTTATGATGAATAATAGTACGATAGTTTTATATAATCATTTAAATAGCAATTGAGCTCACAACAAAACGAACACCAGAACCTAGCATTTATGCTGCTAGGCTTTGTTCGGTTAAATCATTATCAATCGGTAGCGTTAAGGTAAAGGTAGTGCCAACGCCTTCGGTTGAAACCGCTTTAATGTCGCCATTATGCTGCTCCATAATCTGCTGACTGATGGCCATCCCAAGACCGGTTCCTTCGCCCGCACCCTTAGTGGTAAAGAACGGCTCAAAGATTTGGTTAAGTACCTCGGCGCTCATGCCTTTACCATTGTCGCTGACATCGATATAGACATGACTGTCATCGGCGCGCGTTCGCACTTCGATTTTGCCATCTGGTTTTTCGCCCATGGCTTGCGCGGCGTTATTAAGCAAGTTCACTAGCACCTGATTAATCTGTGACGGCGAGCATTTAATTTCAGGCGTCGGCGCAAAATCAGTGACAATCTCTTGATGTCTGATAGAGTTGCCAGCGATTTTCAATGACGCTTCGATACATTCGCGCACATCGATGGTTTTCACTTTTGACTCATCAAGACGGGCAAAGTTACGTAGGTTTAGGACCATCTCGGTGATTTGCTCGACACCAAAGAGTGAGTCTTTAATCAGCTCTTTAAGCTCAGTGGACAAATCATCTTCTTGGATTTCATCCGACGCACGGACGATATCAGCCAATAACTTATCAATTTTGCCATCAGTAGCGGCATCAGTTTTAGCGGCTTTTAACCCTTGTACCAACTCAATCAACTCTTCGTATTGCTCAGTCAACTGACCGATAATCTCAAGGTTGTTTTGCACATAAGATAATGGCGTATTAACCTCATGAGCGACGCCCGCCACCATTTGACCCAAGGTTGCCATTTTTTCTGAACGGATCAATTGCAGCTGAGAGTTTTTCAGCTCTTTTAGCGTCTCTTGTAGCTCAGCGGTACGCTCTTCAACTTTAATCTCTAGCTGCTGATTAATATTGGCAAGCTTACCTTCGTTAGATTGGATACGGTCTAGGAGGTCATTAATAGAGCCATTTACCAGCCCAATCTCGTTGCGACCTTCGGTGAATTTAACCTCACTTAGCTTATTGTATTGCTTATCATTAATCAGGTTTTCCGCTTGCGAGATTTTATCGGTGGTTTCTTTTAACGGTTTAAACGCTAAATAAGTGAGCATAAAGTAAATCAAACCCGCGGTGATAAGTAGCGCGAGGGCAATCCAGTTAATCAGATTTTTACTTAGATTGTCAGCGATGGCGTTAATTTCAGCATCAGGCTGGACGACGATAAGTTTCCAATAAGTTTCAGGAATCTCAAATACGTACGCTTGGCTGCCGTTATAGTAGCTGTCTTTTTCTAACTCAAAGCTCTGCAATAAACGGCTGTCCATCGCGTTTTGCTTATTTTCACCGTTGTTTAGATAAGCGGCGTAGTTGACGAGATAATAGCCTTTTGACGTACCGGTTTCGGCTTTATCAAGCGTGGTCAATACCTGCTGGACTTGCGGCGATACGCTAGCGGCAACGCGCTCGATAGTCTCTTTACGCTGCATCTCCAAGAAGTTTAGTACCGGATTCCAAGCAGGGTCAGCGTTGATAACTTGCTTGATATCGAGCGGTGTGCCGGTGGCTTCGTCGATATAGCTTAAGCGCTCAGGATTAGAGGAGGCGATAACTTTGTCACTGTTATCGAGCAGTAAAATATAACCTGAGCCTGAGCTTTCGCTGAGCTTAACGATGTTTTCTTGCAGCTGGTTGAGGGTAAAGTTGACGGTACTGGCACCCCAGAACTGGTTGTCACGCTCGATGGCGACACCGCAACTCATCGCCAGCTCGCCTTTGGTTTGGCTGGCGCGGACATGGTTCCAAATACAGCTTTCAGGTTTGAGCAATTTCAAAACGCTAAACCAGTCTTCTTGATAATAAGGATTGGCAGGGTTTGGGTCGCTGAGTACCGCTTGATAATCGCCGTTTTGACGCACCATCAAAAATGGATGGGTGGCGGTATTGGCGCCCAGTGCGCCTTTTTCTGGCCAAATGCCGCCACTACCTAATAAGTTATAATCGCGCTTATCAAAAGCATTGGCGGTACTGGCTTGCAAAATCGCTTCTTGTGGCGGCAAAGTCTGCGCGCTTTGCTGCAATAACAAGGCACTGCGCATCACGCGATTGATATCGGCTGAGATACTATTGACCGCGGTATTACCACGCTCAGCGACCAGTTTTGCCGATTCAAGGCGAATTTTTTCATGACCTTCTTTATCAACAACATACACAACAACGGCTAGTACGACCACAAAAGCCATAAATAGAATGGTCGTCACTTGGGTACTGACTTGGTTAAAAAAGCCAACTTTTTTGGAGGCACTCATGAGGGGATTGTCCTTGGATAAACGTGACCACAAAGCAGACTGTCTATAAAGACTACTGATGCTATTTGCTGTGAGCAATCGATGATGTGGTGATACGTAAGCCTTACGAAAATGGGATTTGAGTATTGGGGCAAAGTTTTTAAGATTATCACTCAGTTAAATATCTAGATATATAACTAGTATTAAAGTATTTACGGTTAATTCATAACTTAAACGACTATGAAAAACACTATTTGGCTTACTTAACGGTCTTAAAAAGGACAGTATTAAGTAGGAGGTTGCCGAAATTTTGTGTTTTAAGACTTGATAGTTAAATTTTTTGAATAAATTTTTTATATCATTTGGAAAATCTAAAAGGGGGTAATGGTTAACATAGCTTCAATAACAATAAGAAATGTTAAATTGCATATATTAACAATATAGAAACAATTTTATGATAACAATGTTTAGGGCATAGTAGCGAGCCTTTTTCTTTACTTGTGAGTCGTTATATATGGATTTCTAAAAAGTTACTTAAGCGCAGTATTGCAATATTCTTGCCAAACAATTGCAATAATCTTGCCAAAAAGTGCTCTTGAAAAGTTAACTTAACGCACTCATCTAGGCGCTAACGTTATATAATGGTCTGTTTTATCCATCGACCTAGCTGACAAGTTGGGCGTTGCTGATAGCTTCAATGACCAGCAACTTATTAATGAGTTTGAGCTATTAATTGACTAAATCCTTGCGTGATTGTTTGTATGATTGTGGCTTGATTCATTAACTATCTATTTTCTTATCATCTGAGTACAAAAGACATCGCCTTATGACTATCTCTATCGCTTCATTGCACAGCACCGAATTTGCCGTTGGTCAACGTTATTTATCTGATACGGAGTCTGAGCTTGGCTTGGGTGTGGTCATCGACGTCGATGACCGCTGTGTACATATCTTATTTCCGCAAAGTGAAGAGACCCGCGTCTACGCCAAAAATTCTGCGCCGTTATCGCGCGTGGTGTTCAAAGAAGGTGATAGTATTTCTGACCAAGCCGGTAATAGCTATACCGTAACCGCGGTCGAAGAAGTGATGGGCGTGCTCAAATACAGTGTTGATGAGCATGAGCGCGGCATTATGGAAACCCGTTTGGCGGCTAATATCACGCTGGCTAAGCCGCTTGAGCGTTTGCTGGCTGGTCGTATTGAGCGCGGGGATTGGTATGAGCTGCGTCAAGATATCTTGCGTATGCAATCAGCGCTAGCGGGTCATCCGCTCAAAGGCTTGATGGGCGCACGTGTCGATATCATCGAGCATCAGCTGTATATTGCCCATGAAGTCGGTAAACGTATCGCCCCGCGTGTCTTGCTTGCTGACGAAGTTGGCTTGGGTAAGACCATTGAAGCAGGTCTGATTATTCATCAGCAGCTACTGACTGGCAAAGCTGAGCGCGTCCTAATTCTTGTACCAGACAGTTTGCAGTATCAGTGGATGATCGAGCTGCGTCGCCGTTTTAACCTAAACTTTGCCTTGTTTGATTTGGTACGTACTGCTGCGATTAAAGAGCACGACCCTGAGCAAAACGTCTTTGCTACTGAGCAATGTATCATTGCCGGCATGGATTTATTGCTCGATCATCCTGATTTGTACGATCAAGCGATGGAAGCGGGCTTTGATTTATTGGTCGTTGATGAGGCGCATCACCTGCATTGGGATGAAGCGCAAGGTGGCAATGATAAATATGATTTGATTGCTGATTTCGCTGAAGAAACACCGGGTGTGATGCTATTAACCGCGACGCCTGAGCAACTTGGCGCACAAAGTCACTTTGCCCGTTTGCGTTTATTAGACCCCGATCGCTTTGATGATTTGGATGAGTTTATCGATGGTCAAGAAGCCTTTGCCGAAACCGCAGCGGTTGCGAGTGTCTTAATCGAAGATAAGCCGTTAAGTGATGGTCAAATTGCGGCGTTAAGTCAACTGCTTACTATTAGTATCGATGAATTAGTAAACATTAATGACGACGAAAAACTGCGTACTTATGCGCTCAATGAACTCCTTGACCGTCATGGTACGGGGCGTATTTTATTCCGTAATACCCGTGAGAGTGTCAAAGGTTTTTATGGTCGTAGCAGCCAGCCGTATCCGTTGCCGCTACCTGAAGCATGGGTAGATAGCTATCAAACCAAGGGTAAATTGCGCGAGCAGCTTTGGGGCGAAGAAAATCAACCCGATGGCGGCTGGCTAGAGGATGATCCGCGGGTGCCGTGGTTGATTGATATTTTGAAGGGTGAGCTTAAGCATAAAAAAGTATTACTGATTGCTCGTAGTGGGGCGACGGTTGAAAGTTTAGAGGCGGTATTGCGCCTGCATGCTGGTATTAAAACCGCCATCTTTACCGAGCAGATGACCTTACTTGAGCGTGACCAAGCGGCGGCGTTCTTTGCTGATAGTGAAGGCGCGCAGATATTATTATGTTCAGAGATTGGTTCAGAAGGTCGTAACTTCCAGTTTGCCAGCCAGCTGATACTGTGGGACCTGCCTGCCAATCCAGATACGTTAGAGCAGCGTATCGGTCGCCTAGATCGTATCGGGCAGACACAGCAAATTATGCTGCACGTTCCTTATGTACAAGGGACGGCGCAAGAGCGACTGTACCGCTGGTATAACGACGCGCTCAATATGTTTAATCAGATTTCTCCAACGGCGCAAAGCGTACAAGAGCAGTATATCCAAGAGTTAAAGCCGCTGCTTGAAGGCGCGGATACCGACGCTAACCGCACCACTTTGCAGGAGATTATCGAAGAAGCACAGCAAACGCGCTTGGGACTCGAAGCACAGCTACAAGCTGGTCGCGATCGCTTACTTGAGTACAACTCATGCCGTCCGCGCGTTGCTGGGCGTATTGCAGATGCCATGCATGATTTTGATAAACATAATCTATTGCCGCAATTTATCGAGCGCTTCTTTGCTTCCGCCAATATCGACCACAATATCCAGCGCGATGGTTCATGGGTGATTGCGCCGATTGATAGCACGGAAATTAGCGATTATATCGACGGTCTGCCGCTCGGTGACGAAGATGGTATGACGCTGACCTTTGAGCGTAAGCAAGCGCTGCAGCGTGAAGATATCGAATTTATCACCCATGAGCATCCATTGATGCGCGCGATTTACGAGCTGGCAAGTACCAGCACTTTTGGGAATACCACCGTTGCGATGCTAAAGAGTGCCGCCGTTCCACAAGGTATGGTGCTGCTAGAAGTGAATTTCCGCGTTGAAGCGATTGCGCCAAGATTGCTTAATCTGCCTGCTACCTTGCCGACGCAAAATATTCGTGTGTTTATCAGTGAGCAGGGCAGTGATTTATCCGCGCGTATTAGCAGCGATATGATTATGCCGCATATCGAGCGCTTGGATAAAAACCGCGCTCGCCAAGTGATTAAGGTACGTGGCGATGTGATTGAGCAGCGTTATTATGAAGCCGAAGATATTGCCCGTCAGCAGCTAGAAGACATTGGTGAACAGGCAAGCGCGCGCTTTAGCCAGCAGTGGTCACGTGAAATCAAACGCCTAAAGCATCTGCAAACGATTAACCCTAACGTGCGCCCAGAAGAGATTGAACGCCTAGAGCAACTAAAAGCCCAAGGCGAGCAAGCACTAGGCAATTTATCGCTGGTACCAGACTCTATTCGCGTGCTGGTCGCTGTAAAACCATAATATAAAGTCAAATAAAAAACGAGGTGTCTCATCATCTCGTTTTTTATTTATGTTTACAGGCTTAGTTAGCATACTTAAGTCGTTGCTTGCCCATTATTGCTAAGCTAATAAAGCGTTAAACCGACTCGTGAGGCGGCGACTGCCTAGTCAAAATCTTTAATATTCGCTAAGATGATTGGCTTTTCGCTTTATAATGAGCGATTGCTAATCATTTTACTGGCTATTTATTTGGTATTCTCAGCGTTATCTGGTTGTTTATCGCAAACTATAATAGCCATGCTATAACAGTTTTAAAATGAACCTACTATATATATTATTTTAAATTAAAACGCCGCATTGGCTTAAGCCGTATCGTATTGATACGCTTGACCCTTGAGTGCTTATATCTCAATGCTTGGTGTGATTGATCAAAATAAGGAAACCTATCGTCATGTCTGATTATCCGCAACTGATCGATGAGCTGCTGGCTACCGTGGCGCTTATTGAAGTCAGCCCTGATGTTTTTGAAGGTAAAAGCCACGATTATGTGGGCAGTCGTATTTTCGGCGGGCAAGTGCTGGCGCAAGCAATTATGGCCGCATCGCATACGCTCGATAAAGACAAACCTTGTCATTCGCTGCATGGTTATTTTTTGCGCGGCGGCGATATCAATCAGCCGGTGATTTACCAAGTACGCCGCCTGCGTGATGGTCGCAGCCTGTCAGCACGTGAAGTCACGGCAATTCAGTATAAAGAAGCGCGCGGTAAAGCGCCTGTCGAGCAAGTGATATTTTCGATGATTGCTTCGTTCTCACCGATGGAAGAGGGTTTGGAATATCAAGAAGATATGCCCGTGTATCCGCCGCCAGAAGACTTGCTTGATGAGCAAGATTTAAAAGAGCAGTATGTTGGAAAGGTTCCTGATGCCCTAAAAGCGCGCTTTATGCGTCATCGTCATGTCGAGATTAAACCGATTAAGCCGCGTGATCCGATTCATCCAGAACCGATGAAACCCAAGCAAGCAAACTGGCTGCGTATCCGTGAGCTTGGCAAGCAGCCTGTGGCCATTCAGCAAGCACTATTGGCGTTTTCGTCTGATTTTTACTTGGTCGGTACGGGGCTGATGTCACATGGGGTCAGCTTTATGACCAGTGGCTTGCAAGCGGCGAGTATTGATCACTCGATGCATTTTCATCGTGATTTTGATTTAAATAATTGGCTGCTATATGACATGTGGAGCGACACCACATCTAATGCCAAAGGCTTAAACCACGGTCAGTTTTGGCAAGATGGTCGATTGGTCGCGACGGTACAACAAGAAGGCTTGATGCGTTTGCGGGTGCCCAAATCTTAAGTTTTGTCTTAGTTTTTTGTATGTTATAAATGAAAAAAGCGACTCAGAATATATTTTGAGTCGCTTTTTTTAGGGGTTTTATTTGGTTGCAATAACCTATTATTCTAAAATCTTAACCATCGCTCGTGGTAATCCAAGTGTTGCCTGCGCATCACTCGCATTTAACCAGTTAATATTAATTTCTGCCGCTTGCAAGGCTTTGGTCAAATCAGTCACTTGCTCATTAGCTAAAGTCAGTGATTGCGGCGTTAAATACCAATGGAAATGAGTTAATGAATGTTTAATAGGCGCCTCATCAATTAAGGCTTTATTAATGGACGCGGCTGCTAAACTATGCTTATCCAACCATTCATTGATAATTTGCTCAGCGGTGGTAAATTCTGTTTCGTAGAATTTTTCATTGCTAGCAACTTTTAATGATTTATCATCGCTGGCTTTTGAATTTTTAGCAGTAGCTTTACCGTCAATTTTCTCAACAAATTGCAAAGGCAAACTCCACAATCCGCCCCAAATGCCATTATCAGGACGCTGTAGCCACAGTATTTTGCCGTCCGTATCTTTAATTAATAATGCATTGCTAACTTTGCTGGGTTTGGGCTGTTTTTTGGCCTTGACTGGATAATCGGTTTCGCGACCCTGCGCATGGGCTAAGCAATCATCTTGTAATGGGCACAATAGACAAGCAGGTTTGCTACGCGTACATAAGGTTGCACCCATATCCATCATGGCTTGCGCAAACAATCCTGAGTTCTCTCTTGGTGTTAAACGCTCCGCCAATGCCCACAGCTCTTTGGTCGTCGCAGACTTGGTAATATCACCATCGATAGCCGCCCAGCGGGTGAGAACGCGTTTGACATTACCATCACAGATCACGCCATAACGATGTAGCCCCATTGCCATAATCGCCCCAGCGGTCGAAGGGCCAACGCCAGAAATCGCCTCCCAACCTGCTAGCGTCTGTGGAAAGTCGCCCGTCTCATCAATCACTGCAACCAATTGCTTTGCGCCTTTATGCAGATTACGCGCCCGCGCATAATAGCCAAGTCCTGCCCAGTGTTCCGCCACCATATCCCATTCTGCTGCGGCTAAATCTTGCACCGTGGGAAAGCTGTCCATAAAACGGGCAAAGTAGGGCAGCACCGTGGTTACTTGTGTTTGCTGGAGCATGACTTCTGATAGCCAAACGATATAAGGATTGGGCGTATCGGTTTGGTGCTGTTGCCACGGCAGATCGTGGCGACCGTTTTCAGCGAACCAATCGAGGAGGCGGGGGGCGAAGGAGTCGAGGCTGGTCTCGGTATGGATAAAAGTAATAGATGTCATAAGCAATGGGCGAGCAATTCAAAAAGTATGAGGGTTATATGAGGATCGCATGTTGGGATTAAAGTCGTTATCGATAGATGCTGTCTAAAGTTTGACCTGCGGCATTTTTCCATTCAATCCAACCGTTGGTCGAACGACCTGATACCAATGCACTAGCGCCACTGGGTGTTTTAAATAAATGATTTTCAGTGAGCTTATAGCTTGTATCATTTACCGCTATGAGTTTGCCGCTACTAAGCAAGCTCTCTTTTAATCTGGTCACAAAGGGTGGCGCAGATGCTGCCTGTGATTGTCTAATTAAAGAGCCTGCTAATATTACAAAGCCATCGTCATCATAATAGCCTTGTGCATCGCCATCTTTTACCTTGTAATAAAACAGGAATGGGATAGGTTTAGTTGGAGGTATTTCAGCTGCTTTTTCAACTTTAACATCAGTGGTTGTGGTCAGTTTATGTGCATCAGTCTTATTGCTATAAAGGCTATCGTGAATAGCTAAAGATTCAAAAATAGGTTGCCCCAAGGTTGATAGCAAAACATCAAGGGTGTGAAACAACTCTTCGCAGTCAGCTTTTAATGGGTCGGGTGTATGCGGCTTATTACCACTATTACCATTTTTAATCTCGTAGCGCCCCACGTCAAGGGCAGTGGCAATTGCTTTATGCTCCATATACAGCGCATGGGTTTGGGTCATGGAATTATTGGTTGAAAGCATGACAAAGGCACGCGTCCAAAAGTCTTTGTCGTCATGTTGATTTAACCGTCTTCTTAGGTCGCCAGTCTGGCCGATATATAGTAGCGGCTTATCGGTATTTTCTGTTTCACCTATTAAAAAGTATAAGCCTACTTGATTGGCATCAGGCATCGCAAAAAAATCATCAATATGGATACGCGGAATCTCAATCAAACGTACCGTACGCGTGGTCATCTCTGCCAAGCGCAATCCGCGAGGATTACCTTTTGGCAGATAAATCTGAATGGTTTTAGCAGAGGGTATTAACGGATTCATAGTAGCCAGTATTCTTTATGCAATTTATTTACGATTCTTCCGCGTTTTTAAACGACGCAAACGTTTTTCTTCTTCTTTAGCGATTCTTTTCTCTTCGGCTGCGACTCGTTGTTCAGCGACCACAATTTCTTCAGCTTCAGTCATTTCTGGCGTCTCGAGGGTAATATTTCCAAGCTTGCCGCTACGTAACTCGTTAATCAAAATCTCAGACATGCGGTAGGTATCGACTTGATTGCCCGCGCGCACGCAGCCGCGATTACGTCCCGCCATTTCAAAAAACTCCCAATCGGTCTTGGGTAATTCTTCAATCTTATAGCGGGTTTTTAGCAGTTCAGGATAGGCTTGCATGAGATACTCAGCGGTATAACTGGCCACATCGGCGAAGTCAAACGCCGTATCACGAATACCGCCGGTCGCCGCCAAGCGATAGCCAGAGTTTTCGTTTTCAACCTTTGGCCACAGCATGCCAGGCGTGTCATAGAGCATGATGTCATCGTCAAGCTTGATCAGCTGCTGTGACTTGGTCACCGCTGGCTCATCACCGGTTCTAGCTACCGCGCGCCCCGCTAAGGTATTAATCAAGGTTGATTTACCAACGTTTGGAATACCCATAATCATGGCTTTGATTTGACGTCCCGTCCCGACTTTATTGGGTACGAGGGATTTGCATATTGCAATGATACGCTTGACGTCATCGGCTTTGTTATTGTCGCAAGCGATAGCTTTAACGCCGTCTTGTTGTTCAAGATATTCCATCCACGCTTTGGTCAATTCAGGATCAGCGAGATCGGCTTTATTTAAGATTTTAATGACTGGTTTTTCGCCGCGTAATGCTGCAACCATGGGGTTTTCGCTACTATAAGGAATACGCGCGTCAATCACTTCAATGACGACGTCCATCTGCGGCATGATTTCTTTGATTTCGTTACGGGCTTTGTTCATATGCCCAGGGAACCACTGAATACTTGCTCTCTTATCCATCTGCTTTACTAACCTTTTATAAAAAATGCTCAAAGTAAGACAATCAACGTCTACTTTCTAATGGTGTTCAGTTTACTACACAACCAGCGTCACCACGTTAACATTTCATTTAACGTAACGCACAGAGCAGACTATTATTCAAACTCGTCTGTTAAATCCTCACGTGCTGGTGGCAATGGCGCTAAATAACCAATGACCAAGATTAAGCTACCCGCACCAAGGAAGGAAATCACTCGCCAAATCGCCTCGGTCTGGGATAAATCAACCAAGACCAGTTTTAACACCACAACTCCCAATAGTCCAATGCCCATAAACCATAGCGTTCGTTGTCCATAGCGGCTGGCGATAATAGTGGCGACCAAAGCAATGAGCGTCCATAAAATGGTTAGTCCCGTTTGTACTTGCTCGCTATTCCAAGCGCCTCCTGTCACGTCGTATAAACCGCCAGTCCATAACGGCGTGCCGATAAATGCGTGCAGCGTTCTAACTAACATGCTAGAGCCTATCCAAAAACTAATCAGCGCTAAGATAATTAACAGCATATCGTTTTTAGGAATGGCGCTTAATAGATTTCTCGATTTCATGCCATATGGCTGACGGAGTAAATAAACGCCCAAGCCGTAAAACACCACCAGCCATAACGTCACATCATATAAGTTAAATAAAGGAAAGTAGGGCAGTTCCCAAATAATACCATCGTAAGTGAAGTTGGTAAAAATAGCCCAACCTAGTGTGATTGGTACAAATATTTTGGCACTGTCTAATAATGCCTGATGCCAATCAAACCAATAAGGCGCAAATACTGAGGTCGCTGCTCCCGTTTGCGAGTGTGATTGCTTATCATTGTATTGAACCATAGCATGACGCTGTGTACACCATAATCCAGCCAGCATAAAGGCAACCGGAACCAAAATAGTCATGACGCCTTTTGAATCAGGCAAGCCATAATGCATAGCTTCTGCCAACAGGATGATTCCAGCACCAAGCCAGCTCGCGCTATCAAAACTTTTTAACTCCAATTCTTTATGCCATGACTTTAACCATAGTTGCCCAACGACTAACCAACCTATGAAGAAGGCAATAAATATCGGCCAATGAAAGGTTGTCCATTGATGATCAAATTCATACTTTTGTGGCAGTTGAAACAGTAGTGCGGCATAAAATAGCAGCAATAACCCATGGCTAAACTGCCTAATCTCGCGCCACGCATGATAGTGATTGATTGCCTGATAAATAGCTAGGCTGGTTAAGGTGGCCAATCCTAGCAGCGCCGTCGTTGCTAAGCGCCGGCTGGCAAGCCAGTGGTCAAAATCAATCACCAATACATACAGCAGCCAAACCATTGCAGTAAAGGTTAAAAAGCGACCCAAATTTGGACTGCGCCACATCAAGTTAAACGCCATACTTTGGCTATTGATACTGGTAAGCCATTGCTTAGTAGCGAGTTCACCAATGCCCAAAGCTTTAGTATAGGCAGTCAGCGTATGATTGGCATTAAGCTGGTTGTTGGCGTCATCAATAGGCGAGTTGCTGGCGCGTAAGATAAACATCGTAGCTAGATAGCTGAGCGCCGAAATCGTCAACGCCAACGTTGGATAATCTTTGATCGTAAAGACCACAGTTATCATCAGCATCGCGATACTGAGCAGCTGCAATAACAACCCAAACAATACTGACCATGCACGTAGTGAGCGCCGTCCAAACCATACCAAGGCTAGCCCTTGTACCGACCAGCCAAAGGCAATCCATTCTGCATCAAGTGCCAGCGGAATCACTAATGCTAAAAAGCCAAACCCTAACGCCAGCATACCTTCAGTAATCAGAGCATAGCGCTGACTGCGTTTAATAAAACGCCAACCAAGACCCAGATAAATCATCGCTAAAATAGCACTAACAATGGTCAACGCATGATGAATATCCTGCAATAAGGCAGAAAATAAGCCAAATGCCAATATCGGCACGGAGAATAACAGACCAATATCGATAGGGAATACATAGCTAGAACGTCGTTCTTCAACATTAGCCACGTTCATAATCGCTTCATTGTCATCGTTATAAGCAATGATTTGTTGCGCGTAGCGAATCACCACAAATAAATACAGAATGAGATGTAGGGCAACCAGTACCACCAATGACCAACGCTGATTATCAATAATTACCGTTACGTTCTCTGTCAGTCCCCAATAATAAGCCAGCCCAAACGTGACTCCTGACCCAAAAATATTGAGCACTTTCCACGGACGATAATGAGCAATTACTGCAATAGTCACGTTTAGTAATAAGTAATAGCTAAACAAAACCGTCAAGCTGCCTGTATCCTGACTGGTCAATATAGGCGCAAAAAAGCCGCCCGATAATGCCAGTAATGCCAAAGGAAAGGCGCTTTGACGGACGGCTAAAACGACGGTAAGTGCTGATAATAAACCAAGTCCTATAAAGCTTGGTAGACTTGCCAGCACTTGATAAACGCTATAGGCAAAAAAGGTGGTTAGATAAGCAATCGCCAATCCTGCGCCTTGCAAAGTGATGCCGTAAGCAAAGCGGTTTTTTACTAATTTTAATCCTAAAGCTGCTAACCCTAAACCGAGGACGCCTATGGCAATGAGTTTAAAGGCGATGGGTATTTCAATATAGTCACTTAATAAGCGCAGTAATAACACCACCCCGACGAGCAACACCAATACCCCAACGCGCACTACTAAGTTGCCGCCAAAAAACCAGTTTTGCATAGAGTGAATAATGGAGGTGACGATAGGCAAGGAGCGCTCGTCTGGCTCTATCGTTGTAACGGGGGTTCTCGTTTTTGTCGATTCTTCCGGTTTTGGCTTTAAGCCGCCGAGGTTTTCTATGGGTTCGGCAATAGGATCAGCGGCTGTAACCGATTCTACTGTTGCTAACGGTATCGGTGGCGGCATTGATGACCGCAAGGTTGGAGAGGTGTCAGGCACTGATGCAAATTGACTTTCTTGATCGCTATTTATATCGGCGTGAGAAGATTTTGCTGTGATCAAGCCCTCTTCTTGCCGTTTAAGCTCAGCTTGTAGCGCTGTCATATCATGACGCAACTGTCTGATTTGTTGGCTTATCCTGGCGTATAGTATGAACACCACGATCAATAAAGCCATAAAAGCCAGCCAGCCCAGCTGATTTATCAATAGATATAACATCCTCGTTACTCAATCCCACTTATAATAGAGTGATGATGACGTTATTTGCTCATAAGCACAAGATTGGTCATGGTAGTTATTGTGTATAATGACGAAAAACAGGGGTCGCTTTCTGAGAAAGTGACCCCTGTTTTTCGTCTTATACTTTGTATTAACACTCGTTATAGTGAGCGTTTATACAACTTGATTGATGATATTTTTAAAATTATTGACCGAGATTGGTTTTCATAAATTCAAGCATGTTGTCCCAGCTTTGCTTAGCAGCGGTTTCGTTGTAGCCAAGGTCAACATCGTTTTTGGCCGCGCGTTCATCGGCATGCGGATTGGTAAAGCCATGCTTAGCACCGTCATAGACATCAATCGTGTAGTCAACATCGGCAGCATCTAGCTCTGATTTTAGACCTTCGATTGCCTCCATTGACACCATCGAATCATCACGGCCGTGAGCGACCAATACTTTGGCTTTGAAGTTCTTGTCGGCTGGCTGTTTTGCTGATGGATTGCCATGGAAAGTTGCGACGGCTTTTAATGGCATGCCTTCGCGTGCCATATCGAGCACCACTTTACCGCCAAAACAATAACCAATCGCCGCTAAGTTATCGCGATTAACCGCCAGTTGGTCACCAAAGTCATTGAGTATTAAGCGGCAACGTGCCATTAGCATGTCTTGATCAGCAAGTACTTGCTCCATCCACAT
This sequence comes from Psychrobacter pulmonis, assembly GCF_904846465.1. Lineage (NCBI taxonomy): Bacteria > Pseudomonadati > Pseudomonadota > Gammaproteobacteria > Moraxellales > Moraxellaceae > Psychrobacter > Psychrobacter pulmonis. Next base: position 168,024 of record NZ_CAJHAT010000006.1, read on the forward strand.
ATTGGCCATCGACGCATCGCTGGTCAGCTTGCCTTCACCGTAAACGTCCATCGCCACCGCTGCATAGCCTGCTTTTGCTAAGCGCTCAACGACGGACTTTGGATGATCGACCACGCCCCACCATTCTGGCGCCACCAAAATACCTGCTACTGGATTGTCCTCTGAGGCAGATTCTGGCAGCGCCACATAGCTGATAAGCTCGACGTTGTTTTCGGTAGTGCTGATTAATTCAAAGGTCTTAATTGACATATTATTGTCCTTTTTTATGTTATGAAGGGTGTTTTATAAATGGCTGTTTTATAAATAACTACTTTATAAATGCTTGTTTTATAAGTGTTAACTGTCCGTATTTTGCTGCATTCTTTTATTCACTTCTCCTACCTTAACGCCCAAGTTCGCCAAAAACAGCTATAATACTGTAACGCTCTTTATCAAAATGCTACGGCGACTTTATGACACTCAATTTGCTCAATCAATCTGAATCTCAATTAGCATCCGCTCTAGATTCCAAAACAACAACTGATTCAGATTCAGCGACGCCATCTGCTGTGCGCTTATTTCCTCACAGCCAAAACGATGCTAATGATCTATTGCGTCCGCAGTTTTGGTCACGTTTTTCGCTGTCAGAGCTAAACCATAGCGAATGGGAAGCGCTATGCGATGGTTGCGGTAGCTGCTGCCTAATCAAGTATATCGACGATGACAATGTCAGCGATGACCATAGTCATGAAGCAGAAATGGTTGAATATACCGATGTCACCTGCCAGCTGATGGATTGCGCGACCGGTTACTGCAAGCATTACGCCACACGCCAAGAGCATGTGCCGGACTGTATTCAGCTAACTATGGAGAATTTGCCGCAGATGATGTGGCTGCCGTCACACTGTGCTTATAAGCGCTTGTATAAAGGACAAGATTTGCCAAGTTGGCATTTGTTATTAACGGGAGATGCGGTGGCAACTCAGCAGCAGATGCGTGCTGCCACTGTTGGCGTAGCAGGGCGCTGTATTTCTGAGATTGGCATGACAGATGAGGAGATGGAGGAGCGGGTGGTAAATTGGGTCCAGCCTTAACCTAACTTTTTTTATAAAGGGTTTAATCTATGTTTATGCTTAATGAACAATGGATTTAACGTCGCAATACCGCTTTGGAGAGTAGCTGCACCTCTTCGAAAACCTCAGCTATTCTTTAGATTCCTGCGCGGCAGATTTGGCACTTGCTTCCGCATCGGCTTGTGAATCTGCTAGTGGCGGGATAGGAATATCCTGCCGAATTTGCTTGGAGAACTCGCGACTATTGATAGCGCTAGTTCCTGCCAGATTATCAAAACCGCGAACCTTTGGATTGATATGGGTGCGCTCGTACCATGTATCCATTGACCAAGGCTGACCGTCCTTTTCAGGGTTGGCGTCGAGCATGCCAACGTCGTATAAGTAGTTTGGTAGCCAGCCCGATACCCAAATTCGGTAATCCCATGGCAGACGGTCGCCACTGACAATACGTGCCATATAAAAGATAATATTGGTACAGTTGCTAATCAACGTATTGTACCAAGTTGGTTTGGCGTTCAATTCATCGGCGGCAGTTAAGTAAGACTCAAATAACGACTTGACCTCGTGCTGTTGTAAATTGCTGACCGGAAACAGATAAACTTGCTCGCCGCGAGCATTACTACGGGTATAAATAATATCGCGCTCTTCGGCAGCAATCAGGCTCAGCTCAAAACGCCTAAAAAACCCTGCCAATGCCGAAAACGACTCGCCTTCTTCTTTACGAATCTCAAATGAGAAGGCGAGCGGTCTATCATCTTCAAAGCGGAAACTGACCAAAGTATGCGCAATTAGCGGCCCCATCCAATAGGAGTTGGTCACATCGACGCCAGAGAGTTTTGACATATCTATCGTGCGCGTGCCCCAGTGTTCAGCCGCCTCTTTATCAGTATGCCAATCAAAGTTTCGCACATTGGTGAGCGTGACTAAGTCAGGATTATTGGCATCACGGCGATAAGTAACTCTTTCGCTGACTTCCGCCATCCAGTCGCGCTCTTGTTTGGGCTCGATAGAAAAAAAACAGCCCAAACCGATAAACCAAACTGCGCCATATAAACCGATGAGCCATTTAACGGCTACTTTTTTATCTGGCGCTGCTGAATTATTTAATGGCTGATTACCTCGATTTTTTGGACTTTTTGACCAATGCCTTTCTGTTGCATAAGCGGCCTTAGCCAGCGCGGCTAAAATGCCGATTATAATAAGGGTTGTAAGCCAAGTAATTGGTGAGCGTATGCCAAACTGATACCAAATTGCCATTAACAGCCAAATAGCAGATAGTAGCAACGTAGTAACGATTAAAACCTGCGCGAGGTAATAGCGCCAAGTCCGCTTTTGCTGGCGATCATAAGCTGCCCCATGCTCTAAGCGATTGCTGTTTGAAAGCGGCGAGAGCAGGCGAGAAAAAAAGGCACGTAGCGACATAGGTTTGACTTTGAGGAATGAAGGCTTTGACCATAGCAAAGTTCACAACACACTGACAATACAATTTGAGTGAATTTGTCGTTGAATGTCCGTAAGCCTTGCGATAAAGTGAAACCTATTAGGCTGGTCTATTTTTATCTATACTTACTAGTTGTCATTTATCGTTATGATAGGTTTTTATAGATAATTTGATCTTTATTTAAATATTTTGACTACTGCCTAAATATAAAGTCGCTGTTTTATTTACTATTTTAATCCCCATTTAGGTTTAAGATTTTAATTGCTATTTACTATTTTCTTTGATTACTGCTATTAACTAAAGAGGTTAAATCACATCATCATGTCCGAAGACGCTCCAAGCCCGAGTAGTTGGTCGATGCGCGGCTTAAAACGCTGGCTATCGACCGCCCCCGAAACCCGTGATGAACTGATACGTTTGGTGCAAGACTCGCGCCAGTTCTTAGAACCCGATACCGTGGACATGTTGGAAGGCGTCCTTGATTTGCCTGCCACCCAAGTTCGCGAAATCATGACCCCGCGCCCGCAAGTGGTTGGGCTGCACGAAAGCGCTAGCTTAGCTGAAGTGATGGATATCATTCTTGAGACCACACACTCGCGCTATCCGGTCTTTGATAGCCAAGATGATGATGCCGTTATCGGTATTTTATTGGCAAAAGATTTGATTCCCATCCTCGTACACATGGTGCGCGATCAAGAAGATAAAATTGACAGTCAACGTTTACGAGACTTGGTGCGTCAGCCGCTTTATATCAGCGAAACGGCACGCTCTGATACTTTGCTACGCTCATTACAGCGCACCCAAGTGCATATGGCGATTGTCGTCGATGAGTTTGGGAATTTTGCTGGCGTGGTAACGATGGAAGATTTGCTCGAGGAAATCGTCGGCGATATCGTCGATGAGCATGATGACTTCGATGAAGACAGTGATATCAATAATATCGTCGCCGATCCTGTAAGACCAAATACGTGGCGCGTGCAAGCATCGACAGTGATTGAAGACTGTAACGATGAGCTTGGCGCCCACTTTGACGATACCGATGTTGATACTATGGGCGGTTTGGTGATGCAAGCGCTCGGTCATGTTGGCGATTTGGAAGGGGAGAGCGTGGTGATAGACGATTGGCAAATTACTATTACCGATGTTGAAGGGCGCTTTATTCAAAATCTTGAGCTGTCTAAAATCAATTCTGACCAGCAAATATTAATAGGTAGCCATTAATTTATTGATGTTTATCACTTAATCTTGGCACTTAAAGATCAGCTCGGCATTTAAATATAAAAAAACACGATTGCGGTCGTGTTTTTTTTGCTTTTAAAATCGGTATTTTGCAACGCAATGTTACCTATTGATTGATTTAGACTGGTATCATGGGCAGGTTTAATTTTTGAGCGCTGTATTGAGCAGCTAACGATTGGCTACCAATTCCAGCGCTAACTGAATAAAACAAAGTTAATATTTAAGCTCTGAACGACTGAATAATAAGGTTTTGGATAACTGCTATGCGTCTGTCTACTGTTGATTTGCAAAAACGTCTAAACCCCGATAAGCCCAAGGGCTTGCCGCTGGTGTTGACTATATTGATTGCGTGGCTGGCAGGCGCAGTGTTTATCTTTGCCCTCGCGCCGTATGGTTTTTGGCCGGTGGCGTTGGTGTCGCCTGCTATTTTGTATGCCTTACTGATGCCTGATATGACGGGCAAGCGTGCTTTTGTTATCGGTCAAGCTTATGGTACTGGGCTTTGGTGCGTCGGGGCGTTTTGGCTGTATACCTCAATCCATGTCTATGGCGATACGCCAGTGTGGCTGGCGCTAATTATGATTGCGCTGATGGGCCTTGGTATGGGCTTGTTTCATGGCTTTTTGGCGCTGATTTTTAATCGTGTCGTCGGTAAGCAGCCGTTATCCTTTGCTGCGCTTTGGGTATTGCAAGAGTGGATGAAAACTTGGCTATTTACCGGCTTTCCATGGTTGTTTGTCGGTTATGCCTTTACCGAGCAGTATTGGCTATCGTCATTAGCGCCCGTTGCTGGCGTATTTGCGGTGTCTTTCGTGGCAGTATTATTGGCGGCAAGTTTGGTTGAGCTATTGCGTCGCCGCGGCGGTTATATGATTCCTACTGCCGCGCTGCTTATTGTCAGCTGCGCATTATGGCTGCTAAATCCGCAATGGACAAAACCAAAGGGCACGCCTGACTTGTCGGTATCATTAATCCAAGGGAATATTCCGCAAGATTTAAAATGGCTGACCGAATATCAGGTAGAAACGCTAAAAATTTATGCCACCCTGTCCAGTACCGAATGGGGCAGCGACATGATCTTGTGGCCAGAGTCTTCCATTCCCATGTTTCAAGATGAAGCGCTAGGTTTTATCAGTGAAGTGGTCAAAGTGGCCAAAGAAACCGATACCACGTGGGTCACTGGCATCCCATATAAAGATACCGCAGCTTTTGATGCCAAGACCGATAAATACCCGCCGTTTTATAATAGTGTCATTGCTTTAGGTGCGGACGCTGAAGGGCTATATAAAAAGCAGCGTTTGGTACCCTTTGGCGAATATATCCCCTTTGAGGGCATGCTAGATATCTTGCCTAACCTTGCTGGCAGTCAAGATATCATGAGCTATAGTCGCGGCAGTGACGATCAATCACCGCTGCGCGTGCGTGGTCATAACTTGGGCGCCGCGGTTTGCTATGAAGTTGCCTATCCTGACACCACGCGCAAAAACGCCATCAATACTGACTTTTTATTGACCATTTCTAACGATGCGTGGTTTGGTAGCTCGGCAGGTCCGCTCCAGCATTTGCAAATGGTACAAATGCGCGCGCTTGAAAACGGCCGCTGGTTTATGCGTGCCACCAATACTGGCGTTACGGCTATCATTGACCATAAAGGTCATATCGTGAAGCGCGCACCGCAGTTTGAGCGCACCGTTTTACGCGGAAATGTGCAAGCACGCGTTGGCAATACGCCTTATATGCGCGCGGGTAATTATCCTATTTTAATCATTATTGCGCTTCTGCTATTATTAAGCTATCTTGGCAAGCGTGCGACCCCGCAGAGACGTTTGGTCAAATAAAAAAATACCCATAGGCTTTGGTTGTAAGTTTTTTCGCTAATAAACCCTTTAAATCGTTAAGGGTTTTCACAAATCGATATAAATTGCGATATAATAGGCCAATATTTTAAATATTTTGTGCAAGGTGGATAAGGTATGTCAGAACATATTGTCGAAAACAATCCCAAGAAAGAGTTCCTATTTGCTTTAGGCGGTGTTGCCTTATTTTTAGGTATCGTCTTATTAATCGGCATTTCTGGCTATTTGCGTCCAGCAGGCGAGCATATCACTGCTGAGAGCACCGAAGCGACTGCTGAAACAGAAGCAACTGCTACAGAAGCCGCGCCTGCTGCGACAGCGGAAGCTGCCGATACCGACGCAGCTGCTACTGCAACACCAGCGGATGCTACGGTAACGCCAACCGATACTGATGGTACGGTCGTTGCTGCTGAATCTGGCACCGCAACTGCTGAGGGTACTGTCAATCAAGCCGCAGTCCCTGATAACGCTAACTTGACAGCAGAAGAAGCCGATGCGGATTTGGATGGTGGTGAGGGTGCAGAGTTAACGCATACTTGGAAAACTGAAGAGTAAGCTTGTGACCTCAGTATTTTGTTATAAAAACAAATACTTGTATAAATATAGTTAGATACCCGTAATTAAATACAACTGTTGTGACGATACTTTATTCTAAGAGTGAAAATACTCTAGAAGCTAACATTAAAGACCTGTGCTTGGTTAACTGAGCACAGGTTTTTTTGTAGGTATTTGTGTAATTATTGAATAACTTTTTCTTTACTTGACCATAACCAAGTGGAACAATAATGCGCCTATGTGACCGCTTAGCAAAATAAACAGGAGTTTGGTCGTCATTACAGTGGTCTTTAAAGGAATAAAGTTATGAGCAGAGACTCAAAAGTAAATGTTAGTGAAGCTGAATTGTCAGCATTGGATAATGGGTTTATGGGGCACCCAAAGCCACTACGCCCGCTGTTTTTTACCGAAATGTGGGAACGCTTTTCTTATTATAGTATTCGTCCGTTATTAGTACTGTTTATGGTAGCGACCGTTGGCAGCGGTGGTTTTGGCTTTGATGAAGTCACTGCTTCTGCTATTTATGGTATTTTCGCCGGTTCATTATATCTGGCGGCGGTACCGGGGGGTTGGCTCGCTGATAACTGGCTTGGTCAAGAGCGTGCCTTATGGTGGGGCAGCGTGATTATCGCCCTCGGTCATTTATGTATTGCGCTCTCCGCCATATTTGGCATGACGCTGTTTTTTGTTGGTTTGATATGTATTGTATTAGGGTCAGGTTTATTTAAAACCTGTATTTCCGTCATGGTAGGCGCTTTGTATAAAAAAGGCGATGTGCGCCGTGATGGTGGTTTTACCTTGTTTTATATGGGCATTAATATTGGCGCCCTTTTAGCAGCGCTCATCGTTGGGGTGTTTAAAGAAAAAGGCATGTGGCACGCAGGTTTCGGCGTTGGTGGTATCGGTATGCTGATATCACTTCTGATTTACCGCTTTTCTGCGCAAAAAACCTTGACCCACTATGCCCAAGCCAAAAATATAAAACCTGAGTGGGAATACGCCAATGACCGTTATAAAAATATCGGTCGCTGGGTAATCGGTTTCTTGGTGTTATTGGCAACGGCTGTGGTTTTGGTAGCAAGTGGCATGTTACCGTTTAATCCTGAAATGGTCGCCGAATATATGACTTATATCATCGCAGCAGTGGTGATAGGCTATTTTGCGATTATGTTTGTCTCACCTCGTCTTGATAAAACTGATAAGTTGCGCCTACTGACTTGCTTTATTTTAATCATCGGTTCGACACTATTTTGGTCAAGCTTTGAGCAGCAACCAACCTCGTTTAACCTATTTGCCGATCGCTATACTGACTTGAACGTCTTAGGATTTGAGATACCGAGTATTTGGTTCCAATCATTAAACCCGTTGTTTATTTTATTGCTGGCGCCCATTGTTAGTATTGTTTGGATCAAGCTTGCCAATCGTGGCCTTGAGCCAAATAGTATGGTTAAGTTTGCACTGGGTATGTTGCTGACCGCGGCAGGCTTTTCGTTGATGATATTTGCCTCAAAAAGTATTTTGACCAGTGATGGTGCACTGGCCTCACCTTTATGGTTAGTGGGCAGCTTATTACTGCTAACACTTGGGGAATTGGCGCTCAGCCCTGTCGGGTTGTCTGCGATGACAAAGCTTGCGCCAAAAGGTATGCAGGGGCAAATGATGGGACTTTTCTTTGCTTCTGTCGCCATGGGCAACTTGGTCGCTGCGTTCTTTGGTGGTCATGTTTCTGCGGACAAAATTGAAGGCTTACCGACATTATTTACCACCATGACCGTCTTTTTGGTAGTGACCGCAGTGGTGTTATTGGTACTGGCAAAACCTATCAATAACATGCTGGTAAAAAGTGAGCAAGCCGATAAAGCGGCTCAGTAAATAAAGCGTTAAGTGGATGGTGAAGATTAATTAAGCCTATTTAGCTTATTTATAGTAGCAATCGTCCCTATAAACGCCCAAAGATAAGACGTGTTACCATAATCGGTAGCACGTTTTATTGTTTCAATCAGTGAGTTATTTCTCTGTCGCCGTTGAAAGCCTGCTGTCTGCCCAAACATCTAGAGATGCGCTGCTTTAATACTATTATTAAAATACTATTACTAAGCTGAAATTAATAATAGCTCGGCTAAACGCCTAAACACTCTTACTCATTTATATAACTATCATTCTAAAAATAGTAAACCCTTTATAGGCAAATAAAGGCTTCACGTAATACTGATGAATTTATTTGCCTAAATAAGACGGCTACTCATAGTCGCCTCTCAAGCGTTTTTTTTAACTCTCATTTTTAAAAGTAATAAGGACACCTTTCATGAATAAACAACATATCCACGAGCGTATTGATAGTCTACGCCAAACGCTTGCCGCACAAGATTTAACGGCGATTATCGTACCGTCAGCAGACCCGCATTTGTCTGAGTACTTGCCAGAATATTGGCAAGCGCGTTTGTGGTTATCAGGCTTTACAGGTTCGGTTGGTACGCTGGTCGTTACCGCTGACTTTGCTGGCCTATGGACGGACAGCCGCTACTGGGTACACGCCGCGCATCAACTAGAAGGCACGGGTATTACTTTGGAAAAACTGGCTCCTGGTCAGCCAAATCATATCGATTGGCTAGCGCAAAACTTAGCGGAAGGCGATAGCGTGGCGGTTGATGGCAATGTATTGTCTATCGCTGAGCAAGACAGATTGCTTGATGCGTTTGATGCCAACGATATTACTTTAATTACTGAGCGCGATGTATTGACCGACATATGGAACGACCGTCCAGCATTGCCATCAGCACAGCTCTACCAACACGATGCGCAATTTATCGATCAGCCCGCTAGCTCAAAACTTGCTGCCGTGCGCGCAGGTATGGCGAAGGCAGGCGCAAGCCATCACTTGCTATCAAGCTTAGATGATATCGCTTGGTTGACCAACTTACGCGGTGCGGACGTTGATTATAATCCAGTATTTTTAGCGCATATGCTCATTAGCGAAGATAAAACGACCTTGTTTGTTGATAATAATAAAGTCAGTAGCGAGATTGAAAAAGCGCTAAAAGACAGCGGTATCACGCTTGCAGATTATGATGTGGTACAAGAGGCATTAGCTACCTTAACGCCAGAAGATATATTATTGTTAGACCCAAGCAAAGTGGCGGTCGGTACGTTATCAAAAATGGCCGACGATGTGGGCTTTATCGAGCAAATGGCGCCAAGTACGTTACTCAAATCAGTGAAATCTGCGGCGGATATCGAGCATGTGCGCGAAGCGATGCGCCAAGATGGCGCGGCGTTAAGTGAGTTTTTCGCGACATTTGAAAAACGCCTAGCAGACGGTGAGCGTTTGAGTGAGTTGGATGTCGACAGTATGCTCATCGAAGTTCGCAGTCAGCAGCCGCATTATGTGTCGCCAAGCTTTCCAACCATCGCAGGCTTTAACGAAAATGGCGCTTTGCCGCATTACCGTGCGACGCCAGAAAAATTCAGCTACCTTGATGTTGCTGAAGGCGAGGGCGGCTTATTGCTCATTGACTCAGGTGCGCAATATCAAAACGGTACCACCGATATCACCCGCGTGGTCGGTATTGGACAAGTAAGTTCTGAGCATAAACGCGACTTTACCACCGTGCTTAAAGCCCATATCGCGTTAGCAAAAGCGCATTTCCCTGATGGTATTGCCTCACCGCTCATCGATGCGATTTGCCGTGCACCTTTGTGGCAAGCACAGATGGACTATGGTCATGGTACCGGTCATGGCGTTGGTTATTTCTTAAACGTCCATGAAGGCCCGCAGGTCATTGCTTATAGTGCCAGTACGCCAAAAGAGCGCGCCATGAAAGAAGGGATGATATCTAGTAATGAGCCAGGTTTATACCGCGAAGGCAAATGGGGTATTCGTATCGAAAACTTGGTGGTCAATACGCCAGTTGCGAATCCGACTGAGACTGAGTTTGGACAATTCCTACACTTTGAAACCATCACTTACTGCCCAATCGATACACGTTTGATTGAGCCTGCACTATTAACCCAAGTCGAGATTGATTGGCTCAATGATTATCATAGCCAAGTCTATGCCGAGCTAAAAGATCGCGTTAAAGGTGCGGCGCTTGAGTGGTTAACTGAGCGTACTAAAGCTATCTAAGGCAAAAGCTTATATTCTTGCATTGAAGATATTAAAAAGCCCCGTCAATATCGATGGGGCTTTTTAGTATTTACTTATTAGATGAATTTTTTAATTTAAATCAGGTTTTTTTATAGCTAATGAATGTTTTTCTTAGCGATATTCTCATTACTTTTAATAGTAGTGGCGGTATCAGGTTCGGTTAAATGCTGTGCCAATTCGGCCCGTAACCAAGATTTTAAATTCTCAGAAATTTGCATCATTTGCTCGCTTAAATAGTCATCGACATGCATCTCAAGCTCGCGAATTAATTCTGGGTGACTCGCGCCAAGTTTAGTATCTTTTAAAGACAAAGGAATAGCAGCGTCTGAAACGGCTTTATCGATAACGGTTTTCATATGATGATCGTTTGCGCCATTTGTCACATTTGCAATATTAGCAGGTTCTTGAATGGATTTTTTATCAGTGTCAGTAGCAGTTTTAGTAGCATCTGTTTTAGTAGCTTCCAGTTTGTCTACTGCGTCAGTGTCATTTTTACTAGTAATATTTTTACTACTAGCATTGTCATCAACACTGGTAGCTTGTTTATGAGCTGGCTGCTCATTGTGCTGTTGCTCTTGTTTCGCCGCTTCTGCTGCCCTTAATGTTTCTTCTTCTTTCTGCTTAGCGTCTACTGCTGCTTTTGCCTGTTTTTCTTTTTCTAAACGTTCTTTTTCTAAACGTTGTTCTTCTTCCAAACGCTCTTTTTCGGCAGCGGCGCGCTCTTTTGCTTGTTTTTCGGCAATGGCTTTGGCAATCGCTTGTTCGGCTTCATGATTTTCATAAAGAGTATCAAGATGAGCATCTAAGTCATGAGTGCTAAAAACAAAGGTTTCAAATGGCGTGTCGTGTTGTAAGAGGGTAGTGATATCGGTAAGTTCTTGGATGATAGAGGCGCGTACAGGGTCTGGCGCACACGTCCAGCGCTGATAAAACTGATGGGAAAATGAGTAGCTTGACATGGTATCTTCCATAAATGTTGCATAAAATTACCCCTTATCATACGCAAGTACGATAAGGGGCTGCAAGTGGTCAAACGTAGCAAATCTGACACCAAGGTTACAACGGCTAAAATAATAGTTTTTTAACATTTATTTAGCATTTTTAACGTTGTTTTAGGCGTTTTAGCTTGATGGTTGCACCGGCCAACGAGCGAATATAAGCGACCCATTGGTGCCACCAAAACCAAAGCTATTGGAAACTGCATATTGCAGATTATCAACGTTACGTGATTGATTGGCGACGTAATCGAGATTGCAGTTGTCTTCAACATTATCCAAGTTAATGGTCGGCGGTACCTGCTGATGTTGCAGGGCAAGCACAGTAAAGATAGCCTCGATGCCACCAGCGGCACCCAATAAATGACCAGTCATCGATTTGGTCGAGCTGACCAAAATGCTGTCTTTAACGGGCGCAAAAACGGTTTCGATAGCGATAGATTCGGCAACATCACCCGCAGGGGTACTGGTACCGTGGGCATTGACGTAGCCAACGACGGCAGGCTCAATACCGGCATCGTTTAGGGCGTTGCGCATGGCGCGCGCTGCACCGCTACCATCTTCTGGTGGCGCGGTAATGTGACTGGCATCGTCACTCATGCCAAAGCCAACCAGCTCAGCAAGTATCGTTGCGCCGCGCGCTTTGGCGTGGGCAAGGCTTTCAAGGACGATGACACCGGCACCATCACCGAGCACAAAGCCATCACGCTCTTTATCAAACGGACGCGAGGCTTTGGTTGGCTCATCATTACGAGTTGAGAGGGCATGCATCGCCCCAAAACCTGACATTCCAAGCGGGCTCGAGCCTTTTTCACTACCACCTGCCAGCATCACATCGGCATCGCCATAGGCAATCAAGCGCGCAGCAAGCCCGATAGCGTGGGTCGCGGTGGTACAAGCAGTCGAGGTCGCCAGGTTTGGGCCTTGTAAAGTGTGCTTAATAGCGACCAAACCTGCAGCCATATTAACGATAGAACCTGGAATGATAAAGGGCGAAACCTTCATAGCGCCTTTGTCACGTAGGGTATCACGGCTGTTTTCAATGGTTTGGATACCGCCAATGCCTGACCCTAAGATCACGCCAAAGCGTTCTTGCTCGACATCTTGTACAGGTGCGTCAGCTGCGCTCACTTCATCGATAAAACCCGCGTCTTTTAACGCCATAGCCGAAGCTGCAACGGCATAATGTATAAACTCATCATAGCGGCGCGCGTCTTTAGCATTCATATATTGCTTGGCGTCAAAATCCTTGACCACGCCGGCAATTTGCGCCCGATAGTCGGTTGCATCAAAATGAGTAATGGGCGTAATACCGCTCTCGCCATTAAGTAGACGCGTCCACGAGCTTGCGACGTCTAATCCTAAAGGTGTCACCGCACCCATACCCGTCACCACCACACGCCTCTCATCTGGGCGTTCATAATGGGGCGGCTTTTGGCGCAGAGTTTGCTGGATAGTGGCAGCATTAGAGTCGGCGGCTTGCGCGTTTGGTGAACTGCTATGTTGGCTCATGCGATATATCCTGTACGTGCGATCCTAAAAAGAAGGTATTTTAACCGTCATTATAAAACACATTAGTGCACGTATGTAAACTAAAATTTAAACAATTAAAGGCTTATTAAGCAAAACAAACTTGACCCAATACCACGCCTTTACTTGCGCCAGTGACCGCTGGTAAGTTACCAGTTTCCCCCATTAAGGTTTGCCGTGCCAACCATGCAAAGGCGACGGCTTCGACCCAAGCGGGGTTTAGTCCCAAGCTGGCAGTAGTTTCTACTTTGCAGTGAGGTAAATGCGCCTGCAAGCGAGTCATCAAGTAATCATTTAAGGCACCGCCACCGCAGACATAAACCGAGCTATTTTCTTTGGCCGTAATAAACATATTGATTTGCATACTGGCACTCATCGCCGTCAGCTCGGTCAATGTTGCCTGCACATCGGCTGACGAATAGCGAATATGGGCAGAGGCTTGGTCAAATTTTTGCAGCTCGCTTTGTAGCCATGCTAAGTTAAAGTCCTCGCGCCCTGTGCTTTTCGGATAGGTTCGCGCAAAAAATGGATGTTCTATCAGTTGGTTAAGTAGCGGCTCAACGACTTGTCCTGACTGCGCCCATGCGCCGCCAGCGTCATAATCTTTATCCGTATGCAACGCCGTCCACGCATCGAGTAATAAATTGGCAGGACCGGTATCATAACCAATAATTGGACTATTATTAACAAGAGCATCATTAGCAGGATTAGCGTTAATAAGGTTAGCATTGGCTGGCAAAACGGTAATGTTGGCAATACCGCCCAAATTTAATAACACCCGTGTGCTATCAGGCGTGGCAAACAAGGCTTGATGAAAGGCAGGTACTAAAGGCGCGCCTTGACCACCAACGGCCATATCGCGGCGGCGGAAATCACTTACCACGCTAATACCAGTACGCTCAGCGATGATATTGGCATCGAGCAGTTGCAAACTAAAGCCCATTTGTGGACGATGACGCACGGTTTGACCGTGACAGCCAATTGCCAGCACCGACTCTACATCGGTATTGGACTGCTGCAATAAATTATTGACCACGTCGCTGGCAAATTCAGCGTATTCTTTACTTGCCCAGCCAAACCAATCTAACTCGCTGCTTGGTTCCCCCATTGTCGAGGTTAATTCTTGGACACCATTTGGCTGACAAAGTGCCAATAAAACCTCACGCAGGCGTGGCGGAAAATCTTGGCTGATAGAGGCTAACAATCGCAGCGGTTGTTGGATGTTTTCTTCACCATCGAATTGACAAAGCACCGCATCCATACCATCCAAGCTGGTGCCAGACATCATGCCGATATATAAACCATCATCAAAGTTTTCAAACACCGTTTGCTCAAGCGCATCGGTCAAGGTGGCATAATTCAAATCGTCATCTAAAGTTTTGTCCAAAGTGTTATTTAAATTATCGTCATAATTGATAGTTGAATCAGTATTATCATTAGTATCAGCAATCGATGCAGGGTTGGTCATGGCAATTTACCTTAAAAAACGCTAGTATATCTGTCAAATTCTAACATCTTTTACGGGCTACGAAATTCTAATTGGCCCAAACGCGTTACCCTTTAAATAAAGACAATAAAGAGAGCATCATGACCACCCAAACTTACACCCTAGAAGAACAACTTGCCCTGATTCAGCGCGGTACACAAGAAATCCTATCGGAAGACGATTTGGTTAAAAAGCTAAAACTGAATCGCCCGCTGCGTATCAAAGCAGGCTTTGATCCCACAGCGCCTGACTTACATTTGGGTCATACCGTGCTGATTAATAAGCTGAAGCATTTTCAAGATTTGGGTCATGAGATTTATTTTCTAATCGGCGATTATACCGCCAAGATTGGTGATCCTTCTGGCAAAAACAGCACACGCCCGCCTTTGACCGATGAGCAAATCAAAGTCAACGCGCAGACTTATGCGGAACAAGTCTTTAAAATCTTGGATAAAGAAAAAACCAAGATCGTCTTTAACTCTGAATGGTTTAAAGATATGTCAGCGGGTGATATGATTCAGCTTTCTAGCCAATTGACTGTTTCACGCATGCTAGAGCGTGATGATTTTTCTAAACGCTACGCTGCGCAAACGCCAATTGCTATCCATGAGTTTTTATACCCATTGGTGCAAGGCTATGACTCTATCGCGCTAAAAGCTGACGTCGAGCTGGGCGGTACTGACCAAACCTTTAACATTTTGATGGGACGTACCTTACAAGGTCGTTATGGTCAAGAGCCGCAAGTTTGTATTACCGTGCCAATCTTAGAAGGGCTAGACGGCGTTAATAAAATGTCTAAGTCACTCGGCAATTACGTCGGTATTTACGATGCGCCGGGCACCATGTACCAAAAACTGCTGTCGATGCCAGATACTTTAATCCGTCGCTACTTTGAATTTTTAAGCTTTAAGCCGATGGAAGAAGTTGAGGCGTTAATGGCAGAGATGGAAAACGGTCGCAACCCACAGGAAATCAAACGTATTCTTGCTGAAGAATTAATCGAGCGTTTCCATGATGCCGATGCGGCAGCTAATGCGCACAAATCAGCGGGTAACGTACTTGCTGATGGCGAATTGCCAGTCGATTTACCAGAAGTGACGTTAGAGTTAGAAGGGCAGGACGCATTATTTATCACGCAAATCCTAAACCAAGCAGAGCTTGCCAAAAATAGCTCATCGGCTAAAGACATGATTAAACGTGGCGCGGTAAAAGTAGATGGCGAAGTGGTCGATGCAGGCTTTAGCTTAACCTCTGGTCAGACAGTCGTTATCCAAGCAGGCAAAAAGGCTTATGCGAAAGTGACGGTTGCTTAAATTGACTAGTTTTAATAATTCAGGTAATCATTAAAGATAAGGTCGACATTGATGGTCGACCTTATTTATTTTGCGTTATGCATTTACTGCGACAGTATTTAGCTCGTGTACTTAAGATATAAATGAGGATTCAATCATGACAGAAAAAACGGTCTGCCAAGGCATTTACCGCCATTATAAAGGCAATCTTTATCAGGTATTGCATACCGCGCAGCATTCAGAAACAGAAGAATTGCTAGTGGTTTATCGCTGTCTATATGGCGAGTATGACGTTTGGGTTCGACCATTAGCGATGTTTACAGAAACCGTTGAAGTTGATGGTAAGGAAATACCGAGATTTGAGCTGATTAAAGCCTTAGCTGATCAAGGTTTTAAAAATACTTAAAACTCATTGCTCAAATAAAAAGCGTCTTTTAAGGTTGCTTTTTTTATATAAATAAAGCGGACAAATAAATCCAAGCACACAATATGTGCTGCTATTCGATAGCAAATGACTGTAATAGGAAACGTATATAATAGATACTATATGTACTAAATAATAGTTTCACTGTTTAATAAGGATATTAGCGTATGGGCAAGTTAACTTTAGCATTGCTTGATAGCAGCTTATATCCACAAAGCTGGCAGCAGCAAATATTTACCAATCCGCGCGCGCTATTGCTAGCGATGCTCATGACAGAAAATATGCCAGATGCCGAAGCATTTACAAAGCAATTATTAGCCAATGGTGTTTATCAAGATTGGATAAATAGCAGCGTCTTTGGTCGCTATCTACATCGTAATTTTACGGCCTTTTATCGACAAACAGAAGACAGCTTTAATACCGATATGCCAGCGTTATTTCGCCGCGAGCTTATGCGCCACGCCCAGTGTTTACCAATAGAGCAAGTATTATTATTTGCAGGAGATTTAGCAAAAAGCGTGCGTCAGACAAGGGTGTTAATCACAACGCTCAATCCTGCCACCGCGATTATTGATGCTCAAAAGGTAAGTGCAAAATCTACTATGAATAATCCGACCATGATTATCAATCAGATAGTAATTAAAGGTAAGCAAGTTTTAGGATTTCCGATACGTCACAATAAACGTACCAGCGAGCGCACGCGTAATGAGGTATTGATTTTGGGTTTTCAGGAATTGCGCCTGATCAATGAAGAGAATGTCATAGCCAAAAAACGAAGCAACATAGAGGCGACTATATTGCTTCGATCTTATGAATTACGTTAATAAACCGAATGGTCGGCTAAACCTTTATGAATCTTGCTTAGCAATCGTTAGACCGTTGTAGGTTTGCGCAACCGGCATGACTTCTAAACGGTTGACGTTAATATGGGCAGGCGACTCAATCAGCCATAACAAGATATCGCCAATATCATCACCGGTCATGGTTTTAAAGCCGTCGTAAACTTGAGCGGCTTTATCGTCATCGCCATGATAGCGCACGTTTGAAAATTCGGTGCCCGCGACATTACCCGGTTCAAGATTGGTCACCCGTACTTGCGTACCGATTAAGTCAGCGCGCAGATTTAAGCTAAATTGTTTGACAAAAGCTTTGGTCGCGCCATAGACGTTACCACCAAAATAAGGCCAACTGCCCGCAATTGAACCAACATTAATAATATAACCGCTATCGCGTGCGACCATGGCTGGCAAGACAGCATGAGTCAACGCCATCAAACCTTTAATATTGGTATCAATCATAAGCATCCAGTCATCGAGATCAGCTTTTTGTGCAGGCTCGGTGCCAAGTGCCAATCCAGCGTTATTCACCAAGACATCGATTTGCTTAAAGTCAGCTGGCAAGTCAGCAATGATGTGCGGTATAGACGCGGTGTCACTGACATCCATGACCACAGGTAAAAATGCCTCGCCCAACGTATCTGCCAACGCATTCAATTTGTCTAAGCGTCTGGCACAGCCTATCACGCGATGTCCATTGGCAACCAAACGCTCAGCCAGCGCTTTACCGAAACCGGCGCTTGCCCCTGTAATCAATACGTTCATCTTATATCCTTATCATTGATGTTGCGTGCTTCATAATTTTTATGACGATAGCTTGTTTTGGTTTAAAGGCGTTGTCTTACTTGTTAAATAACTGCTTACCAAAGATTTTATCGCCGGCATCGCCAAGACCGGGAATGATATAGCCATGCTCGTCTAAATGGCTATCGAGTGCGGCAGTATAAATGGTCACATCAGGATGGGCTTCATTCACCAAACGCACGCCTTCAGGCGCGGCAACCAAGACCAATGCCTTGATATTGGTACAGCCATTTTTCTTGAGCATCTCGATGGTTGCAACCATTGAGCCGCCAGTCGCCAACATGGGGTCAATAATAAGCGCTGGGCGTTTGTCCATGTGGCTGACAAATTTTTCAAAAAACGGCACTGGCTGCAAGGTTTCTTCGTCACGCTGTAAACCGACGACAGAGATTTTCGCCGTTGGGATTAAATCGAGCACACCGTCGAGCATGCCAATACCAGCACGTAAAATTGGTACAATCGTTGCGGTCTTACCGATGATTTGCTCACCTGTAATTTCGCCACACCAGCCCTGCATTGGGAAGGTTTCAATTTCAAAATCGCGGCTCGCTTCATACGCCATCAAGCGTGCAAGTTCTTTGGTTAATGTACGAAATTTATAGGTACTACAGTCTTTTTCACGCATAAGGCTGAGTTTATGACGGACTAGCGGGTGATCAATAACGGTGATTTTTAAGTCATTCATAAGGTCTCTCTTGATTTTTCGCTGATGCTTGCGCAGTTACTGCGGTTGCTATTAGTAATAAAGATACAAACACTTACTGCACTTCAACCCTATACCTAGACCATCAATAGTAAGCTTAATGCTTTAATAAAAAAGTAAGCCAAAGGCACTTATAACAAGGTTAGTTTTATTTAAGCAAACTATGTTCGACTATAATAACGCCCTAACAAATGAAGTAGTGTTTAGGCTTGCTATGATAACAAAAAAACCGCTTTTCTGATGAAGAATCTTATGACTACACAACCATCCCATACCCATGATAATACTGATAAATTGGATACCAACTCGTTATTGTCCGAAGCGCGCACCGCAGAAGTAGAAACCCATCCCTTTGGCCCAGTGTTACCGCCGAATGCTACGGTGATGATGATGGGTACTTTTCCACCGACTGCTGATAAATGGGCAATGCGCTTTCACTACCCGAACTTTTATAATGATATGTGGCGTATCTATGGCAGTGTGTTTTTTGATGACGTTGATTATTTCAGAGTAGGCGATGAAAAGCGTTTTGACCCTGAGCGTATTCGTGCCTTTATGTTCGAGCGCGGCATTGCCTCTTGTCCTACCGTCACTCAAGCTATCCGCGAGACTGGTAATGCATCGGACAAAAACCTCACCGTTGTCACCCCTGTTGACTTAGATATTATCTTGCCTCAAGTACCAAAGGTTAAAACTCTATTTACCACGGGCGGCAAAGCCACTGAAGTGCTACTCAATTTATTAGCTGAGCCACCTGCCAAATCCAAGTATCCGAAGACCAATCAAAGTATGGATTACCCTTATGAATGGCAAAATGATAATAATAAAAAATCCAATGTAAATAATCTTACCTTATATAGGTTACCTTCAACGTCGCGCGCCTACCCTTTAGCGTTAGATAAAAAAGTCGCTGCTTATAAGGATTTCTTTAAAAAGATAGGTAAACTATAGAAGTGTCATATCCTATATAGAAGATAATTATTAGATAGCCGTTATATAGGAGAGGTAAGCAATTTTAAGCAAAAAAGGTAGTCTATAATGAAGGTGAAATTATTTTTAACCCTAACTAACTGATAAATAAACAGTATTAATGGCAAGGTCAGATAATCGCTAAAATAGCGGATAAACCCCCTTGACCCCCTACTAAAAGCGCGTATAATGCCACCCAGTCGAAAGGGAAGGCGGATTGGAGAAGTGGTTTACCACTTATTATTAATAGCGAAGCTATTAACTAATCATCCAACCTACTAAATTACTTTTAAAATAAAATAATTTACTTCTTGACTAATTAAAATAAGCGTCTATAATACGCACCTCATTAGGGAGAACCGGAGTAACTTATATGTGGATTTACATATAACCAACCTGGCTAACCCATTGAAACAAATTATAAAAAAGCTTGACAAACCAAATCATTATGATATGATAGTCGGCTCGCTAGATAGGATAAGTTCTTAACTTAGACTGACTAGCAAAGAGAAATACCCTATATAATCAACTACTGGACGACAGTAGCTTGACACTATTTAAAAGCATAACTAAAGAACAACTTGTGTGGATTTTTGCTGATTCAGAATGCTAAAAAATAAAGTTGGTTGAAACTTCTTTTCGGAGTTCCTTCTTCCTT
>NZ_CAJHAT010000007.1:0-158318 GCF_904846465.1 Psychrobacter pulmonis
GTGACGAAATCGAAATCGTCGGTATCCGTGACACCCAAAAAACCACCTGTACTGGTGTAGAGATGTTCCGTAAACTGCTAGACGAAGGTCGTGCAGGCGAAAACTGTGGCGTATTACTACGTGGTACTAAGCGTGAAGACGTACAACGTGGCCAAGTACTAGCCAAGCCAGGTTCAATCACCCCTCATACTAAATTTGACGCCGAAGTATACGTACTGTCAAAAGAAGAGGGTGGTCGTCACACACCATTCCTAAACGGCTATCGTCCACAGTTCTACTTCCGTACCACTGACGTAACTGGCGCAATCCAATTACAAGACGGTACTGAAATGGTAATGCCTGGTGACAACGTTGAGATGGGCGTAGAGCTTATCCACCCAATCGCTATGGACAAAGGTCTTCGCTTCGCAATTCGTGAAGGTGGCCGTACCGTAGGTGCTGGTGTTGTTGCTAACGTCCTTAGCTAAGCATCAAAACCCTAACGCTATAGAGTTATCTAAGCGTTAAGCAGTAAGAAAAAAGCCATCCTTGATTAAGGGTGGCTTTTTTTGTGAGGTGTGAATGAGGATAAGGGGTTAAATAATAGGGTCTGTTCTTAATTTTAAAAAATAAATTCCAAAGCTATAAATTATAAGGACTGCTTCATATATAGTAGATTAAAGATTTGCTTATAGATAACTATAACCTTTATTATATAGCGGTAGCATTTTAAAAATAAAAACACAATAACCTAAATTGGAGTAAATAATGATTACCCATGTACCTGATGTGACTTTCAAAACTCGTGTTCGTGATGAGTCTATCGGCGGAGACAACCCATTTAAATGGTATGACCTAACCACAGATGAGTTATTTGCCAATAAAAAAGTGGTGGTTTTCTCTCTACCAGGTGCTTTTACGCCAACGTGTTCGACCAGCCATCTACCTCGTTATGAAGCGCTTTACGATGAATTTAAGGCGTTAGGCGTAGATGAAATCGTTTGCATTTCTGTTAATGATGCCTTTGTCATGTACCAATGGGGCCTAAAGCAAAACCGTGAAAACGTTTTCTTGCTTCCTGACGGCAATGGTGAGTTCACTCGTAAAATGGGCATGCTGGTTGATAAGAGCAATCTTGGCTTTGGTATGCGCTCATGGCGGTATTCGATGTATGTCGATAATAAAGAAATCAAAAAAGTGTTTAAAGAAGCGGGTTTTGATGACAACTGTCCAACAGACCCATTTGAAGTATCAGATGCAGATACCATGTTAGAATATCTGAAAAGTAATGCTTAATCACAATCCTTAAGTACATTGACGTTTGATGGGTATCATCAGGCGTCGATAAATACTTGAATACTGAAGCTTAAATACTGTCGAACTGCTTAATCCTTAAATATAAGGGCTAAGCAGTTTTTTTATGGCTTCTATAAAGATTTTTGGATGTATTAAACTAAACGTCTAAGATATCTTTGAATATAGGCAGCTTACGTATGTATTTATGACATATATAGAAGATCATTTATGAATAAGTTTAAAAATTACGCTAACATAGCCGTTAAGGCATAAGAAAAATAAAAGGAAAAGCGGTGTTTATTATAAAGAAATTAGCAACCAATACCTCAGAGCGACAACAAGCGCTTCAAGCAGTCGCAAATATTGAAACGCTCGTACAGCCGCACGACGCATGGACTGAGCAGACATTGGCTGAGATGCTCGCGCAAGATAGTACGCATATAATGATAGTGTATAAACCAGAAGAGGAAGCAGGCTATAAGATCGTTGGTTATTGTTTATATCAAGTGGTTTTTGAGCAAGCAGAGATATTACGTATCGGCACCCATCCTGATTATCAGCGTCAAGGTATTGCCTCGCAGCTTTTTGCTACATTGAATAATGAGTTAATAAATAATAAGGTAGAGAGCTTATTATTAGAAGTGCGCGCAGATAATGCACCAGCGCTTGCTTTATATGAGCGGCAAGGTTTTGTCGTCATTCATAAGCGAAAGAGTTATTATCAACTGCCGCATCGGCCCGCTATCGATGCCTTGATTATGCAGCGATTTTACGATTAACAATGGGTTGTTTAGAGAATAGTTAAATTATGCTTGCGGCGGTATTTTCTTTTTGCATATCTCGATATTAGAGAGATAATTTTTATCGGTTTTCATGCGTTCAAGCACCTCGATGCGTTCAGCCAACATTTCTATCATCAGATTAATTGTCGTTTGCTGTTTTTTAACTTGCGCCAATTTCTGCTCCGTAAGGCTTAGCTGCAAATCAATATCAAGTTGACCATCGTAATAATCATTTAAGCTGTCTTTGATTTCAGTTAATGTAAAACCAATGGCTTGAGCACTTTTGATGAGCTCGATACGCTCGACGCATTCGGGATGAAATTCGGTATAAAGCCGGGAGCCTGCTTGGCGTTTGCGAGATTTTAGTAACCCCAATTGGTCGTAATGACGAATGGTATCTTTGGTGGTATTGGCCTGCGCCGCTAGTGTGCCAATCAATAAAAACGCTGTGTCGGGTGCCATGCTGACCTCGTAAGTAAAAGACCTAAATTACTAATTGTGTAAAAAATGATAGCAAGCATTATTCGTTACTATGTTTAACTATAAATAGATTTATTTAAGTTTACTTTATACTTTCAATTGCCAAGGCTGAGGTTTATCGAGAAGTGAGACCGCTAAAGATTGATGAGAGTCCTTTTGCCATTTGACTGAACGGCTGCCAATTAAAGTATCTAGCTCTAGCAAAAATTTAGCGCGTGGCAAGATTTCAGCTCCCAAACTTAATAAATGGTCGTTTGGTAGCTGACAGTCTACCAATTCGACATGGCTTTGCTCACATAAACGCATTAAGCCCCAAAAAGCGAGTTTTGAAGCATTTGAAGCAACATGAAACATCGATTCGCCAAAATAAATACCGCCTATTTTTAAGCCATATAAACCGCCAATTAGATGCTGTTTATCGTCCCAAACCTCAATGCTATGCGCAAAGCCTTGCGCGTGTAGCTCAGTATAGGCGTCAATCATTTCACTATGAATCCAAGTATGTTCACCCTCGGGTAGCGCGGCATTGAAACCATCGCTACGCGGTAAGCTACAAGCATGGATAACATCATCGAACGCTTGATTGAGGGTCAACTGCCAACGTTCGCGACCCGCTTGTTTACGTAGTGATTTACTCGGCTTATAATCCGTTGGCACCATGACGCAGCGCGGCTCAGGGCACCACCAAGCGATAGGGTCATCTTCATTAAACCATGGAAATAATCCTTGCGCATAAGCTGAAATTAGCGTTTCCGGTGATAAATCTCCACCGACAGCAACGATACCGATGCCATCAGGGTCCACCATCGCAGGATCAGGAAAATTATAACGCCCAAGACTTTTTATGTATTGACGAAAGTTTTTAGGCGCTATAGCAGCCGCATTAATATCAATGCGGTCGTTATCTTTAGCAAAATCGCTCATTTATGCTTCTTTATCTTCAGTCAATGTGGAAGCATAAGTGTGGTCACGAGCGACTGTCTCACCCATAGCGTCCAAATATTTTTCGGCATCAAGCGCTGCCATACAGCCAGTACCCGCCGAAGTAATGGCTTGACGATAAACGTGGTCGGCGACGTCACCCGCGGCAAATACGCCCTCGATACTGGTTTGGGTGGCATTGCCATTTAGACCGCTATTAACGATTAAGTAGCCATCTTTCATTTCTAACTGGCCTTTGAACAAGTCTGTATTTGGCTTATGACCAATGGCGACAAACATGCCAAATACGTCTAATTGCTTGGTGCTGCCATCAAGCATCGATTCGATGACCAACCCATTGACACCCATATCATCGCCGACGACTTCGCGAACTTTATGGTTCCATTCGATTTTGATGTTACCGTTTTTAACCTTTTCAAATAGCTTATCTTGTAGGATTTTCTCAGAGCGCAAGCTGTCGCGGCGATGGACTAGCGTCACTTCAGAGGCGATGTTTGATAAGTATAAAGCCTCTTCAACGGCGGTATTACCACCACCAATAACTGCTACTTTTTGGTTTTTATAAAAGAAACCATCGCAGGTGGCACAAGCTGATACGCCAAGGCCACGGAATTTGTTTTCTGACTCTAAGCCTAAATACTGCGCAGAAGCACCCGTTGAGATAATCAAGGCATCACAAGTATAGCTACCGTTATTACCGATTAGCGTAAAAGGACGCTCATTCAAATTGACTTCATTGATATGGTCGTAGACCAGTTCGGTACCAAAGCGCTCGGCATGGGCTTTCATACGATCCATAAGCGCAGGACCGGTCAAATCATGGGCATCGCCTGGCCAGTTATCGACTTCAGTAGTCGTGGTTAGCTGCCCGCCAACCTCTAAGCCCGTGACCATAACAGGCTTTAGGTTGGCGCGTGCTGCATAAACGGCAGCGGCGTAACCGGCAGGGCCTGAGCCTAAAATAATGAGTTTTTCGTGGCGCGGAGCCGTGATATCAGTTGCCATAAAATTTCCTTGCTTGCTATCTAAATAAGAAATATAAAAATTAAAATACGTGGTACAAATGATAAATGTTATAAAAAATAGTCGCTAAAATCGCG
The DNA here is from genome assembly GCF_904846465.1 of Psychrobacter pulmonis. Taxonomy (NCBI): domain Bacteria; kingdom Pseudomonadati; phylum Pseudomonadota; class Gammaproteobacteria; order Moraxellales; family Moraxellaceae; genus Psychrobacter; species Psychrobacter pulmonis. The sequence goes on from NZ_CAJHAT010000007.1 coordinate 4,580, forward strand.
ATGAATATGGTTTTTCTTATTGCTGTGTGATAATAACATAAGGGCTGAGGGCAAAAAGTGCAAGTTTGCTAAAATGAATATGGGTATCATTAGAATCAAAGCACGGAGCGCTTAAAAACTGCTCTTAAAATGAAAGCATACTTTTTCATTGCATACTGGTTTATTACTGAAAGGTGTGGCGAATGTTCGGTTAATGACTGCATTTTTTGCTCAACCGCTTAATAATTGATTTTCTTCTGCGCTTTCTTGATAACACTGTCGCCACTACGCCTATGTATTTGTTATTATAAGAAGTTATGCAAGCGTAGTGGTCAGTGAATAGCGCATCAAATTATAATGGTATTTATATAGTGCCACTTAATAGTAGAAAATCATTTCAACATGAAAAATTCCAATCATAAGCTAGCAACCATTTATATTAATAACCAGCACGAACGAGCATTAGCAACGAGTATTGACAACAAGGCAGATCTTACGTGATATCAGCACCACTTATTGAGTATTTAAAAAAGGGCATATTTACCCTGCTTGGGTTAATACTGGCGGTTTATTTGTTCGTCATTTTGATGACGTATACGGGTAACGATCCGAGCTGGTCGCATATCAGCAGTGACATGACGACCGTGAATAACATGGGCGGCGAGATGGGCGCTTGGCTGTCAGATTTGCTCTATAGCTTCTTTGGGTTTGGTGCTTGGTGGTTGCTGGCGTTTTTGGTTTATGAGTCGGTGCTGATTTGGTGGGATAATAAACCAACGTTTTGGTTATTACGTGTCGTGGCTTATGTATTTCTGCTGTTAAGTGCCAGCGCCTTATTTGCGCAATTGGTAGCGCTAGTACAGCAAGTGGCAGACCCGATGACATCAGGGCTAAAAGGGGTTGCTGGCGGTATTATTGGGCTTGAGCTGCAAGCACGTTTGGCACAATTATTATCGCAGTGGGGTAGTGTAATATTCTTGACGGTATTTGTGGTGATTACTGCCACATTTGCTTTTAATATTCATTGGTTAGCGATTTATCAGAAAATTAAGACGTGGTCATGGCGTGATACTGCGGTTCAAGACAATGCGGCTCAAGGGAATGAGAGTAAGCGAGCAAATAGACAAGCTGCACCAACAGCGTCTGAGCAACAGCAAAATGATGAAAGTGCGAGCGATGAAAAAGCGGCGCAAGGTTTTGAGCAGTTACCACTGGATTTGCCAGCGGCTAATCACGCTCATGACAACCAAACAGCAGATAAAAATGGTCGTTTTAACAACGTATTAAAAGAGTTTTTGGCGACGTCAGGTCTTGGTGCTAGCGTTAAAGCGTCTATGTCAGCGGCGGCAGCAGTAGCACAAACGGCAACGAATAGCGCAGCGCAAGATGGTCAATTGCAACCAGCTTCTGCGAATACAAGTAGTTTCAAACACGTCCATCAGCCGCAAGCGTCAACAGCTACTATAAAAATAGCTACTGTAAATTCTATTACCGCTCCTGCACGTAAAGTTGAACCAAGTTTTGCTTGGAACGATGCTGATACGGTTGAGGACTTGTTGGCGCGTGAAGCAATGGCTGAGCAAGAGACGTTTGGTTACGATTCTGCTGCTACGTCTGTTGCTTTTGATGACATTAATGATATTGCTGATGAAGATGAAATGACAGAAAGCGTTGATTTAGGAGTTGATAGCTTAGAAGTTAATAACTTAGCAGATGCGTGGTTAGCAGAACACGCCGCAGTGCCAGTAGCGTCTAAGGTAGAACAGAAACAAACCGTCATTGAAGCGCCAGTAATGCAGACCTCTTTCGCCAAGGAGCAAAAGGTAGCAGAGGATTTAAACGGTAATGACATTGATGATTCAATGGATGACTTCTCTGAAGCTTGGTCTATCGAAGACTCTGAGTTTACCGATAACTCTGAGCCTTTAACTCAACATGAAGTGCTGTCAACTCAACATGAAGTGACGAAAGACTGGCAAACAGATAACGCTGCTCCAGCCGATGAAATCAGTGAAACCGTTGACATGACGCCGACCAATACCCCGCCTGCCAATCCAAAATTAGCACCGACGGTGGACACTGGTACTTCGGTGACCAATATTGCTCCGGCGGCCGCTAAACCGACCGTAAGCTTTGCAGTGCCAGAGGGTGATAGCAGCAATCATATTACCGACATGGTGCCAGAAGATGACAGCAGAGCTGACGACACTGATCTGCCAGTGATGCCGCATATCAGTGATGATGCCGCTTTTAGTCAAAAATCACGCTCGATGCAAACCGCCGCTTATCGTAGTAGCCTGACACCGATTCCAGAGCTGTCGATTTTAGATAAGCCAGACCCTGACCGTAAGCCAAGCTATACCATCGCTGAGCTCGAGCAATTGTCAGAGTTGTTAGAGATTAAGCTGCAAGAATTCAACGTCAAAGCAAACGTGGTCAATGCCATTCCAGGCCCTGTCGTAACGCGCTTTGAAGTAGAGCTTGCGCCTGGCGTTAAAGCCAGCAAGGTGACGGGTATTTCACGCGATTTGGCACGTTCGCTATCGATGGCGTCGTTGCGGGTGGTCGAGGTCATTCCGGGTAAGCCGTATATCGGTATCGAGGTGCCCAATAAAAAGCGCGAAATGGTGCGTTTGATTGAGCTACTAAATACGGAAAAATTTAAAGATCCTAAGGCGCAAATTAGTATGGCGATGGGTAAAGATATTGGCGGCAAGCCGATTATCACCGACCTTGCGCGCGCGCCGCATATGCTCGTTGCTGGTACCACAGGCTCTGGTAAATCGGTCTTGGTCAACTCGATGCTACTGTCGATGCTGCTCAAATATACGCCAAATGAGCTGCGTATGATTTTGATTGATCCAAAGCAGCTCGAGCTTGCCAACTATAATGATATTCCGCATCTTCTCACACCTGTCGTCACTGATATGACCGAAGCGGCCAGCGCCTTGTCATGGTGCGTGGCAGAGATGGAGCGCCGTTATCAGCTGATGAGTTTATTAAAAGTGCGTAAACTTAACGAGTTTAATAAAAAAGTAATCGCAGCTGAAAAATCTGGGAATCCAATGCTTGATCCTTTATGGCGTCCGAATGACAGCGTCAGTATTAGCCAAGCGCCTAAGCTTAAAACCTTACCGATGATTGTTATTGTCGCCGATGAGTTTGCCGATATGATTATGCAGGTCGGTAAGCAAGCCGAAGAACTTATTACACGATTAGCGCAAAAATCACGGGCTGCGGGTATCCACTTGATGCTTGCCACTCAGCGTCCGTCAGTTGACGTTATCACGGGTTTGATTAAAGCCAATATCCCAGTGCGTGCTGCGCTCCGAGTAAACTCAAAAGTGGATTCGCGGACGATTTTGGATAGCGGGGGCGCAGAAGACATGCTTGGTAACGGCGATATGCTGTTCTTAGGCCCTGGGCAAATTGAGCCCGACCGCGTCCATGGTGCTTATGTCAGTGACGAAGAGGTCAACCGTGTCTGTGATGCATGGCGTGAACGCGGCGCACCCGATTATATTGATAATATGGCCGGCAACTTTGAGCTATCGAGTCCCAGTGGCGGCGGTAGTGCCGCAAATGCCTCTGGCGAAGATGACGATTTATATAATGATGCCGTGGCTTTTATAATGGAAACGCGTAAAGTATCAGCATCTAGTATCCAGCGGAAATTTAGCATCGGCTATAACCGCGCGGCGCGTATCGTTGACTCGATGGAAGAGGCTGGCTTGGTCAGCTCTATGGGCAAAAGTGGTAAGCGCGAGCTGTTGATGTAGCACTTAAATTTGATTGAAGAACAAAAAAACGAGTTACCAATGTAGCTCGTTTTTTTTATGGGAAAATAATATGGCAGTTGCAGCCAAATGACTATTGAGTTTATTTATCAATGCTAAACAGCAGTTTTTTATACTAAACTGATGATTGATTATAAGATAAATAAGCATAAAATTTAAGAATAATCTGAATTCAATTGTTATCCAAGGAAGGTTAGTTATGTTTAAAGAGTATACCCAATACGATGCCATGGCTTTGGCAGCACTGGTCAATGCAGGCGAAGTGAGCGCTAAGGAATTGCTCGATGCAGCTATCAATCAAGCCAATCAGCTCAATCCAAAATTAAACGCTATTATTCATCGCTTTGATGAGCGTGCCTATGCCGCAGCGCAAAAAGGCTTACCAGCAGGTGCATTTAACGGTGTGCCTTATCTCTTAAAAGATTTATCGTTTCATTTTGAGGGTGAGCCAATTACGATGGGCAGTCGTAGCGTCAATATTATGTCAGAAAGTGATAGCGAAATTGTTAAGCGAATGAAAGCCACAGGCGTCAATACCTTTGGTAAAACCAATACCCCAGAATTTGGTTTGATTATCACTACTGAGCCCAAAGCTCATGGCGTCACACACAATCCCTTTAAAAAAGGCTATAGCTCTGGTGGTTCATCGGGCGGTAGTGCCGCAGCGGTATCAAGTGGTATCGTGCCAATGGCAGGCGCAGGTGACGGCGGTGGTTCGATACGCTTTCCAGCGGCATGGTGCGGCGTGTTTGGCTTTAAGCCTAGTCGAGGCCGTAATCCTATGGGCCCAAAAATTGGCGAGGGCTGGGAAGGGGCTGTCGCTGACCATGTGATTACGCGTAGTGTGCGCGATAGTGCGGCGATGCTTGATGCGACAAGCGGCGCGGAAATCGGTGCACCTTATGTCATTGCACCGCCTGATGGGACTTTTTTGCAAGCAGCCATGCGCGCGCCAAGGCAATTAACCATCGCCCTGCATCAACAGCCATTGGTTGCCAATACAGAGGTCGATAAAGAAGTACTTGCCGTATTAGAAAAAACCGCGAAGCAACTAGAAGCCATGGGTCATCGTGTGGTCCCAGCTGAGCCAAATATTAATATTGAGCAATTTTGGCATGATTTTTTAGTGGTGGTCTGTGCCCATACCGCTTTTACCATTGATAATATCGAGCGTTGTTACGGCGCGCAGCATATCCAAAACCTTGAGCCGCAGACTTATAATATGGCGATGCTTGGGCGCTCATTATCCGCCGTTAATTTAGCCCACGCTAAGCATGGCTGGCACGATAGCCAATACCAAACAGGTTTGCTGCTTGAGACCTACGATATGATTTTATGCCCGACCGTTCCAACGCCTGCGGTCAAGCATGGCGTACTACCGCCAAGCCGTATGGATGAAACACTGATGCGCAGCGCAGGCCTGCTCAATAAAGGCATTAACATGGGCAGATTTGCTTTTAGCTCAGGTATGATTGAAAAGCTCAGCGCCCCAGTACTTGGTAAAATGGGCTTTACTATCTTGGGTAATGTCACCGGCTTACCAGCAATGTCGTTACCTGTTGGTATGAGTAAAAAAGGTCTGCCGATTGGGATGCAGCTGATCGGGCGCATGAATGATGAAACGACGCTATTTAGTATCGCAGGCGAGATGGAGCGTGCTGGCATGTTTACCAAACCGGCTTTTGAGAAATAGTTTTATATGATGAAAGAGTTTTGATAACTTCTATATTAAAAAGTAGAGATTAGCAAAAACGCTTTGATTAAAAGTTTAGGGGCTGTAGTAGATAAGCACTAATCAAAGCGATAAATATCCATACCCAAACTGTGATGCGCCATGCTTTGATGCACCACAGAGACGCGTTGACCGGCACCTAAAGCAAAAAATAATGGCAATAGGTGCTCATCGCTTGGATGTACATTTTGATAATTAGGATATTGCTGCCAATCTAAAGCGCTTGGAATATCCGTTTTTAGTTGCTGCAATAGCCAAACTTTAAAGTCTTTGGCGGTCTCATCGATACTTTCAGCTTGCCAACGTAATGCCTGTAAATTGTGGGTGATATTGCCCGAGCCAATCAAAAGGATTTGCTCGGCGCGCAATTGCGCCAACTGCGCACCCAACTGATAGCAAGCGATGCTGTCATAATGGCGTGGCAAGGATATTTGCACGATGGGTATATCAGCCTCAGGATACAGGTGTAAAAGCGGCGCCCAAACCCCGTGGTCACTGACGCGTAAAGGGTTTACACGGCAGGTAATACCACGCGCCGTTAGCTGCTGCGCCAATGTCTCCGCAAGCGCTGGCTGGCCGACTGCTGGATACTGCAACTCATAGAGTTCGGGCGCAAAGCCAGAAAAATCATGCCACGTCTTTGGTCGCGGATTGCTGCTGATTTCAAGCTTAGCCGACTGCCAATGCGCTGACATAATGATGATGGCGCGCGGTTTGGGCAAGTTTTGACCGATACGTGCCAGCGCACTGGTGGTTGCCGATTGTTCGATGGCGAGCGTCGGAGCGCCATGCGAAATAAATAATGCGGGCAGTTTAGCCTGTTTTGATGGCGTTATAGCACTTGCTAGCGCAGGCGTGCCTGTCCAAGCAGCCGCTGAGGTAATGGGCGCGGGCTTGGATGTTGTTGTATTTTGACGCTCGCTCTTATGTTGCGAGGCAGGGGTCATGGCTTTAGGTGTCGCAGGTTTAGGATGTTTCATGGTGCATTTATTAGGGCGCGCGCCTATATTTCAATCCGTTTTACCATGACGCGTCGCCATTATTTTTGATAGGGCATAGTTGATTTTTATAGCAAATGACTGTTTTTATAAAGGTTTTAATTACCGCGATGATAAGGATGGTTGTGATTGATACTCATGGCGCGATACAGCTGTTCCATTAATACCACGCGCACTAAAGGATGCGGCAGCGTCAGCGCCGATAACGACCATTTCACATCTGCTTTTGCCAATACCTCTGGCGATACGCCGTCAGCGCCGCCAATGACCAACGCAATATCATCGCCTTGCTGCATGCCATCAGCCAGTTTTTCAGCCAGCTGTTCGGTTGAGAGCATTTTACCTTTTACGTCGAGCACCCATAATTGCTCGCGTCCAGCCGCAGCATGAGCGGCCAATATCGCTTGACCTTCTTGCTCACGGTACTGCGCCAAATTGGCGTCTGAGGGGTTTTTGGCGCGTTTAGCGGCGGCAATTTCTACGATTTCAGTATTAAGCATGGGCTGGATACGCTTAAAATATTCATCAAAACCGGTTTGTACCCATTTGGGCATTTTATTTCCAACACTCAATATTCTTACTTTCATAATATAGACCACTTTTTTAATGGGTTAAATGTAACAAAAAGATTCTGCACTTAAGTTATTGTAACAAACAGACCTTTTACAAAGTATTTTTTTATGCTTTACTAGCATTTGACCAACAGTTGTTCTTTTTTAAATAGTCTTATCGTTGAATGGTAAAGAAAGCGTAAGCAACCCTGTACCGTCTTTTTGATAGAGCATAAGATAGTTTGCAATATTATTTAAACGAAAGGAGTCGTTCATGAACCGTACTATATCAAGCCTATTAGCACTTAGCGCAGGTGCGCTACTCTCAACCTCTGTGTTTGCTGCTTCTTTAAACGGCACGCAGTGGCAAACCATTGATGATAAAACTGGCGAGAAAAAAGCCGTTATTCAATTGACCGAAAGCGGTGGTAAAGTTTCAGGAAAAATCATCAAAGTATTGAATAAAGAAAAGGCAGACGCGCTTTGTACCAAATGCCCTGGCAGCTTAAAAAACAAACCGGTTGAAGGCCTACAAATATTGTCAGGCTTAAAGGCCGATGGTAATAACCAGTGGAGTGACGGTAAGCTGGTCGACCCTGAATCAGGAAAAACTTACTCTGGTAAGCTAACCTTGAGTGATAATGGCCAAAGCTTAAAACTGCGCGGTTATGTCGGTACACCTGTCTTTGGTCGCTCGCAAACGTGGCAACGCATTAAGTAGTTTTTGCCAGTGCTCTTATAAAAGAAAATTTATAAAGCAAGCTTGTAAAACAAAAAGGATAGCAGATTGATATGTGCTGTCCTTTTTTCATGTTTTAAATTTTAGATTTTAACTCAATGCTTTTATTTTAAAACGCTATCACCTTAAAGCGCTTAGAGCATCTTTCCTAATCATCGTTTGACATCAGCGGTTTGATGGTTTCTGATACGCCGTCATCACTCTGTTGCTCGTCGTTTTTACTATCCGAGGGCGTAGGTTTTGGAATAATCGTCAATGTCGCATCTGACTCAAAAACAATGGCTTCGATATCATCAAAACTATTCATCCCTTCAGAACGCATCGCGCTTTCTAGCTCTTGACGCGTTAGGCGCTCAGCACGCATGGCATCTGGTAAGAATTGCCCTTGATAAAAAACAATCCGCGGCTCCGATAAAATAAGATGACTAAAACTGGCTGAGACAGAAGCATATTTAGTCACTAAAAACTGTAAACAATACAAGGTCACGATAGCGGCGCTGCCCTCGATAAACGGGATTTCTTCGAGTAAAATCGTACTGGCGCTCAAAGAGCCAATCATCACCGTCACAATCCAGTCGAAGTTATTGAGCTGCGAGGTCGAGCGTTTGCCGGATAATTTGGTAATTAACACAATTAACGTATAAACCATGACCGCTGTTAAGATAATGCGCCCAAGTTTTTCTATATTGTCAAAAAGCAGCATGTCCATGATTTGAACTCCTATTAATCATAAAATACTGTCCGCTGTTTTATCGCTAGCAAATAGGGTTTGGCTACAAACAGCGTAACGGAATTTTATCATTAATAGTGCAAAAAATTTGTATTGGCTTGTCTCTATAGGTACTCAATAATGGCGAGCGCTCAAGGCGCTTGACAATTAGCGGCTATGCTTAGGATTAAGAAGACGGTTGATCAACAAGATACTAAGACGCGCGCTGACTAAGCTCAGCACCAATATCATCACCAACGCCGAAAGCAGCGGTAGCGGTCGCTGTATAGCCATTTCAGTCAATACCTCACGGCTCACGGCATCAAACAAGAAAAACCAAATACCCAAGAAATAAATCACCGTTAGTAGCCAAACCACCGCAACGCCGCCAAACATCAAGCGATTGATTTCTTTTTTATCTAGCGCACGCTGCTGATGCTTAATAAATTTATGCACCGCGATATAAGCGCCGACGATGATGGATACGACAGTCACCAGCTGTGAGTTTAGGGCAAATTTGGTTTGCACCATCATAAATATGGCGCTGGCCAAAACATAACCCACCGCAAAGAATCCGATATATGGCGCCATTTTAGGCGGCATTACGTTTAGGTTGCTAGAAGTATTGCCCGCTGTTTGACCATCTTTTGCTGGACTAAGACGCTTGCTAAGCTGCATTGGTTTGCGTGCCATAAAAATAACCTTTATAAAGGGTAAAGCATAGAGTGTTAAAACATATTAAGCATGAACGCTGATTTTTATTAATGCTTTCTATCAATGTGGTCGATATTAGTAATGTTATCAATGCTGTGCTGTCCAATCTAACATGCTATCTAATACGGTACGGGCAGTATAGGCATTAAGCGTATGATCTGTATTAATCAGTCCGACTACCACATAGTCTTGCCCAGACAAACCTTTGACATAGCCTGCCATTGAGGTGACATTATTTAAGGTACCCGTTTTTATCCAAGCGCGACCGATGGCTTGCGACTTGGGTAAACGGTCACTATGGGCGCTGATGGTGCCACTGACGCCAGCAATGCCTAGCGAGCTCACATAAGCATCAAAGCTTGGTTGGTTGTATGCGTAGGTCAACAGCTCGCTTAAGTTCGCGGCACTGATGCTGCAATCGCGGCAGAGTCCTGAGCCATTGGTCAAATGCGGCGGTGGGCTAGTCAAGTTGGTTTGCCACCACTGATTGATTGATTGCAGCGCTTGCGGATAGTCGGTCGCTGTTGGCTGACCAAATTGATATAAGCTGATTGCTTGATTGTTAATTGTTTTATCGGTATCAGTGCCTTGCTTATTAACGCTTTCTTGATGCGTGTCGTTTTTATTCACATCTGTTTTATAAGCGCCGATAGAAAGCGCTACTTGTTCGGTCATCACGTTATTAGAGAAGTGGTTGATATCATAAATCTGCTGAGTAAGGTTTAAAGAAGGATAGCTGACAATGGGCAAGGGCGACATGGCAATAGCTGCCAAACCATGTGGTGATTTTGTCTGTTTATTGGCAGGGTTATCGGCATGATAAGGCGTTTCTTGCGCGATGACTTTGCCGCTTAAGGTATTGCCAAGCGTTTGCCATTTAGAGGCAATGACGCGGGCGGCAAAATCTTTGGCATCAGGGTAGGCGATATAAAAAGCATGTTCGCCGCAGCTGTCTGGTAAATTGCTATTGAGCGTTAATTGTGCTGCTTGCCACTGCGGCGCAATACTATAACGCGCTTGCCCGCAAGCAGCCGAGCGCATATTTATCATGCTTGGCATTTGATAATTTGCTAATTGCGGTGTGTAAGTTAGCTGGGCTCGTGTATTGTCTAGCGGATAGCTTTTAATACCGATGCTGCTAAAATTGACCAAAAAACCATCAGGGCTGGCGTTGTAAGGACGTAGCGGCGAGTTGTCAAAGGCGGCAGGGTCTTTGGTGACGTTTTTAAACACACTACTATCGACGATAATATCGCCGTTGATATGACGGATACCAGCCGTTTGCACTTTATAAAGCAGTTGCTGTAAGCGTTCGTGGGTCATTTTTGGGTCGCCACTGCCTTGAATAATCAAGTCGCCATAGAGCGTATCGCCAATAATAATACCCGTATGATAAACGCGGGTGTGCCAGACAAAGTCAGCGCCCAACGTATCTAAGGCGATAAAACTTGGCACCAGTTTCATGGTGCTGGCAGGCGTGCGCGCAATATCGGCTTGATGGCTTAATAGCGGTGAAAACGAAATTTTGATAGCGGGATTATGAGCAGTCGATTTGTCGTTATTGTTTTTGCTGCTTTCATTTTCATTACTACTTTTAGCGGGTTTTAAAGCGTCATCGGGCAGTAGCGGTGGCACGCTCTCTATACTTTGATAGGTATAAGGATCATCGGTATAAGCATGCAGCTGTCTTGCATGTTGCTTAATCGTCTGTTTTTCAATCGTCACTAAAGTGCTTTGATGTACCGTTATTTCTTTAGCATTAGTATTACTATTTTGAGTCGTTTGTTTTTGGATGCCGTTAGGCTCTGCGGCAGCACTATATGTAGTTAGCGATTCAGGCTGATTAGCGGCTTTAGGGCTATCAATCACCTGCATAGGCGCAGGTAAGCGGCTCGCAGTTTTATCACCGACTGGGGTGATGACAATACTAATATCGGTCGCATTTAAGTTTGCACGCGTAAGCGCTGTCTGAATCGCTTCTGGTAAAACCGCTTGCGCACATAGCGGCGTTAGCAAAACACTCGCAAATAAGGTCAGCGATACTAGGTAGTGAGCAGGCTTATTGAGCGTATATGGTTGCTTAGAAAAAGGCGCTAATTTAGCAAAGACGGTAGGGCGGTGATCAGTTTTAGAAGTGGGTAGCATGAGCGGTCTATCATCAGGTGGCAAAAACAGCCTATGGTAACATGAGTTGCTATTTTCACGTAGTATCAGCGTTGGCGTAGGTGCAAAAATGCCATGGCTGTCATGATGGCATCGTTATAAGCATCGTGTGTGCCGAGCTCTGGGATCTCATAATGCGCTAAAATATTGGTCAAATGCTGTGATTGATTAGGAATACCCTGCGTACGATCGCCCATACGCCGAATGTATAATTGCCGTATATCAATGACCTTATTCGGTAGCGTGGTGCCCATATAGCGCTTGACCAAAGGATTCAAAAACCCTATATCTATCTGCGGGCAAAACCCAACTAGCGGTCGATTGTCTATAAAAGGCAGTACTAAAGCCAGCATTTCATCGTAGCTCATACCATGCTCAACATCGGCAGTACGCAGCCCATGAATCACAATGGTATCACGATCAGGCATCACTGGCGGCCGACAAACCAAATGCAGACCGTTACCCGTATCAATGCTATCGCCGTTGATATGAATGGCAGCGATAGATAGCAGGTGATGCTTTTTTGGATTGAGTCCTGTCATCTCACAGTCAATCGCGACCCATTTATCAGCCAAAGGTGTATTAAACATCGATGCCAGCTCAGGGCGCTGCAAATGGTTTTTTTGCCAATGAGACGATAACTGTTTTAGCCAACGCATCTTATTTTGCTCCCCTTTATTTTTGCGCGCAGCGTTCTTATCAACTGACTTATTTATTTTAATTAAACTCTAGCTGATAATGGCGACTTAATTGACCCTTAAAGCTTTTGACCACGGCCAAGCACTCATTTAATAAGTCTCGCTCGAGTGCCGATAAAGTGGTCGGATCAACTTGCCGCGCATGCTTATCATCTGTTGATAGCGCCACTGACAAACGCTGCGCCATAAAAAACTCTAATGCTTCAAGCAAAGTGTCAGCGCGCTGTTGGTTTAAGGCGCGCACTTGCACCAAGGCTTTAAGGCGCCCTTTACTACTCGGCGCATCAAAAATATCGTTTTCTAAGGCTAAAGTACGAATGCCATGCACCAGCGGAAAAATACCAGCTTTTTTAAGATCGATATCGTAGGCGCTTTTTTTACCGCCAAGGAGCGGCACAAACTTTTGCCACCATTGACCGACATCGCCAAACTGTAAAGCGGCACGAGCGAACTGGCGGACAAACATCAAATCTGACTGGCGATGGGCAATTTTTAAATGTTCGCGCACACTCGTCAGTAGCGATTCATCGCCGCAGACATATTCGCCATCAAATATGGCCGACAAATAAATACTATGTATCGGGTCGGTATTTCTAAACCATAAGCTAATCTGCGCTTTAAACTGTTTGAGCGGCTGCCGCCACATCGGATTGGTCATCATGATATTGCCATCGCACAGCGGATAACCCAAAGTTGCTAAATGATGGTTAAAGGTTTCAGCGAACTGAGCTAAGTCAGGATGGCTATAACCATCACGAATAATCAGCGCATTGTCTTGGTCGGTACGCATGATTTGCTCGCCGCGACCCTCTGAGCCCATGACGATGACGCAAGTATTTTCCATCACTTCATCAGGTACGATAAGTTGCCACAGTTTGGTAAAAACTTGCGCGTTAAGGGTTTGTACCATACGGCTGACATTACCAATTTTGATACCATTTTGGTGCTGCGCGCGAATATAGCGCCCAATGAGCTCAACCGCAGTAGCCAAGCTCGGCAAATCTTTTGCTTGCTCAATCTGCAGACTAATCAGCTGCGAATGATGACCAATATGAGCGAGCATATCACTTTGCCCAAGCACGCCTGCAACCTCGCCGTTGGCATCAATCACCGGTAGCCTATGAATACGGTAGCGCGTCATGGTCAATAGCGCATCGCCAATCTCATCGTCCGCATCAATGGTGCGCAGATTGAAACTCGCATAACGCTGGCAAGGCGTCGTCGCAGGGTTTTGCTGGTCGCTTACCGCGCGGCAGATATCGGTATCGGTTAAAATACCTAATGTACGACCAGAATAGTTATTGAGAGTTTGCGTATTGGCGCTATCAGTAACTAAGCTGCTATCTAGGTTGTTGCCTAAATTTCGGTCTAAGTTTCGGTCTAAATCTGTTTTTAAATCATTATCTAGTGTTTGCTTGTCAGCAGGGTGTGATTGGTCGAGCGGCCGCACCAACACATGCTTAAGCCCAGCTTTGGTCATGATATGTGCCGCCTCATAGAGGCTGCTGGTGGCATCAATGATATGCACGGGTAATAAGCTGACATCAATTACCGGCTGCATCATGATTTGCTGGACTTCTTGCTGTTCATTATAGCCATGATAGCTAGCATCTAAGCTTTGCCCGCTGCGCCGCTGCTGTAATGCCTTTAATCGTTCAGGTAAATCTTCTGAGAGTAATTGGCGCACTAAATGATTCTGGGCACTGATTTTGTCAACGGTGGCGCCGTTTACTTGCAGCAGCAGGGTGTCTTCAATTGCACGAAATTCGTAGGGCGATATGTCACTTTCATTTTTGGGTTTGCCATTGTTTATAGGTACGGTACTTTTTATAGGTATGAAAGTGGCTGCTTCGTTATCCTCTTCTGTAAACGATTTTGGCAACCGCCGACTGTCAAACCAATCATTACTATTTAGATGGTCGGTATGATTGCTACCTAAATAAGTCGCCACAAATTCGCCAGCAAGCAGTTGCTCAATTTGTCCTTTAATGACCACATAAAAATAGCTTAAATCATCAGCAGATAAACGCTCATCTTTAGCAAGATAACGAATTTGGGTATTTTTTCTAATACTTTGACGTTCAGCTGCGCTTAATACGTCAAAGGGCGGCTGGGTAAAATCAAGATGGGGCATGGCATCATCCTTGATGGCATATTTAGTAAAATTTTGGAAAAAGAAATTTTACGACTGCTAAAGAAATATAAAAATAGCGTCGCGTTATTTCTACTATAGCACTCTTCGCAACCGAGATAGTAGAGAACCACATATAACCATTATGATATTGTGGGTATATGTGGTATCTCTGATACTATACTAAGTCTTGAGGTCGTATCTATCGTTTAATGCTGAGGTTCTTTGACTAAATTTTAAGCTCAGTTTTTGAGTGAGTTTTTAAGCGCCAAGCAGTTTACGAATGCGACTAATGGCTTCGCGGCTTTCCTCAACGCTAGCAACCAAGGCAATACGCACATAACCTTGCCCAGGATTTTTACCATTGACCTCGCGTGACAGATAACGCCCCGCCAGCGCGTGAATATTTGCTTGCTCATACAAAGCTTTGACAAAGATTTCGTCGTCGCCATTAAATTGCTCAGGGACTTTTACCCAAAAGTAAAAACCCGCCTCTGGCATGCGTAAATCAAGCAATTCGCCAAGCTCTGACATCCATAAGGCGAATTTTTCTTGATAAAGCGCTCGATTTTGCGCCACGTGCTTTTCATCTTCCCAAGCAGCGATGGAAGCCAGCTGATGCGGTATCGGCATCGCGCAGCCTTGATAAGTGCGATATTGCAAATAAGGCTGCAAAATATCGGCGTCACCGGCGACAAAGCCTGAACGCAGGCCGGGCAAGTTTGAACGCTTGGATAAAGAGTGAAATACCACGCAGTTTTTAAAGTCATGGCGACCAAGTGCCGCGCAAGCTTGCAGTAGGCCAATCGGCGCGCGATCAAAATACAGCTCGCTATAGCACTCGTCGCTGGCAATGATAAAGCCGTACTGGTCGGACAAACGCAGTAAGTGTTCCCAATCATCCATGGTCATGACGGAGCCAGTTGGATTGTTTGGGCTACAGACAAACAATAGCTGCGTGCGCGTCCAAACGTCCCTCGGTACCGCGCGATAGTCACCTTTAAAATCATTATCGATGCTGCAAGGCATAAAGTACGGCGTCGCTTGCGCGAGTATGGCAGCACCCTCGTATATCTGATAAAACGGATTGGGCATCACAATCGTTGGTGCTTCATCTGCTTTTTGCAATGGCTGCGCGCTTGGTTGATTATGAGCTGGCAGTTGATTGGCTTCGTCTTCGGACAACACGGTTTTTGGATGGTCAATAACCGCTTGCACCAAGCTAAAAATCGCCTCGCGCGTACCCATGACTGGTAATACTTGGCTATGCGGGTCGAGATGATTGAGAAAGAAGCGCTTTTCTAACCAGTGAGCGATGGTTTGACGCAGCTCAAACAGCCCGTTGGTGGTTGGATATTGGCTTATTTTGTCCAAGTTTTCGCGTAGGACGTCCAACACAAATGCTGGCGGCTCGTGTTTTGGCTCTCCAATACCGAGCTTAATTTCACTATAGTTATAGGCTGGCGTACTGTCCGCGAGTAAAATCGCCATCTTAGCGAACGGATAAGGGTGCAGAGTCGTCAAGTTGTGATTCATAGGTAGGCTAACTATAATAGACAATTAATAATAAAGTGATAAAGAAAAATTACATTTGAGCAGTGTATCACTTCTCTTATTTTTTGTCTTTTTTCTTCTCAGACGGTTTATTGTCAATGTAAAACCAGCGTTTTGCGCAATTTATACGGTGAATAACCTTGCATAGCGCTTGTTTTTTAGACGGTAACCCGTATTGAGATTGGCCAATTTTAATCATGTGATTAAGTATAGATAAAATTAAAATAGCGTCATTTATTAACCAAGCAAGAAATAACTGTCCGCAAAAACGACAGATTATTTAAGGAAACTTGATATGTCTAGTGTTTTAAAAACCGATGAGCGTGGCGCTAAAGATATCAATGTGCAACAATTTGAGGGTAGCCAGCGTGTTGAGCTATACGAGCAACTAAAACAGCGCGAGCACAATTGGTGGCAGGCGCGGCAGCAGTTGACGCTGTTAAAAGAGCGGCAGATGTTTTGGTTTGGCGATAACAGCTTTATGATGTGGCTGCTCTGGCAATTGGTCAGCTATGTGGTGGTGGCGATGGTGCTTATGCTCCTGAGCAAACTGTCAAACATCTCATTGCCTTTATGGCAGTATATGGGTTTATTTGCGGTACAGACGCTGATTTTTATCGTCATGTTGGGTTTTAAGGGCCGTATGGCCACGCATTTACAAAATAAGATCAATCAAGTCGATGTCTTGCGTGAAGAAGCGCTTAACGAGATGACCATTTTGGCCGCTGATACGCTTTACAATGATGTGCATGCCAAAGCCCCGATTTCCTTACAGCAAATCTTTGAGTACTACGACGGCGAATTTCATTTGGCCAGTTTGCATCGTCTGCTACAAAGAGAGGTAGACGCTGGGCGCTTGATGCTTGGGCAGCAGCAGGTAGAAGCAGAGATTTTGCCGTTGGAGCTTGCCGATGAGGAGCTTAAAGAGATGGCAGGCGAGATGGTTTATAAAAGCGTCTTATAAAGTATGCGTTTAATATAAGTAGCTTATAAATATTTGGTCAAAAGCTATCGTTGATATTTTGTCTTAAAAAACGCTTTATCGTTGAAGGTTAACGATAAAGCATTTTTCGTATTTATAATTTAGCTTCTAACGATTAACTTCTAACATAAGCAGCTATATAGCAATTAACCATCGTTACGAATGCTCAGGCTTGCTATCAATGCTGCCTTTAATGTCTCAAGTTTATCCGCCGATAATGCCTGATCGTTTTGATCGCTGATGTAAAACATATCTTCTGCGCGCTCGCCTAACGTGGTAATACGAGCGGCATGCACTTCAATTTGTTGTTGTAAAAACACCTGACCAACGCGGGCAAGTAAGCCTGGTTGATCAAGCGTCTCTAAGCTCATGATATGCTGATTTGAGGCTTCATTAAACTCAAAGTGAATCGTCGTAGCAACATCGAAATGTCGCAACTGGCGCGGCATTTTTCTATTGGTAAGCTTGGGCACCGTCGGATTTTTAAAGGCGTCGATTAAGCGCTGTTTAAGCTCTTGTTGGCTGTCTGTATCAACCAATAGCGTACCGCTGCGGTCGAGCAGCACGTAGGAATCTAAGGCAAAATCTCGCGTCGCGGTAATGATACGCGCATCCAAAACATCGAGATTCATCTGATCAAACACCGCCATGGTAACGGCAAATAAATTGACCTGATCTTGCGTATAAACAAACACTTGCACCGCATCAAGTGCCAGCTCGCGATGCTCACGTAACACGACCAAGGGCTGACTATTGGCATCGGAGGCGCGGCCTATCGGCGGATGGTTTAAGATGGCTTCAGTATGCCACAAGATATCTTCTGCGATCTCGCGCAAAAAATACTCATCGCCCAAGTCATCCCACAGCCTTAAAACTTCATCGCGATTCATATGCTGATTATCGACATTATCAAGCATCGCCAGCGCCTGTTTGCGCGTGGCTTTAATCATATCTTGGCGGTTGGTTGGGGCGTCAATATCAGCGCGCAGGATACGCCGTGTTTGTGAATACAGCTGCTTCATCAAAGTCGCGCGCCAGCTGTTCCAAAGCTGGGGATTGGTGGCATTCATATCGGCAACCGTTAGCACATACAGATGGTTTAAATGAGTGACGTTGCCGACTAAATCGGCAAATAGCGTCACCACTTCTGGGTCGGAGATATCCTTTTTCTGCGCTGTCATCGACATCAGCAAATGATAGCGCGTCAACCAGCCGACCAAATGCGCGTCCGCAGCACTCATGCCATGAGCAAGACAAAACTCAATCGCTTCTGTTTCGCCAAGCTGGCTATGATTGCCGCCGCGGCCTTTGGCAATATCATGAAACATCGCCGCCAACACCAAAATCTCTTTGCGCTCGATACGCTGAAAGATAGAGCTGACCAGTGGAAAGTCCTCAAAAAAGCGCGGATCGGTAAAGCGGTGCAAAATACGAATCAAAAATAACGTATGCGCATCAACGGTATAACGATGGAATAAATCGTACTGCATGAGCCCAGTCACTTGCGCAAAAGCTGGGATATAGCTGCCCAAAACGCCGTAACGATTCATAGTACGCAGGCGATGAAATAGATAGTTTTGCTCTTTTAAATTGGCTAAAAACAGCGCTTGATGCGACGGGTTGTCTCTATACGCTTGTTCGATGCCGCGCGCCGCTATTTTTAACGCACGCAAGGTATGGGTACGGACGTTTTTGATACCGTATTGACCCATCAGCAAAAACATTTCTAAAATCGCCTCAGGGTGCTGAGCAAAGACGCGATGATGCGATATTGCAATCTGTTCGCCGACTCGGTTAAAACGAGCGTTAATCGGATGTTTTTTTGGTCGTTCTTCATCCGGCAGTTGCGGCTCGATAATGGTCTCATAATAATGATTGGTCAGCATCTCAGACAGCGTCGATATCTGCATCGCACAGCGATAATAATCGCGCATAAAGCGCTCAACGGCGGCATTTGGTTGGTCATCAGGCTGCGTCTCATAACCCATCATTTGCGCAATTTCACGCTGATAATCAAATAGCAGCTTGTTTTCATTGCGCCCAGTCAGCTCATGCAAATAATGGCGGATTTGCCATAAATAACCTTCGGCAAAGTTAAGCTCATCGAACTCTTTTTCGGTCAAAAAGCTTTGTTGCACCAAGTCATAAAGCTTACTGACCCGAAAGTAGCGCTTGGTCACCCAACCAATAATATGAATATCACGCAGACCACCGGGTGCCGTTTTGATATTAGGCTCAAGGTTATATTCAGTCGCATTGTGCTGCAAATAGCGCGCTTTTGCTTCTGCGATTTTTACCTCATAAAAATCACGTGGCGACCACTGGATATTGATGATTTTATGGGGCGCATTTTGCAGTGCTTCATTACCAACTAACAACCGCGCCTCTAGTAAAGTACTGGCAACGGTGTGGTCGAGCGCCGCTTCCAAGCATTCGTTGACGCTGCGTACTGATAGAGCGGGCTCAAGTCCAATATCCCACAATAGTGCCACTAAATTATCGATTTTCTCTTTATTATCAGCCGTAATCTCGTCTGGCGTTAGCAGCAAAATATCGACATCTGAATATAACGACAGCTCACCGCGCCCATAACCGCCAGTGGCAAATAAGGCTAAGTCCGTTTTATCAAGCTCAAACCATTTGAACAACGCAATGAGTAATTCATCGATGACGCAAGCACGAGCTGCTACCAATTGGCGAATATTGACGCCGCGTTCGAGCTCGCGGCTGATATCGTCATTGATTTGAAACAGCCATTCAGCAATACTCTGTTCGGAAATACTGAACGACGTCGCGCTATCAGTGGTAGTGCTATGGTCTGATAATAGAGGCATAGGTGTCAAATCAATGGTCGCGACATCGCAAGTAAACATGAAGGGCATCCGATTAAGAGGTTGTAAATAGAGGCGCTAAAAAAATGGGTGAATGCAAATATCACGCTGAAAAACAAAAAATAGCACCGCCAATATGCCTGAATTTTTAGGCAAAAAAAAGACCGCCTAGGCGATCTTTTTACGTATTACTGGGTCAAAAAGCTTAAGTCTTCTTCGGGGCGTGTGGTAAAGACTTCACAGCCATTGTCCGTCACCACCATGGTATGTTCCCACTGTGCTGACAGCTTGCGGTCTTTAGTAATCGCCGTCCATTCGTCCGGCAAAATCTTGGTCTGCCACGTGCCTTGATTAATCATCGGCTCAATGGTAAAAGTCATGCCCGTTTTTAGCTCAAAGCCTGTGCCTTTTTTACCATAGTGCATGACTTGCGGCTCGTGATGGAACTCATTACTGATACCGTGACCACAAAACTCGCGCACGATACTAAAGCGCTCAGGCTCGACCACTTCTTGAATAGCGGCGCCGACATCGCCCAAGCGCGCGCCGTTTTTGACCACACTCATACCGGCATAAAGGGCTTCTTGCGCCACTTTGCAGATACGCTGCGCCATGATTGAGCCATTGCCGACAATCCACATTTTTGAAGTATCGCCGTAATAGCCGTCTTTAATCACGGTGACATCAATATTGATGATATCGCCATCTTTGAGCAGTTTATTGTCGGTTGGAATACCGTGACAAACCACATGGTTGACAGAGGTACAGATAGATTTTGGGAAGCCATTATAATTAAGCGGCGCAGGAATCGCGTCTTGCACGTTAACAATATAGTCATGAGCGATTTGGTTCAATGCTTCGGTACTGACGCCAACTTTGACGTGCTCGTCGAGCATTACAAGGACATCACTGGCAAGTTTACCAGCCACGCGCATTTTTTCTATGGCTTCAGGAGATTGGATAAGGGATTTTTTGGTCATCATAGTCGTACTTATAGTTATAGAATTTAGGTAGGCAATTATACCATAAATGCAAGCGTCGCTGTTCTGCTAACCCTTAGCAACTTTGTACACATTTATCAACCCTAGCGTTATAGTGATATTAGCTGTTTCAGCTTATCTATATGTAGATACGTGACTATAAAGTCATGGAAATATGACTCATATATCAAAAAACAGTTGAATGTTGTAGATGATAGAAGTATGGTAATTTTGTTTGCTAAATGAATTGGCAACGATTTTTAGCGCTTACTGCAGGATGCAATAGCTAAGCGTGAAAAAATAAACGTTAAAGATAAGCCACATAAAAGTGGCTTCACGCTTTTATTTTACAATAACAAGGATGTTGTTATGACTCTAAAATCTCGCCTGCGCGCTGCCATAATGCCCAGTGCCTTTCTACCTTCACTTGGCGCTATTGCTGCCGGTGTGCTCCTCATGACCTTACAAACCACTTCTGCTCAAGCAGCGGGACAATTTTATAATTGCGCCAATGCCACCGGCTGTAAGATGGTCGATAGCAAATTTTTCACCTCAAAACATACTGATACCAAATATCCTGTCGTAATGGCGCATGGGCTTGGCGGCTGGACGAAGCTGTTTGGCGTGCTTGACTACTTTTATGGCATTCCTGAAACCTTGATGGCAGGTGGCAGTGAGGTTTATAGCACTAAGACCTCCGCTGTTAATAACAGTGAAGTGCGCGGTGAGCAATTGCTACAACAAATCAAAACCATTACAGCGATTTCAGGTAAACCCAAAGTAAATTTATTTGGTCACAGTATGGGCGGTATCGATATTCGTTATGTCGCTGGTGTGGCGCCTAATTACGTTGCCTCTGTGACCGCTGTTTCAAGTCCCGAGCAAGGCTCAAAAATGGCCGACTGGGTCATTAAGCAAGTCGTGGAAGGTAGCGCGAATAGTGGCTATGCTGAAGGTGAATTTAACGTAGGCTCTCAGATTGCTTTAGGCTTCTTTAAGTTCGTTGGTGGCTTCATGGACGTCGGCTCGGGTATCAGCTTTAAAGAGATACAAGAGCAAGATGGCTGGGAGGCGGTAACGGCGCTATCTACTGCGTCTTCGGCGAAGTTTAACGCCAAGTTTCCAGCCGCTATGCCTAGCAGTTATTGTGGTCAACCTACTAATACTGAAGTCAACGGTATCAAGTACTACTCTTTTAGCGGTATCGGTCAAGTGACCAATGGCTTAGATCCCAGTGATTATCTCTTAGCATTGACTGGGACCACCTTTGATGGCGAGAGCAATGATGGTTTGGTTTCTGCTTGCTCTAGCCGTTTAGGCTACGTGATTCGTGATGACTATAAAATGAACCATTTAGATTCATCAAATCAAGTATTGGGCTTGACGGCATGGGGACAGCCTAGTCCTAAAACTTTATATCGCGATCAGGTTAACCGCCTGAAAAAAGCCAACTTATAAAGCTATTTTTTAAAACTAACTTATAAAGTTTAAATATACGTTAGCAAATTAACCGCTTTTAAATAAAAGGGTCAGTTCAATAGTGACCCTTTTATTTTATCCCATTTTATGGATAGTAACTCCCTATATAAACCGCTTGATTAAATAAGATATTGTCGTTATGTCACATAATCGCCGTGTACCATTTTTGCCCGTTATCATCGCTGTCATAGTCGTTTTAGTAGGAGCAATTATTTGGTGGTTTAAGCCGAATAATAATAGCAATGCTTATTCTCAAGAGCAGTCTACAGCGCTGGACAATCAAACAAGCGCCAGCTTTACAGACGAAGCGAATGTTAATAATGGCATTGACACATTATCCAAGCAAAGCAGTAGCCAATTTACCACAGGTCTTGAGAATCTACCGCGCTCATTACAAGGGACGGATGTAGATGGTGAGATTATTATTGATGAAAATAAGCAGCTGGTTGTCACAGAAGGTCTACGTCGCTTATTTGATTATTTCTTATCGGCGTTAGGCGAAGAAGAGGAAGCCGTTATTTATGCTCGGGTGGAAAGCTATATCCGCAGTCACACGCCAGAACCAGCGGCAAGCCAAGCGGTAACGATATTTGAGCAATACGTGGCCTATCTTAAAGCGATTCCTGCTATAGAAAACCGTTATGGCAATCTACAATTACAAGCGACGAAAACTGGCGAGCTGGATTTAAACGTGGTAGCACAGCAAAAACAAGACGTCGCCAAATTGCGCCAACAGCATTTTGATAAAGCGACCATTAAAGCCTTCTTTGGGGCAGAAGATGAGTATGATGATTACAGTCTTGCGATGGTCAAAATCAACCAAGACAAGCAGCTCTCTGACGCGCAAAAGGAAGCGGCCAGACAGGATTATATTAGCCGTATGCCAGATAATGCGACCAAAGCCAACATCGCTCAGCAGGCGAATCTGGAGGAGTTAATCAGTCGTACAGAGCAGCTACAAGCCAAGGGTGCAACGGCTGAAGAGTTATACAATATGCGCCGTGAGTTGGTTGGCGCGCCAGCAGCAGCAAGGCTTGCGCAGGTCGATCAACAAGATGCTCATTTTGATCAGCGTTTTAAGCAGTATCAAGCCCAAAAACAGCAGTTGTTAAGTCAAAATGCCGATAAGGCGCAAGCGCAAACCCAAATCAATCAAATAGAGCAGCAATTGTTTAATGAGACGGAACGCAAACGTTTGGCAGGTTATGCCGCTTTGCAACAACAAAAGGCGGCAACTCCCAATTAAATCCGATGTTAATTTTTAGGTAAAAATAAAAAGTATTTAACGGTGAAATTGAATTATCAGTACTCTAAATAGTGTTATTAGCTAAAGTGCTAGCAGGGAATAGGTATTGTAACAAGGTGTGTTAGCAAAAAAGCTATAAAGTAGAACAAATATAGCGGTAATTGGTACTCAATCTATCATGACAGGCTTATGAAAAATGGGCATAATAACCTCACTGTTTAGACTAACGATAAAAAAATATTAAGCAAAGCACATTAATCAGGACGCATTAACCTGAGAAAATGCTGCTTAATATGATAAAAACAATATTTTTTACCTTTGCACTTTTATTTTTATATTTGAAACCTCTAGGAGTTTATATGAAAAACATGACTAAAATGATGATGGCTGCTACCCTTGCGGTTGGTACACTTGCTGCTGCCGGCTGCCAAACCACACCTAGCGTGACCGCGCCTGTGACCCAGCCAATTACTGTTGACGCCCTACAAGCGTATAACTGGCAGCTTGTCGATGCTAAGCGCACCAATGGCGACAAAGTTAGCCAATTATTCTTTGATCCAAGCAAACCATTGACGCTTAATTTTTTTAAAGATAACGGTAATGACCGCGTGAGCTTTATCAATACCTGCAATAATATGGGTGCCAACTATAGTGTGGTAAATGGCAATGTCGTACTCGGTAATGTTTTATCAACAATGATGGCGTGCCCTGAGCCACAAGCCAGCTTTGATACAGCGACACTTGCAACGGTACAAGGTAAATATAGCATTAATAAGAATGCCAATAACACGCCTATCTTGACGATTACTAATAGCAATCAAGTGGCTCATTTTAAAGCCGTTTCTAAATAAGTTAATCGTTTAATATAAACGTTTTAAAATCTGACCATTTAAAAATGCCTCACTAAACAGTGGGGCATTTTTTTATCTAAAATTCGTGACGCTTTCCGCTACACTGTCATAAGTCGCTAAGGTCAAATGTTTAAGCCATTAAGATATTTCTTATGCCATCAACTTTTTAACCTTATCAAAACTCTCATTTTGTATTTATCAGTATTTTATTGGATGTCATTTATGTTAGAAATATTTGGAGAAAAATCATCTGTCAACCTACGCACAATAACTGGCATCACGGCGATAACGGCTTTTAGTTTGTTAACGGGCTGTCAGACGTTGCCAAGTACGATGCCTAAAGCGAATCATGCAACCAAAACACCTATTGATACAAGTGCGAGTAATCCGCTGACGGCGCGCATGCCAGCGATAGATCGGCACGGGCACATTGCTTATGTCGAAGAGCAGGGAGCAGGCGCTGCAAAGATATCAACGCTATATAGTATTCGTCCTGATGGTAGCGACCGCCAATTGATAGATCAGCTCAATGGTTATATTTATGCGCCAGCGTGGTCTGCCGATGGTCAAATGCTCGTCTATAGCAAACAAGTCGCGCGCCAGTCTCCAAAGATTTATATTTATGATCGCAACAGCAACACCCAAAATCTAATCGTCAATGCCGAGGGCAGTAGTTTATCAGCGTCATTTTCGCCTGACGGGCAAAAACTGCTTTATAGCTCTACCGTCGGCGGCAATGCTGATATCTATGAGATGCGCTTAAGTGACGGTCATACCAAACAGCTTACGACCTTAGCGAGCACGGAAGTGCAGCCAAGCTACGCAAGCGACGGGCAAAGCTTTGTCTATACCAGCGACAAAGTGCGCGCTGGTCGTCCCAGTATTTATCGCTATCACTTTGCTACCGGTAAGGCGACATTGATACCGACCGCAGGCTATGCAGCCAGCCCGCAACTGAGCTTGAATGGACAGTATTTAGCCTATCTTAATGGTCGTAAGGCGGCGGTCATGACACTGGCTACAAGGCAAGTGGTTAATCTAGCAGAGACAGGACTTGATGAGCCCGCGCGTCTGTCGCCTTCTGCACAGTATGCTGTCTATCCCACAAAGCTTTCGCAAGTAAGCGGTCAAAGTGGTAGCAGTTTGGTGATTCATTCTTTAGCTGGCAATTCAAGTTACGCGATTAGCAGTAAAACAGGCGGCGTCGTGCGCTCACCGATTTGGGGTCGTTAAGGGCAAAACCTATGTATTATGTAATGGAATGTATATATAATCACTAACAAAGAAACATAAGTTGATTTAATACCCTACGATTTAGAGGTGGCATAACCGTACGTTAAATTCCTTATAGCCCAAGATTGTACGGCAGTACTGTCTTATTGTTCAAAATACAACAAGCAAAATTTCTGAAATAAAGTCTTGAGCACTAAGGCAATAGTTGAAGCTGAATGAATAAATCTGAATGAAGTAAATCTCATTAAAGAAACGTCGAGTAACTTTCAGTCATATAAAAAATCGTATAACCAAGACATCAAAAGGTTGGATTAGGCGAGCAAAAGGAGAGAGCGGTTCATGCAAGAGTCCTTTTTAGTTTTTATCACTAAAATCAGTTTGTACCCGACGTTTATTTTTACGGGGCTTGTCATGTTTGTGACGTTATATTGGCTGGTGTCATTACTCGGCATGGCAGATATGGATAGCGTAGATTTTGGTGAGCCCGATGGTGATGTTTCTACCTTGTCATCGACGGGGTTTTTCACTGGTCTCATGCTCAAATTTGGTCTTTATGGCGTGCCACTCATCATCATACTAAGCTTAATCAGCCTAATCGGTTGGCTGTTAAGCTACTTATATACGAGCTTTTTACATCAATATTTTGACTCTGGTCTTTTGTATTATCTCTTTGGTACAGGGGCGCTCATCTTTGTGTTGGTCGTATCCATGTGGCTAACAGGTATGATCATTGCTCCCATTCGCAAAAATATTGCCAAAATCCCCAAGCGTAATGCGTCTAGTAATATCGGCAAAATTGCCGTGGTACGTACGCTAAGTGTGACTGACAAACATGGTGAAGCAGAATTAAATGATGGCGGTGCAGGCTTGATACTCAAAATTCGTTCAGACATCAATGATGATTTGCTCAGGCAGGGTGATAGAGTGACGTTGATAGAATATTTAGAAGATAGCAACACCTACCGAGTCTCTCCTATAAAAGAAAAGTCGTATAAACCGCCGCTATAAATAATTTTAAAATTGAAATAAATAACATTTCTCCATTCGCTTTATAAGTTGGCAGATTGGCGGTACAGAGATAACTAATAGTTTGTTTTTAAGTATGGTATTAACTGTTTTAAATTTGGTTGCAATGTTCTCATTAAAGGAATGAATATGGATATACTCATTATCGTCGGCGTGGTTGTGGTGCTGGCGTTTGTTTTTATTATGGCAGCGCTGTTAATGCTCAAGGCTTTTTATTTTAAGGTAGAGCAGGGCAAAGCGCTGATTATCAATGGCGTGAGTAAAATCGCCGTACGTTTTGATGGTGGTTTTGTTTGGCCGATCATCAACAAAAAAGAATTGATGAGAATCTCCCTTATCACCTTAGAAGTCGATAGACGCGGTAAAGAAGGGTTAATTTGCGCCGATAATATGCGTGCGGATATCACAGTGGCGTTTTACTTGCGTGTTAATGAAACAGAAGAAGACGTCCTTAAAGTTGCCAAATCGGTTGGGGTTGAAAGAGCTTCAGACAAAGTGGCGGTCAATGAGCTGTTTAATGCTAAGTTCTCAGAAGCGTTAAAAACAGTAGGCAAGCAGATTGATTTCGTCAAACTCTTTGAAAATCGTAGCGAGTTTCGTGACAGTATCGTGCAAGAAATCGGTAACGATCTTAATGGTTATGTCTTAGAAGACGTGGCGATTGATTACTTAGAGCAAACGCCGAAAGCGTCACTCGATTCAAGCAATATTTTAGATGCTGAAGGTATCAAAAAGATTACCCAGCTAACGGCCTTCCAAAACGTCATCACCAATGAGCTTGAGCGTGACGAAGAGCTGGCCGTTAAGAAGAAAAACGTCGAGACCAAAGAGGCGATGCTTGAGTTAGAGCGCCAACAAGCCGATGCTGAAGCCAAACAGCGCCGTGAAATCGCCTCAGTGATTGCCCGTGAAACGGCTGAAACTCGAAAAATTGAAGAAGAAGAGCGTAAAAAATCTGAGACAGCCATTATTATGGTTGAGCAAGATTTGGCGATTCAGCGTGAAAATCAACAGCGTGAAATTGAAGTCGCTGGACAGAACCGTTTGCGTGCCGTTGTGATTGAAGAAGAAAAAGTCACCCGCGCTCGTGATCTCGAAATCGTCTCGCGTGAGCGGGAAGTCGACTTGCAGCGTATTGAAGCTGAACGCGCCATTGAGCTTGAGAAAAAAGAAATTGCTAACGTCATTCGTGAGCGTATCGCGGTAGACAAAACGGTTGCGCAAGAAGAAGAGCGTATCAAAGAAGTTCGGGAAGTGAGCGAAGCCGAGCGCTCGAAGCAAACACGTGTCCTAGCTGCAGAAGCCGATGCCGAAGAAATCAAAGTACGTCAGGTGAAAAAGGCTGAAGCAGAAGAGTTGTCTGCTAAACATAAAGCGGTTGAGATTACCACGCTTGCGACGGCCAATCTTGAGGCAGCTGCCAAGGAATCGGAGGCTAAAATAAAAATGGCGGAAGGTATCAAAGCTGAAGAGTCTGCGCATGGTTTTGCTGAAGCGGCCATTCAAGAAGCCAAGTCTGTATCTTTAGAAAAAGAAGGCATTGCCAAGGCTAATATTATCAAAGCGACTGGTCAAGCGGAAGCGCAGTCAGAACGTGAAAAAGGTATGGCTGATGCTGAGATTATCGCCGCTCGCGGTGAGTCTAATGCCAAAGCTGAGCGTGACATCGGTATGGCAAACGCGCAAGTGATTGCCGCTCGTGGTGAATCAAATGCCAAGGCGGAACGTGAAGTTGGGCTGGCAAAAGCGGAAGTTACCCGTGCGCATTTCCAAGCCGAAGCAGATGGTTTGGTCGAGAAGTTCAATGCTATGGGTAGTATGAGCAAGGAAGCACGCGAGCACGAGGAGTTCCGTATGGGACTTGAAACTGCGCTACAAGAAGCCATGGCATCAATTGAAGCCGGTAAAGAGATTGCCAAAGAAAATGCTGAAGTC
This sequence comes from Psychrobacter pulmonis, assembly GCF_904846465.1. NCBI lineage: Bacteria > Pseudomonadati > Pseudomonadota > Gammaproteobacteria > Moraxellales > Moraxellaceae > Psychrobacter > Psychrobacter pulmonis. The sequence goes on from NZ_CAJHAT010000007.1 coordinate 32,908, forward strand.
TTGGCGGTCGCGCTACAAAAAGCCAAAATTGATATTGTTGGCGGTGAAGCGCACTTCTTTGATAACTTTGCTAAGTCGCTATCTATCGGTAAAGCCATTGATGGTCTCGCTGGCAAGTCAGATACTTTGAGCGGTATTATCAATACGATGATGGCCAATCAAGTAATGACCAAAGCGAACAAGCAGAATGATGATGAAACGGCTTAGTATCATCGTTAGTCGACATGACTGATTTATTATCAGCAAGATTTGACCCATAACTTTTCATTAATAAGCAATCTGTCACTTAAGTGGCGGATTGTTTTAACCAACTCAATCTAAACGCTTTAACATAGCAGTAGTTAATGACTACTATTAACCATGAGTTGGCTCATCTAAAAAAAACCAGCGGTGACCACTCGTTTTCTTAGATGAGCCAAGTGCTTCTTTAGTTCGAAAAACCTTAGATTTATCTGATTGCCTAAAAATGGACGAGCAACGATGGCAGATACGCAAAACCCAACCAATTCAAATAATATCAATAGCCAGAATCAATCCGAACAAACGGATCAAGCGGTCGCTTCAGGTAATGCTTATGAACTTATTAAAAAGCGTCTTATTGAGCAGGGTAGTCGGCTAGAGCAACAGACCGCTAAGCTGAATCATGCGCGTCTGCAAGAGTTTGGCAGCACGCAGATGCAAGTCATCGCCCGCACCCGTATTCGTACCGAATACAACTGTGTGGCGCAAGATATGGTACAAGTTGGCGACTACCTGTTGTTTGGCTACAACGTCTTTATGGGGCTAAAGCGGGCGAGTAATATCAAAGATGTGTTGTCGCTATATCGATTGATAGAGCCTACTAATAAAAATAGTGGTGATGAAAGTCAGCAGAATGGTCTCGATAGTAACGATAGCATGGATAAGGAAAGCGCTGAGCAAGAATATCAGCTGGAAGAAGTAGATTTAAAAAATACCTTTTTAGATCAAGAGGCATTTGTCCAAGATTTTAATGAACTATATCGCTATTACAAGCACACGCGCCTGATTCAGCTGACAGTCAAAGACAGCAAACTGCTATTGGCCTTTCAAATTGGCGAGCGTATCACCGATATTCGTGTCTTTCGTTTTGCCCTAGATTTTAGCCAAGGCACACCAAAGTCAGCCCAAATTGCCTACGTAGACAATCGAGGCGAGCGTGATATCGAGTTGCCTCCTGCTTACGATTTTGATTGGGTAGATACCACGCGTGAGCAGATGGTCAATGGTAAATATCCGCATATGAATATCTTAGATACCATCTTTGTGGAAACCATTGGTGGCGATTTGACCATTAAGATTGAGGATAATACTCAATCAGGGCAGGGTATTTATAGCGAGCCTGTGAATGATCGCACCCAGTCGTTGACTGACGCTGAAATTGCTTATGCCAAAGTTGGCAGTTTAATACTGCTCAAGATACTGCCGTATCGCGAAGACAGTTATCGTTATTTTGTTTATAACACCTTGACTGAAGCCGTATTGCGTTTAGATGCAATTGGGCAGTCGTGTGTGCAGTTGCCTGAAGATCACGGTATTATATTTCCCGGTGGTTATTATCTGCAAACCGGTGAGTATAAGCTGTTCGATACCAATAGTGTCGGTGCTAAAGACTTAAAGTTTAAACGTAAAATCGTATCGCCCAATGGTGAAGACGTGTTGTTTTTATTTTACGATGTCGCTTTAGGTATCACAGGGTTATTTCCTTACAACCTTATTAAAAAACAATTGGCAAATCCCATTTACTGCAATGGTATGGCATTGGCAGACAATGGGCGTTTGGTACTATTTAATGATCAAAGTGAGCCGTCACGCATTCACCCGATGCAGATATGGCATACGCCTTATGCCTCCCCTGAGTATGTCAGTGAGTTGCCTGAAAGCAGCAGTTTTTATGGCAAAATTGGCAATAAAGAATTGGTACGGGGTATCTCCGACCTTTATAGCATCACCCGCCTAATTGATAATCAAAGCGTGTCACAAAAGCTTTATGAGGAGCTATCGGATAATACCAGCCGCCTCTTTGATAGCTATTACTGGTTGTCTGACCCTGAGCTTAATGACGTTGCCAGTAGTATTAAGGACGTAACGGCGACTGCTGAATTGGTCATTGATGAGTTTGCTAAAGTACAAAGCATCCAAAAGCAAACCCAAACGGCGTTAGCCGATGCCGATACGCAGCAAAATGAGATATTACGGCAAATACGTGTGACCACATTTGAGTCTGCCAGTGATTATGTGGAGCAGCTGTCGGCGTTAAGACGGCAAAAGGGTCGCTTGGTCAGCTTGGAAGATTTGCGTTATTTGGATAAAGATAAATTAGAAGCGTTGCAGACTCAGTTAGAAGCAGCAGAAAGCGAGCTTGCCGAAAAAACCGTCTTATTTTTAAGTGGAGACAAAGCATTATCAAGCTACGAAGATATATTAGCAGAGGTCAGTGAGCGCCTAAACACGGCCGAAACCAATAGCGAGTTAAAGCCAGTACTAGATAAAATTGATGAGACAGCACAAGGCTTAGATTTGTTGACCGAGCTGTTAGGCACATTAGATGTTGCCGATGCCACGGTCCGTACCCAAATTATCGATGACATATCGACCATTTATTCGAGTCTCAATCAAAGCAAAGCCAAGCTTAATCATAAGCGTAAAAACTTAGGTTCTGCCGAAGCAGTCGCGCAATTTGGCGCGCAGTTTAAGCTATTTGGTCAGTCCATTGCTAATGCCTTGTCGATCGCCAATACGCCTGAGAAATCAGACGAGCAAATGGCGAAATTACTGGTACAGCTAGAAGAATTGGAAAGCCAGTTCGCTGATCCAGAGAGCGGTAGTGGTGATCAGTTTTTAGCAGATATCATAGCCAAGCGTGAAGAGATTTACGAAACCTTTGAAAATCATAAACAGCAGCTGCTTGATACCCGAAATCGTAAAGCCCAGAACTTAGGTGATAGTGCGCTGCGGATGCTTGAGAGTATCAAAAAGCGTACGCAGAGCACAGGTGTCACTGGCTTTAAGGAAGAAGAGGCGCTCAATACCTATTTTGCCTCAGATGGCTTAGTCCAAAAAGTACGCGCTATCGCTAAGAACTTGCAAGCGATGGGCTTTAGTGTCAAAGCCGATGACATAGAGGCGCGCCTAAAAGCCATACAAGTTGAGAGTTATAAGAGTCTAAAAGACAAGTCTGACTTGTTCGAAGATGGCGGTCAGATTATTAAATTGGGCAAACACCGCTTTTCGGTTAATACCCAGCCTTTAGATTTAACGTTGCTCAGTCGTCAGCAGTCAGATGGCAAGCGTGTGCTCAATTTGCATCTAACAGGCACCGATTATTATGAAGTGCTCAATAATGCTGAATTAAATGCCTTGCGCCCTTATTGGGATATCAATATCGCCTCCGAGTCTGACAGCGTTTATCGCGCTGAGTATTTGGCATATAGCATTATCGAAAGTGCCAAAAAAAGCCAAGACGGCTTGACGGAAGCGCGTTTATATCAGGCCTATGATGCGACGCGGTTAACCTTCGATAGCAAGGGTGAGATAGATGAGGACAGTCCGCTACCTAAACTCGTCAGGGCCTATGGCACGCCGCGTTATCAGCTCGGTTATGACAAAGGTATTCATGACCATGATGCGACGCTGTTATTGCTACAAATATTACCCACCCTACGTGAAGCTGGGCTACTGATTTATACCCCGCAAGTACGGGCGTTGGCGCAACTGTTTTACTGGCAATTAAGTCTAGTCAAAGCGCTCGGCTTAGAAGCGCTACGTCAATTTGGTTATGATACTTGGTTAAATGAGCTGGTACTGACGCGGATACATAACTGGCAAGATAGAACCATTACCGCTGAACAATTGCATCGAAGCCTGGGCAGTGATACTGCAAAAGCATTGCTGGTTGAAGATATGACGCATGTGATGCAGAGCTTTGTTGCCGCTTATAACGCCGATAAATTTGCTTTAGAAGATAGCTCAGATTCAGAGATTAGCCAAATTAATCAACCCGCTATGGTTAGTAACACGACTGTCTTTCAGCAAGGCTACGTGCAGCAAGCTTGTGAATACTTGGTCAGCGTTATGGGGCAAGTTACTACGCCCAATGGTAATATCGAGTGGCAGACCAGCCAACAAGCGCAGCAGTTAGGTGAGCTATTGAGCAAAACGCTAAATAGCGCGTCAGCCAATGCGCAAAATAACATGGGTTTTGAGCAACTACAGTCCTCGATTGGCAAGCTTGGTTTACAGCCAAAATCAGCCTATGAATTACTAGCCACATGGTTTTATGCGCTGCTCGATCAAACTTATGGCAATGATAAAATAGCTGACAGTCAGAGCGATGCAAGCGGTGACAATGCACTTAGCGAAGATCAGCAAGCAAAAATCGATGAAGAAAACATCTTACGCCAGCAGCAATGGGCAAGTGATCGTCATTACGTGCCCGAAGCAATTGCTGTTTTACTTACTCAGCTAAATGATGGTCAAAGAGAAGATTTGGTACAGCATCTTATCGAGTCAGGGGTAAGCTTTGATAGTATTAATAAAGGCGCAACGAGCACTTCGTTTTCAGTGCCTTCGCTGACCAGTATTAATAACCCGCTCAATCAAGTACAAAGCTTTGAGCGTAGCACGGGTAAGGTATCGCTTGAAATTCAAGTCAATAATTTGCTAGGTGAGCATGAGCGCATTCATCAGCAAACCTTAACCTTTGCCGTCGATGATTTCCTAAGTCGTTTGCATCATCACGACACCCAAGTTATTCCTGCTTATAAGCGCTACCTAGCCCTGCGCTCAGAGATTTTAAATACATCAAAAGAAACGTTGCGACTTGATGAATTTATGCCGCGTCCGTTATCCTCATTTGTACGTAACCGTCTGATTAATGAAAGCTATCTGCCACTTATCGGTGATAATCTCGCCAAGCAGATGGGCACGGTTGGCGAGGATAAGCGTACCGATTTGATGGGTATCCTGATGATGATATCGCCACCAGGTTACGGTAAAACCACCTTGATGGAATACGTTGCGAACCGTCTTGGCCTTATCTTTATGAAGATTAACTGTCCGTCACTCGGTCATGATGTGACGTCTTTAGATCCCGAAAAAGCGCCCAATGCTACCGCCCGCGAAGAGCTGAATAAAATTAACTTAGCTTTTGAGATGGGTAATAACGTCATGCTTTATCTCGATGATATTCAGCATACCCATGCGGAATTTTTGCAGAAGTTTATCTCACTTGGCGATGGTACACGCCGCATCGATGGCGTCTGGCAAGGCAAGACCAAGACCTATGATATGCGTGGTAAAAAGTTCTGCGTGGTCATGGCGGGTAACCCATATACCGAAAGTGGCGAGGCGTTTAAAGTGCCTGATATGCTTGCCAACCGCGCCGATATCTACAATTTAGGCGATATCATGAGCGGCATGGAAGATATATTTGCCCTCAGCTATATTGAAAATTCGCTGACCTCTAATGCGGTATTAGCGCCCCTTGCCAACCGTGATTTGAGCGATGTTCATCGTCTTATAAAGATGGCAAAGGTAAACGATGCCAATCTTGCCCAAGCACAAAGCAGCGAGCTGACTTATCCCTATAGCACCTCGGAGATTAATGAGATTATCGCCATCTTGCGCCATATGTTTACCGTGCAAAAAGTTATTCTCGATGTCAACCAAGCCTATATTGCGTCCGCCTCGCAGGATGATAAATATCGCGTCGAGCCGATATTTAAGCTGCAAGGCAGTTACCGTAATATGAATAAGATGACTGAAAAATTCTCGGCAGTCATGAATGAGAACGAGCTTAATCAGCTAATCGATGATCATTATCTAGGCGAGTCGCAGCTATTAACCCAAGGCGCAGAAAGCAATCTACTGAAGCTCGCTGAGATACGCGGCAAATTGACTGAGGCAGAGGCTGCACGTTGGGTGCAAATCAAGGCTGACTTCTTACGCAATAAAGCCATGGGCGGCGAAGACGGTGATACAGGCGCACGCATTGTCGCTCAGTTGGTCGACTTGGCGAGTGGCTTTAATGCTATTAGCAGCCAGTTTGAAACGTACCTCACGCAAAATAATCCAGAGCAAATCGCTCGCTTACGAGAAGCGGAACAACAAGTGCAACTCGATAACCAGTTGGAAGCACAGAAAATACTTGCCGATAGCGTGATCAGCAATGCCAAGGTCGTCAGCGACAGCATCGATAATGGCTTTGAAAAAAGTATGAATCAGCTGATAAAAATCTATAAGCATGATCATAATATTGGAAAGGCGGAAAGCGAGTATCTCAAGCAAAACCAAGACGTGCAAAAACAGCTGATGGTACAGCTGGTTAATGCCGTTGAACAACTGCCGCAAAAAATGGCTGATAGATTATCTGAAACCCTATCTAAGAGTGATGAGAATCAAATAGCAGGTACCGATATTCCTGATATTCATCAACAGACTGCACTGATAGCAAACGCACTTAAAGAGGCGCTTACGCCACTGACGATGCGCATGGACGAGAAGTTGGCAATTGACAGCAGCACCGATCAATCAGGTAAGCTGATCGTCAATAGCCTCAACAGGCTTAATAAAATATTTGATGATTATGAGTAATCGGTAAGGGTCATCATGGCACATAAAAAACAAAACCTACCACAAAAAATCTGCCCAGTCTGCAAGCGTCCGTTTACGTGGCGCAAGAAGTGGGAGAAGGATTGGGACAATGTGGTGTATTGTTCCGAAAATTGTCGGTATGCTTTTATTAAATTAGCTGAATAAAGTAGAGTAAATACAGTTTCCTAATGCTAAAATAGCGAGATATTGTCTTAATTATTAACAAAAGTAATGAAAAAATATATAGCTAAACACAATAAAAGCCAAAAATGCCCTGCAAAATATGCTAAAAAAAGCGCTAAGAGTAAAATACAGATATTTAGTAGCGCTTCTCATAGTCAACCGTTTACAAAGGACTGGGTAGTAGAAAAAGGCTTTACTTGTGCTCGATTGGGACTGCTAAGGCTCACTCAGGCAATAGCTGTTTCTCTACTGTTCTTTAGTATACCTATTGCAAGTTATCTTATGGGTGCTATTGAAAAATATGAAATATTTATAGTGTTTTCTATTTTTGTTACGGCTATAGTATCAGTAGCTTTATTGATAAATCCGTGTATGATTTTTAGAGGTGTCAACTGGCTAAGCCAGAGCAACATCAAATTGGAAGGGCAGCAGATTGAACTAAAGATAGACAATAAAATCCACCATTTATCAGTATTAAATATAAAAAAGTTCAAATGTTATAAAGTTAATAATTACAGAGCCAAAATTGAAGTTGTAAAAATTATTATAAAGATGAAAGATGGTTCTAAGTTTTCTTTGTACCAGTCAACCAATTTTAGTGAGAACATATACATATTGTATAGTGTCGGTGTAATGATAGAGTCCATATTGCCAGATAGTTTTGAAAAGATAAACAAAGGTGATTGGCTGCATCGAAAAGAAACCGCTCATTATGCAGATATACTGACAGCTGTTTTTATCATCATATTTATAGGTATCGTAATCTATTTTAAGATGTATGATTTTTTATTTATTATAGCCATGCTTGTATTGATTGTCATTGCTCCTCGTTTTACCCTTTTTATAGCAAGTACGCAGCACAGTAGTGATACTTATATATACTACGTCAACAGAATATAACCTTGCTTTTTTAACTTACTAAGAGCGAGAGCCGAATATTTTGGCTCTCGCTCTTAGTAAGTATCGAAAATCTGGACTACACCAACTCTAAATCACTTACTACTAAGCTATAACCAATAAAACCCCTACCTAGCATCCCTCTTCGCAAAAATATTCGCAACCAGCGCACCACTAAAGTTATGCCACACGCTAAATATTGCACTCGGTAAGGCAGCGACAGGATTAAAATAAGTCGCGGCAAGGGCGGCGCCCAGACCAGAGTTTTGCATGCCTACTTCTACCATAATGGCACGGCGCTGTCTCTCCGTAAATCCAGACAAGCGCGCGATTGCATATCCCAAAGTATAACCCAGCATATTGTGCAGAGCAACGACGACAAAGACGATGGCACCACTATCTAAGATGGTCGCTTTAGACACCGCGACTACGGCTGCGATGATAATAGAGATACCCAAGACTGACACCATTGGCAATACCTCGGTAACGAACTCGATTTTTTTACCCAAAAACTTATGAAAGATAACACCCAGTAAGATAGGCAGGATGACGATTTTAGTGATAGTCATCATCATGCTAGCCAAATCAATATCGATTAGCTGTCCGGCAAACACATTCAATAAAATAGGCGTCAAAAAGGGTGCGAGTAGGGTAGAGATAGACGTAATCGCGACACTCAACGCCACATCTCCTTTGGCTAAGAACGTAATCACGTTACTCGACGTACCGCCCGGACAGCAGCCAACTAAGATAACGCCCACCGCGATTAAAGGATCAAGGTTAAAGATGACCGTCAGTAAATAGGCAATCAATGGCATCAGCGTGAACTGTGCCAATAGTCCTACCAACACGGGTTTGGGACGTTTAACAATCTCTAGGAAATCTTCCATCTTGAGCGTCATGCCCATGCCAAACATAATAATGCCAAGAATTGGGACAATCAAAAATGCCAACGAGGCAAAAAATTCAGGAAAAACAAATCCTAAAATAGCACTGACCAATGCCCAGATTGCAAACGTTTTGCCAATCCAACTAGAGAGTAATGCAATCTGATTCATAGCCTGTCTCACAACGATAAAAGGGATAAAATAGACAATAATTTAACATGGTTATTGGCAGCAAATGATAAAAGTATTTTGTGATACGTGCAGTGATAAGTTTGCTGAGAGCAGACAGAAGAGGACACAATAAAAAGGCTTAATCATGTTAAATGAATAAGCCAAAAAATAGCGATAAATGATCTAGGCGTTAACTGAGTTGTATGTTCTTACAAATTCGGATTTAACCACTTCTCAGCAGTCTTGATATCCCAACCTTTACGCTCAGCATAGCTCTCTAACTGATCGGTGCTGATTTTACCGACGTTAAAGTACTCACTATTAGGATGCGAGTAGTAGAAACCACTGACCGATGACGCAGGCCACATCGCATAGCTTTCGGTGAGCTTAGTACCGATAGCATCGCCCGTACCAATCCACTCAAACAATTTGCCTTTTTCAGTATGCTCAGGGCAGGCAGGATAGCCAGGCGCAGGGCGGATACCGACGTATTTTTCTTTAATCATCTCGTCATTGGTTAGATTTTCGTCAGCCTGATAACCCCAATATTCTTTACGAATCAGCTCATGCAAATGCTCGGCAAAGGCTTCGGCTAAGCGGTCAGATAAGGCTTGGGTCATGATAGCATTATAGTCGTCGCCCGCTGCTTTGTACTGTTCAGCAAGCGCCTCTGTGCCCACGATAGAGACCGTAAAGCCGCCAAGATAGTCTGTGTGCGCATCTGATGGCGAGATAAAGTCTGCCAAGCTAAAGTTTGGCTTGCCGCTGGCTTTATCTGACTGTTGACGCAAATGCTCAAATTGATATTCTGCTGTGCCGCCATCAGTTGGTGCTTTATCATAGACAGTAACGGTATCCGCACCCGTGCGCTTAGCTGGCATGAGTTTAAAGACGCCTTTGGCAACGATTAATTTTTCATCAATCATCTTTTGCATCAAGTCATTGGCATTATCAAACAAATCACGCGCCGCTTCACCAACCACCTCATCTTGCAAGATTTTTGGATATTTACCCGCGAGTCCCCAAGAGATAAAGAACGGCGTCCAGTCGATATAAGGCAATATATTGGTAATTGGGTAATCATCGAGTATAACTTGACCAAGTTTATTTGGCACTGGTGGTACATAGCTGCCCCAATCGTACTGAAAACCAAGCTCTATCGACTCAGCATAAGATATTTTTGCTGCTTTCGGCTGACGCTTAGCAAGACGTTCACGTACTTTGATGTACTCTTCACGTGTCTCATCAATCAGCCCTTGACGGTGCTCTTTTGACAGCAGCTTGGTGACGACACCTACTGAGCGTGAAGCGTCTGATACATAAATAACCGCATCGTTTTGATATTGTGGCTCGACTTTTACTGCCGTATGCGCTTTAGAAGTCGTTGCACCGCCAATCATCAATGGCAAAGTCATGCCGCGTTCTTGCATTTGCTTGGCGACGTAGACCATCTCATCAAGACTTGGGGTAATCAGACCTGACAAACCGATGATATCGACTTCCTCTTTGATGGCAGTATCGAGGATTTTTTCACACGGTACCATCACGCCCAAATCAAGGATTTCATAGCCGTTACAGCCAAGCACCACGCCGACGATGTTTTTTCCGATATCATGGACGTCACCTTTAACTGTCGCCATGAGGATTTTACCTTTCTTTTCGCCCTCAACTTTTTCCGCTTCGATATACGGGTTCAGCCAAGCAACGGATTGCTTCATCACGCGGGCAGATTTTACCACTTGCGGTAAGAACATTTTACCGGCGCCAAATAAGTCGCCGACGATATTCATGCCATCCATTAATGGCCCTTCGATGACTTCTAGCGGCTTAGGATATTTCTCCCACGCCTCTTTGGTATCGGCGTCGATAAAGGTGGTTATACCTTTCACTAGTGCATGGGCAATACGCTCCTCGACCGTGCCTTCGCGCCATGACATATCGACGGTGCTGTCTTTTTTCTTACCGCCGTCTTGATAACTTTCAGCGATGGTCATCAAACGTTCGGTCGCCTCTTGACCGCTTTCGCCTTGATTGCGGTTGAGCATCACATCTTCGATGGCGTCGCGAGCTTCCTTCGGAATGTCATCATAAACCTCCAGCATAGCTGGATTGACGATACCCATGGTTAAGCCGTTTTGAATCGCATGGTATAGAAAGACTGAATTGATGGCTTCACGAATCGGGTTGCCACGGAAACTAAACGACACGTTGGAGACGCCGCCCGATACCATGGCGTTTGGTAAGTTATCGGTAATCCATTTGGTGGCATTGATAAAGTCAGCGCCGTAATTATTATGCTCGGTAATACCGGTTGCAACCGCAAAGATATTTGGGTCAAAGATGATATCCTCGCTAGGGAAGCCGACTTCATTGACCAAGACATCATAACTGCGCTGACAAATCTCGATTTTGCGCTCATAGGTATCGGCCTGACCGTCCTCATCAAAAGCCATGACGATGACCGCTGCGCCAAAGCGCATACAAAGCTTGGCGCGTTCGACGAACTCAGCATGGCCTTCTTTTAACGAGATAGAGTTGACGACGGATTTACCTTGAATGCGTTTAAGTCCTTCTTCGATAATGTCCCATTTAGAGGAGTCAATCATCAAGGGCACGCGGCTGATATCCGGCTCACCAGAGACCAAATTGACGAAGTGAATCATCGCTTGCTTGGAGTCGAGCATACCCTCGTCCATATTGATATCGACGATTTGCGCGCCGCCCTCGACTTGGTCGCGGGCGACATCGAGTGCTTCAGTATAAGCTTCAGTTTTAATCAAGCGTAGGAATTTCTTTGAGCCCGTCACGTTGGTACGCTCACCGACGTTAACGAATAAGCTTTCAGGGGTAATGGTAAATGGCTCAAGTCCTGATAAGCGGCAAGCAGGAGGGATTTCAGGAATCACGCGCGGTGGGTAATTGGCGACCATCTCCGCAATCAGGCGAATATGTTCAGGCGTAGTACCGCAGCAGCCGCCGACGATATTTAGAATGCCAGCTTTGGCAAAGCCTTCGAGCAGGGCAGCCGTTTGCTCCGGTGTTTCGTCATACTCACCAAACTCATTGGGCAAACCCGCATTTGGATGGGCGGAGACATAAGTATCGGCGATATTTGACAGCGTTTGAATATGTGGACGCAGCGCATCAGCACCAAGCGCACAGTTAAAGCCAACAGATAAGGGCTTGGCATGGCGAATCGAGTTATAAAATGCCTCAGCCGTTTGGCCTGAAAGCGTCCGACCAGACGCATCGGTAATTGTCCCAGAAATCATAATCGGTAATTCAAAACCAATATCGTCGAACACGCCCGTGACGGCAAAGATTGCAGCCTTAGCATTTAGCGTATCAAAAATGGTCTCGATTAACAGGATATCGACGCCGCCTTCTATCAAGGCCAGCGTCGCCTCACGGTAATTAAGCACCAACTCATCAAAGGTGATATTCCGAAAGGCGGGGTCATTGACGTCAGGGGATAATGAACAGGTGCGCGACGTCGGCCCAATAACGCCTGCCACAAAGCGCGGCTTTTCTGGGGCCTTAGCGGTGTATTCATCAGCAGCTTCGCGGGCAATTCTCGCAGCGGTTTTATTGAGCTCAGGCACGAGGTGCTGCATGTCGTAGTCGGCCATCGATAGGCGCGTACCGTTAAAGCTATTGGTTTCAATGATATCGGCACCTGCTTTTAGGTGCGCGCTATGAATCTCTTTAATCATCTGCGGCTGCGTGAGCACCAACAAATCGTTATTACCGCGTACATCTTGCTCAATATCGGCAAAACGCTCGCCGCGATAATCGGCTTCCTCTAACTTAAAGGTCTGAATATGGGTGCCCATCGCGCCATCTAACATCATAATCCGCGCCGCCAGCTGCTCAGTAATACGAGCGCGCGCGGTTAACTGCTGCGCTTTATAAGGAAATACAGCAGGCGGCGTCAAAATAAAGTCACTAGCCGTGCTTGATACATTGGTGGCATTGGCTGTATTGGTATTGATGACACCAGTATGATTATGAGAACAGGTCGGTGGGGTGGTGGTTTGAGTCATAGGAGCGCTGCTTATTAGAGTCAAGATAAGAAAAGGAAGAAAATAAAGTGTTCAAGGTTTTTAGGGCGAGCTTACTAAGTTAGCTACTTATAAAATAGGCTATATAAAACAATAGTATTGATAAAAAGGTGGCTTAAAAATCGATAAGCAAATCTGGATTATTCTAGCACGAAACGGCTATTACTCGCGGGATTGTGCTTATTCCGCTTATTCCATTTTGGCACTATCACTGACGCCATCGTATTTAAAAATAACAAAAACTGATTACTATGACCAATTATCGTTGCACCAAATGAGCATGGTATTAAAAGTTAGCACATTATTAAAAGTACCAAATTAAAAATACAGTTATAACAAATTCTATTGCATAACGCCGCTTGGAACAAATGAATATCATTTTAATAGAGGATTACCTAAAGCTTTGATTTGTATTTATAAAGCAGCTATTTATACCAGGTTTTATTAAACTGCCTTGGTTTACACGTAAGCTACAAAAATTAGCCTAAATGCAAGTTTATAATCCTTTGTGATATGTTAATTTAATTTCAGAAGGATTGACGTTTCATAAGCAATGCTTATTAGTAACTGTTAATGGTTTTTATTTGAGAGTGGTTAGCAATTAAGAATTAAAAACGGAATAGGCAAGGGTTTTAAGGAAAGACAATCTGACCGTAAAGCCGTAATAAAAATCAATAAATTGTAATCAGTTAGCTATTCATTTACTAAACCATGTAGTCATTCAATCATTAAGGACAATGTTATGAAACTGACCAAAATCGCTACCCTTGGCACCTTAGCCCTTTCAATTGCAGGCCTTAGCGCTTGTAATAATATGATGCCAACCAAAACCCCTGCCACAAAGGCGCCTATGCACAGCCAGCCAACTGCTAATATGAACGTGGTACAGATTGCACAAAGCAACGCTGATTTCTCACTACTAGTAGAAGCCTTGCAAGCGGCAGGTTTGGCAGGCGCGCTGACCGATACCAGGGCAAGCTACACAATACTGGCTCCGACCAATGCCGCTTTTGTGCAGGCGTTACAAGAGACCGGTATGACGAAAGCTGAGCTGTTTGCCAACAAGCCGTTGTTGACTAAAATCTTGACCTATCATGTGCTCAAAGGTAATACGCCTGTTTATCAAAAGCATGTCAGACCGGGTAATTACACCATGCTCAGTAATGACACGCTGATGATTACGCCACAAGGCAGATTAATGGATGAAAATGGTCGTACTACCAAGATTTTAAAAACAGATATCGCGGCGAGTAATGGCGTGATACATGTGATTGATAGAGTGTTGCTGCCTAAATAACCCACTGCCTAAATAATCTTGTTGCTTAAATAAGCAGTAAAAGAGCGACAAATTATTTGCTTAGGTAGTAGGCAGATTCAAATGCTATATAACTATTGCTAGGTTATAAATTAATATTCTTTTTTAGCCTAGCAATGGGACGCTATACGTGATCGATACAGTGTTGCTACCTAAGTCAGCAGTAAGCAAAAAATAATCAGCTAAGATAGTAGATATTGAGTGATATTACCTAACTTATCACTCATTTACCGACATTTTCATCTAGAAACTTTTATTTATCCGTGTTTATATCAGTATCTAAATTTAAAAGTTCCAAAACTAAAACCGTTCTAAAATCAAAAAATACCACCCATAAACCCGTTATTTCAAAGGAATGACCTATGTTAAAAAAGAATTTATTATCTATCGCCGTCGTTACCGCTGCCATGTCACTGGCGGCCTGTAACGATAAAGAAGCCGTTACTGAGCCAGTTGAGCCAGCCGCAACTACTGACGTAGCCGTTGAGCCAGAAACCACCACAGATATGCCAGCTGAAGCAGTGGCTGAGTCTAATGATGCGATGCCTGTAGATGCGGCAGCGACACAAAGTATCGGTGAAATGGCGGCTGGCAATGAGAATCTAACCATCCTAACCGAAGCGCTGCAAGCGGCTGAGCTTGATGACATGATGATGGCAGAAGGTCAGTACACGGTATTCGCCCCAACCGATGATGCCTTTGCTGCTTTGTTGACCAAACTGAACGTCACTAAAGAGGAATTGCTCGGTGATAAAGAGTTGCTAACTAGCGTATTGACGTATCATGTCGTACCAATGGTGGTTAAAGCTGCTGATATCCCTTATGGTACCGCTATCGACACGGCAAACGGTCAAACCATCTCCATCAGTGATGCTAATGTGATTACTGATGCCAGTGGCAACACTGCAAACATCGTTGGTACCGATATGATGGCAACCAACGGTGTGGTCCATGTAATTGATACAGTTTTATTGCCTAAATAAGGCTCAGCGATTCACACCAATCTTACTTTAAAATGCAAAAAGCCTAGTTATAAAGCTAGGCTTTTTTTATGTCTGCTGACTGATAAAAAATTTATCCCAGTCACCCTGTATAGTCAAGATATTCTAAAAACGCTACGGTATTGCTGATATCAATTTTTTGTAGCCTCTGTCTGCGCAGGCCCAGCAAGCAAGAAAAATTGATATCAGCAGTGCGTGATGTATCGATATTACTTTTCACTCATTCTGTAACGATTTTGAAATAAATCGACCAATAAAAAAGCCTGAGACCATTGCCTCAGGCTTTTTGTTTTATCGATGCTTGTAGTGTCATCAATACTATTTAGATAACATTATAGCTCAGTAAACTATAGACGTTCTTTATGTAGTGGGTCTTGCGCTGCCATTCTTTGTTGCTGCTTTAGATGACGCTCTTCCCAATACGGCGCATTTTTGATACCGAATTTTGCTGGATCAAAGGTATAGTGCTTCACGCCTGCTTTACGCTGTGCTTCATAATCTCTAAGCATAGTAAGCGTTGGACGCGCGACAATAAAGATAACCAAAATACCAACGATATTTAACCACGCCATTAGGCCTACGCCGATATCACCGATATCCCAAATGTAGCCTGCAGAGTTAAGTCCACCGTAGGCAACCATCACCATGATTAAGATTTTAACTAAGAATAGACCAGTTCTATTAGCGCCGCGACTGATAAAGCGTGTCAAGTAAGCGACGTTTACTTCAGCGATATAGTAGTACGCCAAGATGGTGGTAAAGGCAAAGAAGAAGACTGCAACGGCAATAAAGATATTACCAAATTGACCGTACATGGTTTCCATTGCCATCTGCGTAAAGGCAGGCGAGTTGATCTCAACACCAGCTGCGACGTTTTGTACGATGAATTGACCGTCTGGTAGTGTACCTTGGATATTATAAGTACCCATGGTAATGATCATAAACGCAGTCGCAGAACAGACTAATAAGGTATCAACATACACTGAGAACGCTTGTACCAAACCTTGCTGTGATGGATGCTCAACTTCCGCAGCAGCCGCAGCGTGAGGACCTGTACCTTGACCCGCTTCGTTAGAGTAAATACCACGTTTGACACCCCAACCGATAGCGGCACCAAAGCCTGCTTGTGCGGTAAACGCATCACTGATAATCAAGCCGAAAACTTCTGGAATCATCTGATAATTGGTAAACATAATGACGAGTGCAAGGCCAATATAACCGAGTGCCATAAAAGGAACAGCATACTCGGTAAAGGTTGCGATACGTTTGATACCACCAAAGATAATAGTACCTAAGATGACCAAAATGATAGCAAGACCGACCAAGCGCATAGAGCCAACTTCTAAGCCCATGATATTCATCGGCGTGCCTTCACCCATGACTTGAGCAAACGCGCTAATAACGCCGTTTGCTTGTACGCCCGGTAAGAACATACCGCAAGCTAAGATAGACGCGACGGCAAAAAGAATGCCATACCAGCGTTGACCAAGGGCGCGCTCAAAATAGTAAGCTGGACCGCCGCGGTATTCGCCAGTGATGACGTCTTTTTCTTTATAAATCTGTGCAAGGGTTGCTTCGACATAAGCAGTAGATGCGCCTAAGAAAGCCACAACCCACATCCAAAATACCGCACCAGGACCACCGAAACCAATAGCGGCAGCGACCCCAGCGATGTTACCCATACCCACACGCCCCGCTAGGGATACGGCGAGTGCCTGAAATGATGAAATACCCTGTGCACTTGATTTACCAGTAAAAAGTAAGGTAATCATTTCCCCGAATAAACGTACTTGTACGAAGCGCGTCATGATGGAATAAAATAAACCTGCGCCCAAGCAGAGATAAACCAATGCTGGGCTCCAGATAATTCCGTTTACTAAATCGACTAAACCTTCCATATGTATATTCCTAGTACTGTCTCAAAGTGGCTATATATGATGATGCTAAGAGTAGACCAGCTGTAATATCCTTATTAAAACCAACCACTCAAATAATCTGCATGCACTTAACTGCGGTGGAAATTCTCCTTACAGATTAAGCTTCATACGCGCTTAGCCACCAAGGATGGACTGTAGTTGTCTGCTGTTATCCGTCTGGTTTATGAACAATAATGAGCGTATGCAACCGCTTATCAGCGTTGATAGTTTATTAAGGCTGCTTATGAATAAAGCGCTTAAAATAAACCAGTGGATAAAACAGGCGGTTATAATATAAATAACCATCATCTCAGTAAGCGAGAAGATGGTACTTAACTTTTTATGAGTCATATCAGCTGGCTACACTTACATGGTAGAGTAGGATAATAGAGCAGTCTTTAATCGTTTATCAATCCTTTTTGATGCGACATTGACGAGCTGCTAGTACCAAAATTCTTATAAGTCCACTACCAAATGTATTCAAACCGTACGGCTACGTAACTGCAATTTGCCATATTTTTTAGGCAATTACTAGAATTTTCTTTATAAGGGCGTTCATTTATAAATGGTTTTCTTTGCTTGATTGCTTATACAAGGTCAAAAAATCTTCTATTTATCTTGTATTGGCCAATACTTTTTAATTAACCGTTAATGGGGGCTTAAAAGACAGTCGCGCTAACAGCAGTGCTAAATGCCTAAAAATGCGTCACAGCCCTACGATAAACGCTGCTTTGCGGTTGTGTTTTGGTAACGATGAATTGTAAAAGTGACGGTATAGCGCCATTATTAGCACAATATATTGCTGCTGCGATATTCACGCCATGAAACGGTTAGCTGCGAAACTATCGGTTATAAAATCCAGTAGGCGATAAAGTATAAGTGCATATAAGTGGTTAACATTAAAAAAGCGATTAAAAAACGTTTTGTTTGTTATTTATCATTAGGAGAGTCAACGATGACGCGTAAATCTTTTTTAAAACCTATGTTGCTATCAGCAGTATTAGCGACCTCTACTGTTGGTTTGAGCGGTTGTGGCTATAACAATTTGCAGGCGCAAGATGAGCAGGTTACCGCGGCTTGGTCAGAAGTGGTCAACCAATATCAGCGTCGTTCGGACTTAGTACCAAACTTAGTCAAAGTCGTGCAGCAATACGCTAAGCAAGAGCAAGAAGTATTTACTCAAGTCGCGGCAGCGCGTTCACAAGCGGGCGGTATTACAGTCACGCCAGAGCTGCTCAATGACCCTGAAGCAATGGAGCGCTATGCGGCTGCCCAAGATCAGATGACTGGCGCGCTATCGCGTTTGATGGCGGTTTCTGAGCGCTATCCTGAGCTAAAATCTGATGCTTTGTTCCAAGATTTGCAGGCGCAGCTGGAAGGTACAGAAAACCGTATTACGGTGGCGCGTAACCGTTATATCCAAGAAGTTCAAGGTTATAACACTACCGTGCGTCAGTTCCCAACCAATATTACGGCCAAAGTATTTGGCATGGACGCCAAACCAAACTTTAGCGTTGCCAATGAAAAAGAAATATCGACTGCACCAAGTGTCAACTTCGGCGACGATAATGCGCAGACGGCGCAGTAAAGCAAAGTTTTCAGTCTAGGCGTTCTATCTACCATGATGGCGTATAAATGCTACTGTTTATATGACAGTGCGTTTATTTAACAGTCCGTTTATTTGCTCAAAAATGATAGAACGCCTTAATCGTAACTCGGTTTTTGCGTTGTTAGATGGCTTTTTATAGCCCTTGGTTTTGCCGTCATTTATTAGTACAGATGTTATTTGAGGTGGTATAGATTAGATGAAGCATTCAACAGCACTCTTATCCGCATTATTATTTACTCTAAGCATTGGAAGTGGCTCGCTGCTGCATGCAGCACCCGATGCTAATAATAATACGGCGGTTGCTAGCGATAGCACCTCAGATATGCAAAACCGTAGTGTCGAGGAATTGGTAGCGATTGCAAAAGCTGCCGAAACTAATGAAGCCATCAACGATGCCGTCTTAGGTAACGAAGCAATTAACGAAGCTGTTCTTGGCAATGATGCTATCAATCCTAATGCTGCTAATTCCGATAGTAATACGACCACCTCAACAACTTCTAATCGTCCGCCTGTACAATCAAGCGCTCAGGGTGTCGATGCCGATAAGCTCATCTTAAACTCGCCAGTTATCGACCAAGCCAATATCTTAAACCCGCAAGAAAAGCAGCGTTTAGAGGCGCAGCTAAGAGGCATTTATCAGCAAGGTTTGGCGCAAGCTGCGGTGGTCATTGTACCGACCACCAATGGCATGCCAATCTTTGATTATGCGCTACAAGTTGCCGAAAAATGGCAGCTGGGTAATAAAGATATTGACGATGGCCTGCTAATGGTCGTTGCCGTTAATGACCGCAATATCTATATTTTAACGGGTTACGGACTAGAAGGGGTGTTGCCAGATTCGGCGGTCAACCGTATTATTCGCGAAGACATCACACCGCTATTTAAGCAAAATGACTATGGCGCTGGGATATTGGCGGGCGTTGGCGCGCTGCAAACGCGCCTGACCGCTGATCCTGAAGTATTGGCGCGTGCCGATGCGCAAGCGGCTGAACGCGGTCAAAATCAAAATGACATTGGTGATAACCCATCGCCAGTGTTTTTATTTGTCATGGCAATGATATTTGGTAGCTTTATTACCAGTATCTTTGGGCGCATCTTTGGTTCTATCCTGACCGCTGGCGGTTTCTTTGTAGGCTCGCTGGCCTTGGGCGGCGGTTTCTTTATGACGTTAATTATGGCGATATTTATATGGCTGTTTTTAATTTCGCGTGGCTCAGGCGGCGGTCGTGGAGGACGCGGCGGTGGCGGCGGTATAGTATTCCTGCCCGGTATGGGCGGTGGTAGTGGAGGTTTCGGCGGCGGAGGTTTTGGTGGTGGCGGCTTCGGCGGCGGTGGCGGCGGCTTTGGCGGCGGCGGCGCGGGCGGCTCTTGGTAGAGGCGATTTCTATAAGAGTAAGAAGGGTAAATTAGGCTCAGACATTAGAAAATTGCCAGCAATGGCGTACTTGAGGATATAATATAATGGTAAAAAGCAATTCGTCGCAGGCAAGTTTTGCGCGTTGGTGGCGTCAAGTACTGTTTGTCCCTATGTTGCATAGCAAGTGGCTCACGCCCGCGGCCAAAGCTCGGCTGACAGAGCAGGTGACGCTGGCTGAGCGCGGACATCGCGGCGAGGTGTTTTTAATTATCGAAAATCACTTACCTATCCAAGATGCTTATCATCTTGACTGCCGCGATCGAGCGATTGATTTATTTAGCGAATATCGCGTGTGGGATACCGAAGAAAACACCGGCGTTTTGATTTATGTCAATATTTGCGAGCACAAGCTAGAAATCGTCGCTGACCGCGGTATCAGCACGCATGTCAGTCCAACCGTGTGGAGCGCCATGTGCGAAAAGGCGGTCTCAGGTATCGCCAATCAAAAAACTGAAGAAAGTCTGATGGAGTTGTTGGACGAGGTAGGTCAGTTATTGCGTCAGTATTATCATCTTGAACATGACCCTGCTGGCAATGAGCTGTCCGATACTGTGGTGTTTTTAAAATAGCAATTTTTTAAAATAATAGTTTCTTTATTAACAATTTTTCAAACTAACAGCATTTTTAAAATAACGCTTAAAGAAATAACAAGTAAGTTTAGATACAGGACCATGCCAATACCATGATTGAGCTGATAAAAAAATTGCCAAAAGCAGAGCTGCATTTACATATCGAAGGCTCATTAGAACCGGAGTTGATGTTTAGACTGGCGAAAAAGAACAATATCGCTATCCCTTATAAGGATATCGAAGACGTCCGCCGTGCCTATAATTTTACCAATCTACAAACTTTCTTAGATATCTATTATGCGGGCGCCAACGTTCTGATTACCAAAGACGATTTTTATGATTTAACGTGGGAATATATTCTAAAGTGTGTCGAAGATAATGTCGTCCATACGGAAATATTTTTTGATCCGCAAACTCATACTGCAAGAGGGGTTGAGTTTGCGACAGTCATTACTGGTATTAAAGAAGCGCTTGCCGATGCCAAAGAAAAATACGGCATCACCTCTTGTATTATCATGTGCTTTTTACGCCACTTATCGCAAGAAGAGGCGTTTGAGACTTTAGAGCAAGCAATGGCGTTTAAAGATGATATTATCGGCGTCGGTCTGGATTCTTCAGAATTGGGCAACCCTCCCGCCAAGTTTAAAGAAGTGTTTAAAAAGGCCAAAGAAGCAGGCTTTAAGCTGGTCGCTCATGCTGGCGAGGAAGCAGATTTTTCTTATATTTATGAAGCGTTAGATTTATTGCAAATCAATCGCATTGATCATGGCGTACAATCGATAAAAAGTGCAGCGTTGATGCAACGCCTAAAAGATGAGCAAATGCCGCTGACAGTTTGCCCCAATTCTAATATTGAGCTCAAGGTATTTGAGAGTTACAAACAGCACAATATTAAAGAGCTGCTAGACTATGGCTTAAATGTCAGCGTCAACTCTGATGATCCGGCTTATTTTAAAGGGTATATGAATCAAAACTTTATCAATATATGCAACCATCTACCGCTGACAGAAAATGATATCGTTACTTTGGTAAAAAACTCTTTTAGATCTTCATTTATAAATAATGAATTAAAAGAGAAATACCTAGCGCAAGTGGATTTTGCTCTCCGGTAGGGGCGATTAAAGATATCTTCATTGATTAAGGCTTAACGGTTATATAAATCGTTAAGCCTTTTCCTTTTTTACAAAGTGCTTTTTAGGCGACAGTTACATGGCCGTAATTTTTTGGATTAATAACGGCATAATAATCCCAGCCTTTTCTGCTAGAGTAATATCAACGATGGTATTTGGCGTTGGATGTGGGTTTATCTCGATGATTTTAGCGCCGTTATCTTTTGCCAATTGTGCGAGACCTGCCGCAGGATAAACGAGACTTGAGGTGCCAAGACTCATAAACACTTCACAATTGGCCGCCGCGTCCTCCGCTGTCTGCCATGCTTGTACAGGCAACGCCTCGCCAAACCAGACGATATCGGGACGTATATAGCCTTCACAGTGCGAGCAAGTAATCAGAGCGTCACTATAATCTATGGTATCAGCACTATTATATGAGCCTCTAGATTGCTCTTGGTAGGGCGCATCGCATTGACTGCAGCGATTTTGCCAAAGATTGCCATGTAAATGGGTGACACTACTACCTGCCTGTTCATGCAAATCGTCGACATTTTGGCTAATAAGCGTCAATTGCTGCTCGGTAGATTGGCTATGATATTGCCACTGCGCTAAAGCTTCATGGGCAGGGTTTGGTTTTTTCTCAGCGACCAATTGCCTGCGCCACTGATACCATGACCACACCAGTTTTGGGTCGCGAGCAAAAGCCTCAGGCGTTGCCAAGTCCTCAGCCACATAGTTTTCCCAAAGGCCCGTTTGCTTATCTCGAAACGTTGGAATGCCACTTTCTGCTGAAATCCCAGCGCCCGTTAAAATACAGATGCACTGTTTTGAGCCCAGCAATTTGGCAGCGCGCTCGACTTCGGCTATTAACGCAGGTGATAATTCTGTTAACATGAGCCATCCCTTTTTAAGATTGGATATAGACTTCTATGATAGATGGTATTTGGTGGCTTGTCATATTGCTCGCGGTTGTCATCGGACTATGGGTATTGGCAAAATCGCGCGCGCCTAAAGCCGCCGATAAGCACAACCTAAAGTCGGGGCGCGCAAAAACACCACTCAATGATGCGCTACAAAAAACTGCAGAATTGGTTAAGCAGTATTTTCCTGACTACCGTGTCAACCGAAAAGCCAATCATTTACTGATTAGCAAGCAAGATAAAAAAGTGGCTATGATTACCATTGATAAAAAGCTTGCCGCGGGTCAGCGCCGTTTGGGAGACGTACCCGTGATTAATTATCACCGTATCCCCAGCCGTGCTCAGCTAATGGCGAATTTGCAAGATGCAGAGTAGGTTTTTATAAATTAAATAGATTTAACAACTTTATATACAACATTTTAACGTTGTTAGCGCAAAATGATAGGCCGAAGTTAACAGCGCAAAATGATAGGCCGAAGTTAACAGCGCAAAGCGTTGCCGTTAAAGTGTTATGAGGTAATAGGTAGGACTAGAAAAGGGTAAAAAACGACTGATTATAATGATTGGTGCGCTCGGCGGGAATCGAACCCACGACCCTCGGCTTCGGAAACCGATACTCTATCCAACTGAGCTACGAGCGCATAATTGATCGACTAAAATCCAATAAACCGATGACGTGTATAAATAAGTGCAATTGGCTGTCGTTAGAACGAAAAGGCGTCTAAAAATTAAGACCGCTTAGTCTAACAAATAAAAGTCATAAAGCCAATGAATGAAGGCCGCTATTGGCGTTTTTTAAGAAAAAACACCATAGTCGGCAAACAGGCATGGCAATCCACCTGTCTTTTCCCTTATAATGTCAGGGAGAATTCATATTTATAATCACCGATTACAAGCGCGCCCGTATGCGGGATGGCTGTTTGCTATTGATAACTGCTTGGTTATCAAAGGAGGACAAACAGAATGTCCAAGTCGTGTCGGCCCTTGTATACGCAATAAGAGAACGTGACGAATGAGAAAAGTAGTTATGTTATCGGCAGCTGCCATTCTAGGAATCGCTAGTATCGCTGTGAGCCAAGCCGAAAGTGTTGTAGACACGCCTGTAACCGTATCTGATGTCGCAGAAGGGCAAGAGGTTGTCGATAACTTGCCTGAAAAATTGGGTGACGATACCAAAGCTGCTGCTGATACTACCGATGGCGCTGCAGCTACCGATGAAGCTGCACAAGCAGACGCGACCGATGCAGATGCACCTGCTGAAGAAGCAACAGCCGCTGCCGCACCTGCCGCTGAAGAAGAGCCTATTCCGCAAGATACGCCACAAGTACAAAAGCTCATCGCTTTGTATCCTAACTTGATTGCTCGTATTCAGCCGGTTGCTAAAGTCTGCTTTGAGGACGACGAAGTATGCGACGTCACTGCACGTTCTGCAGGGCCAGCAGCAGGTGATGGTCCGCGTGATGGTAAAGCCGTTTATAACGCTACCTGCCAAACGTGTCACGCCTCAGGCTTACTTGGCTCGCCTATGCTAGGTGATGCTGGCGCTTGGGGTCCTCGTATCGCCAAAGGTAAAGATACCTTGTATACCCATGCTATCAACGGCTTTAACGCTATGCCTGCTAAAGGTGGCGCTGATATCCCTGATGAAGAAGTACAAAGCGCAGTGGATTATATGGTTGATGAAGCAAGCTAATTGCCTGTGCCATATGTAAAAAAGCAATAGAAAAAAGTAGGAGACGGTAAAGTAGCTATCGTCTCCTACTTTGCTTTTTTATCATTATTCTCCTTTAACATATAAATATATTGAGAGCACTTTACAGTATTGCGGATATCAGTAATCATATATAGAAGCTTATAAAGCGCCTATTTCATTTAATGAGGTAGGCGTTTTTTTGTGGGCGTCGATTGATATTATTAATATCGTGGTTATATCATCCTAACGTTGAAATCTGCGACCGCGAGCCTCACATCTAGACACTAGACTCGTCGTAAGAGACGAGAGCAAATATGAGAGAAACTAACTTTTCCCGAATCGTCTTCTATATTCCTTTATAGATACATCATTATTAAAGAGGTATTCATGTCTGAGGTGCCAGCGCTATCTATTCAGAACCTATCTAAAACCTATGGCAACGGGTTTTCGGCATTAAAAGATGTCAGCTTGACAGTGCCACAAGGTGGATTTTTTGCGCTCCTTGGGCCAAATGGTGCGGGCAAATCAACGATGATTGGTATCATTAGCTCCCTGTTTAAGCCAACGGCGGGTAGTGTGCATATCTTTGGTACTGACTTATTGGCTGAACCTTCAAAAGCCAAACAGTTTTTGGGCGTGGTACCGCAAGAATTTAACTTTAATCAGTTTGAAAAAGTTGAAGATATTTTGATTACTCAAGCCGGCTATTTTGGTATTGCAGCAAAAGAGTCTAAGCCGCGAGCAGAAAAACTGCTCAAAGCATTGGGCTTATGGGATAAGCGCGATAATAAAGCGCGCGAGCTATCGGGCGGTATGAAGCGCCGATTGATGATTGCGCGCGCCTTGATTCATAAACCAAAGCTATTGATACTCGACGAACCAACGGCTGGGGTCGATATCGAGCTGCGCCGCTCGATGTGGGAATTTATGCAGCAGATTAACGTTGAAGAAAATACCACGATTATTTTGACCACCCATTATTTGGAAGAAGCAGAGCAGCTTTGTAAGCGTATCGCTATTTTGGATCACGGTGAGATTCGTATTAATACAGAAATGAAAGATTTATTAGCGCAGTTATCGGTCGAAACTTTTGTCTTTGATTTGGCGACGCCATTGACCAAGCAAATTGCTTTAACAGGGGTTACTGACACGCTACAGCCTGATGATTTAACGCTTGAAGTGACCCTGACAGAAGGGGAGTCGCTAAACGGTGTCTTTGAGCAGTTGTCTAAGCAAGGCGTTTTGGTCGCCAGTATGCGTAATAAAGCCAACCGTTTAGAAGAGTTGTTTATGCGCTTGGTCGATAAAAGCTTGCATGAACCTTTAAGCTCGTAGGCTGTTTTATTCATAATTTCTCGATTTACCCACCCACATAAATAGACCACTATAAATATAGCAACCATATAGGCAACACTGCGGGCCGTGATAGCGTTTTGATATTAGCCTGTAGACTGCTTAGGAGAGATAACGCATGAACTTCGCACAACGCTGGATTGCTTTTCGCACCCTGCTGATTAAAGAGATTCGCCGCATATTACGCATCTGGCCGCAAACATTATTGCCGCCAGTCATTACGATGAGCCTGTATTTTGTCATCTTTGGTAAAATGATCGGTTCGCGCGTGGGCGAGATGGGCGGTGTGCCATACATGCAGTTTATCGTGCCCGGTTTGATTATGATGGCGATTATCACCAACAGTTACTCAAACGTGGTCTCGAGCTTTTTTAGTGCTAAGTTTCACTCGAGCATTGAGGAGCTGCTGGTATCGCCAATCTCTAAGCACGCTATTTTGACCGGTTATATCAGTGGCGGTATTTTCCGCGGACTGGCGGTTGGGGTCATCGTCTTTATTGTGGCGTTATTTTTTACCAAGCTGGGTATTGAGCACTTATTTATTACCTTATTTACGGTGATTGGCACCTCGGTTTTATTCTCGCTTGGTGGCTTTATCAACGCCGTATTTGCGCGCTCATTTGATGATATTTCTATTATTCCAAGCTTTGTGTTGACGCCGCTGACCTATCTTGGCGGGGTGTTTTATTCGATGGAAAATTTATCACCATTTTGGCAAAATATTTCACTGTTAAACCCAATTGTCTATATGGTGAATTCTTTCCGCTACGGTATCCTTGGCTATTCTGATGTCAATGTGTGGTATTCGATGGCGGCTATCTTTGTTTTTTGCGTCATTTTTTATATCATCTCTTATCGACTATTAAGTGATGGTTCGCGTATTCGTTTATAAGTTGCTGTGAGTTCTATATATAATCTCTAGCATTTTAACTATCATTAGTTTTACTATTAGGAATTAGCCATGAGTATTCACGGTATTTTAGGCGAACAAACCACTGATTATCCAACTGAGTATAGTCCTGAGACCCTCTATCCAATAGCGCGCAATCTAGGGCGCGATGTGATTGGCTGGCAAGATGATAAGCTAGCAGTGGGCGTCGATTGGTGGCACGCCTTTGAGCTGTCTTGGTTAAATGCACAAGGTATCTCGCAAGTGGCTATTGCGCGTTTTGGTATCCCGGCAAGCTCGCCGTTTATCGTCGAATCAAAGTCATTAAAACTATATTTAAATAGTATTAACTTTACTGAGTTTGGTAGTTGGGATGAGGTGCAAGCGTTGATTGCTAAAGACTTATCGTCATGCGTTCAAGCAGAAGTAACCGTTGAAACATTTAGCCTAAATGATGACTTGGATGATAAAGCAACAGGCTTGTTAATTGCTCAACCTGAAGGCGTTTGTATTGATGAGGCACTTGCCAATAGCAGCGAGAAAGTCGCGCTAACGGAACATCCTGACGCGTCATTGCTAGAGAGCAAGGCAGATGATAATAATTTAGCAAGCAACAATACGGCGGAAGTTGCGCAGCCTTATACTTTTTATTCTAACTCGCTGCGGAGTAATTGTCCGGTGACCAATCAGCCCGATTGGGGGACGTTAGCGGTTTCAATTACCAGTGATAAAGCAGTCGATGCAGCGAGCATGCTGCGTTATGTTTTAAGTTTCCGTCAGCATAATGGTTTTCATGAGCAGTGTGTCGAGCAAATATTTGCTGATTTAAGCAAACATTATGAGCCAAGCGAGCTGATGGTGCGCGCGTGGTATACACGTCGCGGCGGTATCGATATCAATCCTTGCCGCGTCAGTGATATAAAGTTATTACCGCAGCCAAGCCGCTTAATTCGCCAGTAAAGTAATGGTTTTATTTAAATTGATTTTGCAGCGTTTGGTTTAAAAAAGCGCCTATCTGATTCAGATAGGCGCTTTTTTATTGAGCAAGTTTTAGTAAAAACTATTTGCCGCTTACTTTTGCCATCACTTCTTCGCGGCTCAGCATTTGCTTTTCTGTTTCGCGGCGATTGACGTATTCGTATTTGCCTTCAGCCAAGTTACGGTCTGAAACCACGATACGATGCGGAATACCAATCAGTTCAAGGTCAGCAAACTTCACGCCCGGGCGCTCATTACGGTCATCAAGTAGGACGTTAACCCCTTGAGCTTTTAGCTCTTCATACAGCGCGGTCGCCGTCTGCATGACGGTGTCTTCTTTTGACTTCATCGGTATGATAGCGACTTCAAACGGCGCAATTGAATCTTCAATGCTTGGCGTTTGTGGCCACATAATGCCGTTTTCATCGTTGTTCTGCTCGATAGCAGCTGCGATGATACGACTAACGCCAATACCGTAGCAACCCATCATCATGGTCACAGGCTTGCCATCTTCGCCAGAGACAGTCGCATTCATCGCTTGCGAGTATTTATCACCCAACTGGAAGATATGACCGACTTCGATACCGCGTTTGATTTTTAGGCTGCCTTTACCGTCAGGAGAAGGATCGCCTTCTTGTACATTGCGCACATCAACGACGCGGGTAATACTGGCGTCACGCGCCCAGTTCATACCGATGGTATGTTTATTAACTTCATTGGCGCCCGAGACAAAATCTGACAAAGACGCTGCCGAGCGATCGACAAATACGGGCATATCCAAATCAACGCCGATATAACCTTTATGCAAACCAGCGGCTTTAAGCTCTTCATCGGAGGCCATCGTTAGCGGTACATTGGCTTCTTCAATTTTCTCCGCTTTAATGGTATTTAGCTGATGGTCACCGCGTAAGACTATCGCGATTAATTGCGGCTCATCATCTTCGGTATGACCATGGACAATTAAGGTTTTTACCGTGGTTTCTAATGGTACGCCTAGATGCTCAGCAACCATTTTACAGCTGGTCATGTCTTCTGTTAAAACATCTTCGCGCTCCATTTTTGGTGGCTGACGCTCAGCGGTGCTGACCGATTCGGCAAGCTCAACGTTGGCTGCATAATCAGAAACGTCAGAGAAAGCGATATCATCTTCACCGCTGTCTGCCAACACATGAAACTCATGCGACGCAAAACCGCCAATAGAACCGGTATCCGCTTGCACGGCACGGAAATCTAAACCCAAACGGGTAAAGATGCGCGTATAAGCGTCGTACATCTCATGGTAAGTCTTTGCCAAAGACGCTTGGTCAGCGTGGAACGAGTAAGCGTCTTTCATGGTGAATTCACGCGCACGCATCACGCCAAAACGTGGACGAATCTCGTCACGGAACTTACCTTGGATTTGGAAAAAGGTAATCGGCAACTGCTTATAACTGCGCAGCTCACCTTGAGCAAGGTTGGTGATGACTTCTTCGTGCGTCGGCCCCAAGACAAAATCGCGGTCATGACGGTCTTTAAAGCGTAGCAGCTCAGGACCATAGTCATTAAAACGCCCGGTCGTTTGCCAAAGCTCGGCAGGCTGGGTCATTGGCATTAGCACTTCTTGAGCGCCGACGTTTTGCATCTCTTCGCGAACGATGCGTTCGACTTTTTGCAACACGCGTAAACCCATCGGCAGCCAGATATACAATCCAGAAGCGATTTTACGAATAAGACCTGCTCTTACCATGAGTTGGCTTGAGGCGATATCAGCGTCGCTGGGCGTTTCTTTTAGCGTGGCAAACAAAAATTGACTGGCTTTCATAAATAAAGCGGAACCTTATCAACGATAAAATAAATAAGAAATAGGAGGATATTTAGCGTGTGCTTTGGTGGCCGACGCAAGCTTACCTTTTATCACTTGGTAATAGTCTAGGACCTGCCTAGCTAAAAAGTACTGCAACAAGCAGCACGTTATTAGAAAGTGCGTTTATAAAACGCCTTACAAAAAGGGTGAAACTTTTATTTTTGTATGAATACATCCATATCGACAGCGTCATATTTTTGGCAAAAAAGCCAGAAAAATGGGTGCATGCCAACATTTTGCTTATACAATCTGACTATGTTAGGTAAAGTTCGCCTAAGACGCAATGACTTTTTGTTGTTTCATCCCAAACAGTGGCTAAACTCAATAACAATGCTAAAAATAAGCGGATTTTTAAACTCAAAATCCACCAATTTTGGAGACTCAAAGATAAAACTCTGGTTAGCTGATAAAGCAGCACGATTTATAGATTCTGGACATAAAAGAATAAAGGGATAAATAGTGAAGCAAAAGCTAGTTTTTAAAGTGGCATCAAGCTCATTAATTATGTAGAAGAATGGTAGTAACTGCTTGAAATGATTATAAACAACTAGCATTAAAGGCTTAGTATTTAGCAATTTTATGCTGATAAGAATTAATATAAAACCTTGAGGTAGTTTACATGGTCAACCCTGATAATCACTCTCCCGCGGCTAATAATAATGACAAGCACCCGCAAGCGAAAAAACCCATCTCCATGCTATCGTGGCTGGTATTGCTTATCGGTCTTGCCGCGCTCGCTTTTGCGATATACAGCGCGCAAAACCTCAGCAAAGAAGAACCGATAGAAACCATTACCCGTGAAGGGGTGGTGATGCAAATTCAAAAATTAAATCGTTTAGAGACGGTGGCATTCAGTGTCGATACCGTTATTACTAGCCAAAAGCCAGGCAGTTGGATGAAGCTGTGGCAAGATGAGCAAAAGGGTTTGTTTATTGCACGCGGGCGCGTAGAAGCAGGGATTGATTTGAGTGCATTAACGCCAGAGATGGTACAGGTGGTGCAGCCAGAGATTGATGTTGAACAGGTGCAGGAAGCTGATGCTAATACACCTGTTTCAATGTTGCCGCAAATCAATATTACCTTGCCGCCGTCAGAGATATTTTCTGTTTATTTAGACGATATCGAAATCTATGATTGGCAAACGGGCGCTTTTGGTATGATGCAGGTCGATCCAAAAATCTTGCAACAAGCGCAAAGTATGGCGAAAAAAGAAGTCCTTGAGCGTGCTTGCCGCGGTGATGTGATGAATCTGGCATTAGAAAATGCGCAAACCCAATTGCAGCAGTTATTTTCATTGACGGGTGCTGTCGTAACGGTCTCCACGCAGGGAGCAGGCGCGTGTCAAATGCCAACGGCTTAATACTTAAAATGGTTTAACGAAACGCCACACCACTTAACAGATGTTGCTTGAATTTATTGGCAATAGGGTTACTATATTATATAGCAGGACTTATTTATTATTAACGATAGCCTTATAAATGCTGTCGTTGAAATAAGCTTATATGATATAAGAGGTGGCGTATATGACAACTTCCAATAATCAGCCCTCCGTTCATGAGAAACGCGAATTAATCAAGCAGCCTAAAGCAAAAGAATCGCTACCTTTTGCGACGTGGGTGCTGCTCATCATAAGCTTTACTTGTCTTGCGTATGCTATTTATACCATTCAGACACGAATAGTAAAGCCAGCTATCGATATAGATAGTGCAGCACAAAGCAGTTTGGTACAAACTGGTAGTGCGCCACAAGAGGTAGCTCAAGTAGAAAACTAGCGCTTTTTACTAAAAATGTCAGCGTTGTTTTTTAAACTCAGCAATCGCCAGTTGTCGTGCTGCCTTATGCTCAACCATCGGCACAGGATAAGCAATGTCAGCAAACTGACCGCCCTTTGTGAGCGCTTTACGCATTTTATCTTCACTATGCAAAATTCTGCTTGGCACGTCTTTTAATTCTGGCAGCCAAGTCTTAATAAATAATCCATCAGTATCATGGCTCTTAGCTTGGCTAAAAGGGTTCATAATACGGAAGTAAGGTGCGGAATCTGTGCCAGTTGACGCGCTCCATTGCCAGCCGCCATTATTGGATGCAAAATCGCCATCTATCAGCTGCTGCATAAAGTAACGCTCGCCCAAGCGCCAATCCATTAATAAATCTTTGGTCAAAAACATCGCCGTCACCATCCGTAAGCGATTGTGCATAAACCCGGTCGCATTGAGACAGCGCATCGCCGCATCGACCAATGGCACGCCTGTCATGCCTGTGCACCATGCCTTAAAATCATCCTGATTATATGACCAGTTAATCTTGTTATCGGTTTCTTCTTTATAAGCTTTATGGCGAATAAGCTCGGGCTTATCATCTAAAACATGACGATAAAAGTCGCGCCACGCCAGTTCACTTATCCAGCGGTTAATATCGTTGTTATCGGACCTATCTGACTTATCAAAGCTATCGAAATTATCGCTATCATTATCCTGTAATCTCTCTAATGCTTTTGTGGCTTGCAGATAACAAAGTCTTGGGCTTATTGCGCCAATAGTGAGGTAGGCTGATAGCTGGCTAGTCGCTTGCAAATTTGGCACATCGCGGCTGATGTCATAGTTATCGATATCATCCGCGATAAAATCCTCTAAACGCTTGCAAGCAGCTCCTTCACCAGCAGGATAAGCCGTTCTAGCTTGCTCAAGCTGAGCGCCAAAATCAATGTGCTGATACGCTAGGGCAGTCTCTAACCGTTTTTGATAATCTTCGACGGCTTTTTTACTGAGTTGTTCTATGTCTTTAACAGTATTGGCGCTCTCTTTTGCAGTTTTTAGGGTAGTTTTTGACTGGCTGATTTTTGACTGATAGTTTACCGCCATGGCTTGGTGCATTTGTAAATTGCTAACGTCCAAGGTATGCCGCCATTTATTATAAAATGGGGTAAAGACTTGATACATGCTATCGTCATTGGTGGTAATGGTTTTTGGTGGCAAGATGCACTGGTCGTGCCAGCGGATAAATTTGATATCTGATTTGGCAAGTTGTTTGGTTAGTTCTTGGTCGCGGTCAATCTCATTACCTTCGTACTCATGATTTGCCATGACAACATCGATATCATTTACCTCACACAACGTGCTTAGCGTCTCAACACAGTCAGAAAAGCTGGCACAGAGCTGGACGGTTAAGTTGATATTTAAGCGTTTTTGCAAAGAGGTTGCTAAGAGTGGCAAGGTGCGGGCGATATGATCGAGCTGGGTGAGTGACATATCATGTGCATGCCATTGTTCAGGCGTCATAAAAAAAATAGCGCTGACTCGCGCATTATCCGCATTTGCACGTTCACAAAGCGCTGCCAATGCCGTATTGTCATGAACTCGCAGGTCACGACGAAACCACATTAAATAATGTGCGGGGTTTGCACTCGTCGTATTATTGCTAGCAATGTGCTGAGACGTTGCCGCCACCGTTTTAGACATTCTACCTTTCCTATATTAATCAATCGCAATCATAAACAAAACTGTGAATAAAAGTATGCTAGGATAAGTTTTTGGATGCAATGGATTTGCCATTCAATTAACAAATCATCATATTTGCTTTTTAGCGTTGGCAATCAATATTTATCGTCATCTATGTATTCGAGCCAATCTATCAACGTTATATTTAGTGTCATGTCTATTTTATGTTATATCTAAGGTCACATTATGCAGGTGAAGTTTTGTGGTTTTACCCAGCCTAGTGATATTAAAATGGCTGCTCAGTTGGGTGTCGATGCCGTCGGCTTAGTGTTTTATCCACCAAGTCCACGCGCTGTTACTATTGAGCAGGCGCAATTGCTAAGTGCTTCTTTGCCCGCTTTTATAAGTGTCGTGGCCTTGGTGGTCAATATGCCGCGAGCAGAACTTATTGAACTGGCAAACCATGTCCCTTTTGATATCATTCAATTTCACGGTGATGAAACGCCCGAACAGTGTCAGCAGCTGGCAAGCGCGGTCAATAAACGCTGGATAAAAGCCTTACGTATTAATACCGAGCAGCACACCACTGCTGGCGTAAGCGCTCAAATTGATGAGTTTGCTGTTGCTGGCGCGAACAGTATTTTGCTCGATGCTTACCATCCTCATAAGTATGGCGGCACAGGTGCACGTTTTGACTGGAGTTTGCTACCGCAAGACAGCTCGCTGCCTATTATTTTAGCGGGCGGGCTTGATGCCGACAATGTCGCTGCTACTTTAGAGCTGCCGATTTATGCCGTCGATGTCAGTGGCGGTATTGAGTCGGGCAAAGGTAAAAAAGACGCTGCCAAAATGCGTGCCTTTATGAAAGCAGTTAAACGCGACCGATGGCAAAACGAGACGCCGAGCGAACCTTCGAATAACAGTAATTAGCTTTTTAACGGTGGATTTATATTTATTAAATAGCTCATTACCTAAAACCCTTCCCTTTATTTATTCTAAAAAATACCACTTATTATAGTAGGAATTATCATGAGTCATGTCGCAAACAAAGATGTATCTGCTACTGCTAAAGCTATCAATACCTTTACCAATCCAGAAAACGTACAAGACTTTAACCAATATCCTGATGCGCGCGGACATTTCGGTGTGCATGGCGGTCGTTTTGTGTCTGAAACCCTGATGGCAGCGCTTGAAGAGCTTGAAACCTTATATACCAAAGTAAAAGCCGATCCGGCGTTTTGGGAAGAGTATCATAACGATTTGGTCAATTATGTCGGTCGTCCAACCCCGCTTTATCATGCCAAGCGCTTGAGTAATGAGATTGGTGGCGCGCAGATTTATTTTAAACGCGAAGACTTAAATCATACGGGCGCGCATAAGGTAAATAACACCATCGGGCAGGCGCTACTTGCCAAAATGTGCGGTAAAAAGCGTATCATCGCCGAAACTGGGGCGGGACAACATGGCGTTGCGACGGCAACGATTGCTGCGCGCCTAGGGTTAGAGTGTATCGTTTATATGGGTGCCGATGATGTCGAGCGCCAAAAGATGAACGTCTATCGTATGCGTTTGCTTGGTGCGACAGTGGTGCCAGTGACTTCAGGTTCGCGGACGCTGAAAGACGCCATGAACGAGGCCATGCGCGACTGGGTGACCAACGTTGATACGACTTATTATATCATTGGCACGGTTGCAGGGCCGCACCCTTATCCGCTACTGGTACGTGATTTCCAAGCGATTATCGGTAAAGAAGCGCGTATTCAACATTTAGAAAAAACGGGAAAATTACCTGATGCTTTGGTTGCCTGTGTCGGTGGTGGCTCAAATGCGATTGGTCTGTTTTTTGATTTTTTAAACGATACTGAGGTCAAAATGTATGGCGTCGAAGCGACAGGTGACGGCATAGAAACGGGTCGACATTCAGCGCCATTGGCCGCTGGCCGTATCGGTGTGCTGCATGGCAATCGTACTTACCTGATGGCAGATGATGAAGGCCAAATCCAAGAGACGCATTCTATCTCAGCGGGACTTGATTATCCGGGCGTTGGCCCTGAGCACAGCTTCTTAAAAGACATGAAACGCGTCGAATATGTTGGCTGTACTGATAAAGAGTCATTGGAGGGCTTTCATGAAGTGACGCGTAAAGAAGGGATTATCCCTGCGCTTGAATCTGCTCATGCGGTCGCCTATGCGCTGAAGCTGGCTAAAACCATGACGCCTGAGCAAAGCATTATCGTTAATATGTCAGGTCGCGGTGATAAGGATTTGCATTCGGTAATGAAGGCAGAAGGGATTGAACTGTAGCCACGTATTGTACTGCACCCTATAAATCCACTTTTATAAAATAAATTGATTGGCTCTTTTTAATATATATAGAGCCAATATAGCCAGTTTGAATTAATTGTAGAGAACACTATGACCCGAATTGAAAGCACCTTTGAAACCTTAAAAGCCCAAAATAAAAAAGCCCTGATTCCTTATGTAATGGCAGGCGATCCAACACCTGCTAACTTTGTCGGCTTACTACATGACTTAGTCAAGCACGGCGCAGATATGATTGAAGTAGGCTTGCCGTTTTCTGATCCAATGGCCGATGGCCCAACTGTTGCATCAGCTGGCGAGCGTGCGTTAGCAGCCGGTACTAGTACGCGTGATGCACTAAACATGGTGGCAGAATTCCGCAAACAAGATGCGCAGACGCCGATTATCTTAATGGGTTATCTGAATCCCGTGGAAATCATCGGTTATGACAATTTTGTCGCTTTATGCGAGCAATCAGGCGTCGATGGGATTTTGATGGTTGATTTGCCACCAGCCGAGGCGGGCAGCTTCACGCAGCATTTGACTGAACATGCGATGAACGAGATTTTCCTATTGTCACCAACCACTTTACCTGAGCGCCGCGAGCAAGTTCTGACCCATTGCGGTGGTTATATTTACTATGTGTCATTAAAAGGCGTGACCGGTTCGGCGACGCTCGATACCGATGATGTGGCTACCCAAGTGCAAGCGATTAAAGCCGAGACCGATTTGCCAGTATGTGTGGGCTTTGGTATTCGTGATGCGGCCTCTGCCAAAGCGATCGGTCAGCACGCCGATGGTATTATCGTCGGTAGTGCGCTGGTGCAAAACTTTGCTGATATCGATGCTAAAGATGCGACTGCGGTCGCAGCTGCTCAGCAAAAAATTATGGCAAAAATGGACGAGTTACGCGGCGCACTTGATAGTTTAACCGCCTAATATTATATCGAGTTTATTGGTATCTAAATTTGAAAGGCTTAGAAGGTCAGCGCAATTTTTATAACAATGTTTATAAAGACACAGGCAAATGACTTTGCTAAAGTTAGTTTACGTGTGTAAACTAACATCCCATATAAATTGTTACAGTTGCGTATAAGCGCTCTTTATAACTGCTGATGTTATAACGATATGTGACTTTTAAATTGATTCTTATAAACGGACTTCTTAGGGACAAGAGACTAAGCCAATTAAACCAAGCTGGCCGACTTGTCGATAAGCCTTTGATAATGGCGAATACTATGACTGATACGATAACAAAACCTGATATGACCACTGCAAATAATACTGAAACAAGCACGA
The DNA here is from genome assembly GCF_904846465.1 of Psychrobacter pulmonis. Lineage (NCBI taxonomy): Bacteria > Pseudomonadati > Pseudomonadota > Gammaproteobacteria > Moraxellales > Moraxellaceae > Psychrobacter > Psychrobacter pulmonis. The sequence goes on from NZ_CAJHAT010000007.1 coordinate 69,371, forward strand.
CTGAAAAAAATGGCAGTTCCGCTGGGCAATCATGGTTTGAGCGCCCGATACCGGGCATTAAACAGCAACTGACCGCACCTTTGACGGCTGTCGAAACTGAACCGTCAACCAAGTGTAGCAGCTGTCATTCGATGATTACCAATACGGCGCTAATTTTCAATTGCTATGTCTGCCCGCATTGTGACCATCATTTACCGATGAGTGCTCGTGAGCGCTTAAACTGGCTGCTCGACCAGGTAGAGGGTGAGCTAGGACAGCAGTTTACTGCCAAAGACCCATTGAGCTTTGTGGATAGTAAGCCGTATCCGCAGCGCATGAGCGAAGCACAAGACAAAACCGGCGAGTCTGAAGCACTGATTGTGATGTATGGTAAATTGCGCAATCTTGATATCGTGACGTGTGCCTTTGACTTCCGTTTTATGGGTGGCTCTATGGGCTCGGTGGTTGGCGACCGTTTTGTAGAAGCGGCTGAAAAAGCCCTTAAAGATAAAGTACCCTTAGTCTGCTTTGCTGCTTCTGGCGGTGCGCGTATGCAAGAGGGTCTGCTATCTTTGATGCAAATGGCTCGTACGGCAGCGGCGATTGAGCGTTTGCGCTTAGCTGGTGTGCCATATATTGTAGTATTGACCAATCCTGTTTATGGCGGTGTGACAGCATCACTTGCTATGCTTGGTGATATTCATTTGGCAGAACCAAAGGCCATGATTGGCTTTGCTGGTAAGCGCGTGATTGAACAGACAGTACGTGAGACGCTAGAAGAGCCATTCCAGCGTGCCGAGTTCTTATTAGAGCACGGGGTGGTCGATGAAGTGGTGCACCGTCATCAGCTCATTGATACCATTTACCGTCTGCTGGCAAAACTATGCCGCGTACCGAATGTTGATGCTTAACATGTGCTGAGCTGGTTTAGTAAACAGACAATCGAAATCGTTATGACTTAATAGCATTTATCGTCAATCACGGTAAATGCTATTTTTGCTTTTTGGCTAGGTAGTTATATACTGTCTCTATTTCTTATTTAACCATTTTCTCATTCTCTATTTTCCCGAAAATTTCATATAGGTTCCGCCCATGTCTGACTCTACCGTTTCTAATTCTAACATTCCTAATGAGCACTCGAGTTTGACCGAATGGCTCGATTATATGCAGCAAATTCATGTCTCGGCGATAGATATGGGCTTATCTCGCGTATTGCCGGTTGCTGAGGCGTTAGGCGTGGTACAGTCAGCCAAAGACGATGCTTATGTATATACCGTAGCGGGCACCAATGGTAAAGGCTCAACGACCGCGGTCATCGCGCAGATGTGCCAAGCGGCAGGTTATAAAACGGCACTGTATCAGTCACCGCATCTGAGTGTGTTTAACGAGCGCGTGCGTATCAATGGCGAGATGGTCAGTGATGAGACGTTGATTGATGCCTTTAACAAAGTAGAGGCGGCAAGGTTACAGTGCGCTTTAACCTTATCATTTTTTGAGATGACAACATTGGCCGCACTATTAATCTTTGCCGAAGCAGATTGCGATGTTTGGGTGTTAGAAGTGGGGCTCGGCGGTCGCTTAGATGTGGTTAATATCATTGATCCTGATATGGCGGTGATTACCAATATCGCTATCGATCATGTCGATTGGCTAGGCGATAATGTCGAAGATATCGGCCGTGAAAAAGCAGGAATCCTACGCGATGGTATTACCCTAGTTTATGGCGATAAGACGATGCCAGCGAGTGTACAGCAAGCGATTGCCACGCATCAGGCAACTTGTTATCAAGCTGGACAAGACTTTAATTATCGTGAAGTAGATACCGACGTTTGGCAATATAGTAATGCTGCTGTCACTATGCAACTACCGCGCCCCACGCTATCCTTGACTAATACTTCCAATGCTTTATCAGCGGTGCTGGCAAGCCCATTAAATATTGATAAAAGTGCTATTGAACAGGCATTGCAAACGGTCAAGCTTGCCGGTCGTTTTGATTATCGTGAGACCCATAACCGTCATTGGCTGTTTGATGTGGCGCATAACGAGCAAGGCGTTGAGTTTTTATTGGCGCAATTATTACCACTTTGGCAGCAGCATCTAGCAACGCAAAATAGTTGCGAACAAGGAACTCGTAAACCTGCTAGCATTAAAATGCTGTTTTCTATGTTGGGCGATAAGGATATCAATAAAGTCGTGCAGCGTTTAGCTGAAGCGGGCTTGCCCATTAGCGATTGGTTTATCGCTGAGATCGATTATCCACGCGCAGCCAGCACATCGCAGCTGCAAAGTATTTTAGCAAGCTATGTTGATAAGGCACAAATACATGCGTTTGAACGTTTATCAGAAGCGACCGCCGCTGTTATAAATGACAGCCAAGCGCAAGACTTAATCGTGGTATGTGGCTCGTTCCATACGATTGGCGAGGCGCTAGCGGCTCTTGCTGCTGATAATTTAAATTAAAATCATACTGATTTAATGTTAGTCTTAGCAGGAGTGTGATGGCAGACAGTATAAAAAATATGCTTTATAATCAAACTGCTTTACCATACTGCTATACAATGCTATGTACAAATTAAAATGGCTATAAACAGCTTGTCTTAGCATTTGAGAGTGGCTGGACATAACTGGCGGCGATATTAAGTTTCAAGATTGTTTATTAAAGCTATATAAACATAGCTTGGGACGATAGTTGCGCCGCTCAATCAACCTTATTACCAACTAAGAGACGTAAACGGATGAACTTTTCGAGACAAGCCTTATTGGGCATTGGGATGATTATCGGCGGTAGCGTGATGCTGTACGCCATGGTGCAACAAATTGGCGATAGCAATAAAACAAAACCTGCTTCAGCGATGATAGAAAAACAAAGCCCGGCGCAAGAATCTCCCCAGCCCTTGACGACTGATATCGAGACTGAAAAGCGCATCTTGGCACAAAAACAAAAAGAGCGCGCCGCCCGCGTAGCAGAGCAAGAAAGACGTGCACAGCAATTTTTAAGTGAGCAAGAGGCGGCTGAAGCGCAAGCATTGGCCAAAGCGCGCGCCGAAAGTCAGCAATATTTGGCAAGCACCGCACCTGCTAAAGATAAAGAAGCCGAGGAGAGTAAAGACGCTGAACAAGACACGGCGACCGCGACCAAATCTAGTACAGATAGCGATAATACTGCCACGGCAACTGAGAGTGATAATAGCGCCCGTGAGCAGAAAAAAGCCGCTCAAGCGCAACAAGAAGCCAAGCTGAAAGAACAAGCAGCAGCTAAAAAGCTAGCAGAGAGTAAAAAGGAAGCGGAAGCAAAAAAGCAGGCAGAGGCTAAAAAACAGGCTGAAGCTGAGAAAAAACAAAAAGCTGCAGAAGTCGCTAAAAAAGAAGCACCAAAATCGCCTACGGATTATCAGGTCAAAAAGGGTGATGGGCTGATTAAACTGGCACGGCAACACAATATGCCCGTAGAAGTCTTGGCACAAGCGAATAACCTTTCACCGTCGACCTCGCTACAACTGGGTCAGAATATCACCATCCCATCGCGTCAGCAGGTTGATCGCTTAGCACGTGAAGCAGCAGCGGCTGAAAAAGCGCGTGAAGAAAAGCGTCAAAAAGAAGAAGCGTTAGCCAAGAAATCGGCCGATGCCAAGCGTGAAGCGCAGCAGAAACTGAACGAAGCGCGTAAAGAAGTGAAAGAAACCGATGCTAAAGGCAGTTTTGGTGTACAAGTGGCACTGGCGAATGACCAAGCCAAAGCGGATGAGTTGGCAAAAAAATTCCAATCAGCAGGCTATCAAGTCAAAACCAGTCCTACCAGTCGTGGTGTGCGCGTCATCGTCGGTCCTGAACGCGGTAAAGTGGCCGCTTTGGCGCTAAAAGATAAGATTAATAGCGACCCGAAAGTTAATACGACAAGTGCTTGGGTTTTATACTGGCGCTAAAATAAATTTAAATTGCTGCAATCTGATAGCCATTAGCGCTAAATAAACCGCACAATTTTAACTACGCCCGTTTTCACTTTTATCATTCTCACTAAATTTTTTAACACGACATCTATTGTCGTGTTTTTCGTTTTATCGTTTGCCGATTGGGGCCAGCTTGGTTACGATGTGCGCCGCTATTTTCTGTTTCTTCCTATTCTTTACTGTACTGTATAACCTGTCAGCCTATAAAGGCTGCCCTGCCGCGGTTGGCTATGTTTCGTCATTTTATTTAATGACATCCTCTACGTAGCTGACGGCTTTCATTATGTATAAGGTAAAACCATGTCATTTGGCGTTATATTTTTAATATTGGCAGTTGGATTTGTCGGGCTGATCACCCTGCCAAAACTGTTTTCTGATAAGCAGGCCACTGAGCCTGAGCCACCACCTGTGCGCGGTGATGAGCTGACTATTTGGCCATTTGCGCCCATGCCTATTATGACTGATACGGAAGTTATCTTCTTTAAAAAGTTAAAAAATGCCTTGCCCGAATATCATATCTTTGTCCAAGTTCAGCTGTCTCGTATCATTGAAGCAAACAGTGACGAAACCTCGGAGCGTAGCTTTTGGTTCAATCGCATTTGTCGCCAAAGTGTCGACTATGTCATCGTGGATATCGATGCGCAGACTACCTTGCTGGCCATCGAGCTTGATGATTGGACGCATAATAGTAAAGCGCGGCAAAAGGCGGACGATAAAAAAGACAAAGCGCTTGCCAGTGCCGGTATTGCTATCGTGCGTTTTCACGCCGAACGCATGCCGAGTGCCGATATGCTCAGATATGAACTGATGCAGGTGATTGAGAGTTATTGAGGTTATAATAAAAACTTAACCTTTATCTTTTGCTTAGCCAAGCTTTTTAGGATAAATCACAATCGGCCTGTCACCTTCAAAATATAATCCTGTTCTTAAAACACCGTTTTCAGAATAGATAAGTGGTAACAGCCGATTGTCATAAAAGTCGCGCTTGCTAAACCATTCAATATAATGAGCGGCGCGTAATGCAGTTACATCAATCGTTGCAAGCGTGGCATTATTAGTTTTATCGCACCATTCGTGCATCGGAAAGCTTGGTGTTAGCCAATGAGGGTAAACGAAATTAGCGATGTTCATTGGCAAAAAGAAGCGTCCTTTAATAACACCATAACGCTTATCAATCTTCACTTGGCCATGACTTTTAGTCTCGACCCACACCGTACGAAACTGTTTGGTTTGCATGTGGGTCATTTTGCGCTGTAAATTGTCGTTAGAATTGATACCGACCCAATTTATCGGCGCAAACGGTGCTGAACCCATAAAAAACTTAATCGCCAGCTCCCAATGCTCAACCAGATTGTCTTCATGATTATACAAAATCAAATCCAGCTCGCCTGTTGTCTGCTTGCCATTGTATAACTGCACGTTATTGGCAAGCGTCTCGTACCGATGTAATTTGCGTGCAAAGCCATCTTCTAGCCAAAACGATAACAATCCTTCAAAGTGAAAACCCAAGCGATTGGGGCTAGGACGTTTTAATAAATAGCGGGTTAATGCCTGATAGTCATTGGTGGTATCCAACTCTTTTAAACGCGGCTTATAAGCTTCAAACTGCTGTTGCCAAAAGTCTGCGCTATGTATTGCAACTTTGTGGGTAGTTTGATGCGGTGCGAAATCTAACCACGTCGTCAAGACATTAGGGCAGGCGAGCACATACGCCAAATCACGTACAAAAGGTCGCCGATAAGCTTCCCAAGGTGCATAGCTATCAAGGCGCGGCGTAAGCTCAGACATAGGACACACCAGAGTAAATATAAAGTATTTACCCTAGCGACTTGCTTACTAAAAGTCTATAGCGAATCGTAATATGTTAAGATTGTAGTCATTTGGCAGAATATATGATTGCCAACCCTTTAATAATACAGAGGATTAAATTATGAAGTACCTTTTGCAAATCGACTTTCCTTATAGTGGTCCTTTTGGTAGTGCGTTTTTTGATGCCATGAAAGAGCTGGCTGAAGATATCGCAACCGAAAACGGTTTGGTCTATAAGCTATGGACAGAAAACAAAGCAACGCAAGAAGCAGGCGGTATTTATGTGTTTGATAATTTGGACGATGCCAACAGATATTTAGACAAGCATACTCAAAGACTAACTTCATTTGGTTTTAAAGACATCAAATCTAAAGTATTTATCATCAATGAAGCGCTAAGTGCGATTACTAAAGCATCTTTGTAATACTTCATGAAGAATAATGAGCATAAAAAAAGCCAACCATTGATATCAATGGTCGGCTTTTTTGTTCAACTATTATATTTGGTCGGAACGGCAGGAAGTAAAGTAAAGTCTGTATGCCTTGTAATATATAGGTTTGGTATTTTTATATTATGACGATACCAACAATAATACCAACAATCGTTTTTAATAACGCCGTTTTTTGGCTGTTTGCTGCTTCACTCAATATTATTTTGTAATTATTTTCACTGTTTGCCGTTTCAACATTTTTCAACATGCCAGCAAATTAGAATACTTTTTTATACTTACACTTTTTTTGCATGGGGTTAAATTGCTAATCACTGCACGCGCTCAATAATGGCGCTTAAATGCGTGCGTTTTTCGTGCGTTTTATTGCATCTATACTATTTAGCCTATTAGGAATTATTCCAATTTTTTGCTTCCTAAAAAATATCTGATTCCACTCCTAGCCGTTTGCTGTCCTGACTTGGCGGTAAATAGGAATAATGGAAAATTCGCTGTTTTGCTTCCTATTTTCCTTGCTTCCTCGCTTTTTGCTTCCATTTTGGGGCATCTGCTCATTAGGTTTTGAATATCAGGTTTTATTAGGTTTTGTGCAGCCCATAAAAAAGGCAAACGCATAACGTCCACCTCTCAGAATAACAATCATTAAACATTAAGCCTCTAAAAAAGGTTCGGCTTTAGGGGTCAGAGTGACTTGCAAGCCCATACCATCAATAATTTTTAGCATGGTGTCAAAACGGGGCTTTTCGGACTGTAGTGTTTTATAAAGACTTTCACGTCTTATGCCTGTCTTTTCTGCTAGCTCGTTCATGCCTTTTGCGCGTGCAACATCGTTTAATGCTTGGATAAAGTCACTAGGTGTGCCATCGCTCAACGCTTCATTTAAGTAAGCATTAATAAGAGTTTCATCTGTTAGGTATTCTGCTACGTCAAAACGGCTGATCTTAATATCGGTCATTGGGGGTGCTCCTTTTCTTGTTCCTTAACCTGCTGCCATAGGGTGCAAGCCTTATCAATGTCGCTTGCTTGGCTATCTTTACTTCCTCCTATCAACAATAGATAAAGGGTATCGCCTTGCTGGGCATAATAGACACGGTAACCATTGCCTTTGAATATTCGCATCTCATAGATACCGTTTGTGTTGGCTAATGGCTTATGGTCACCAAAGTTACCGCTTTGCGCTCGCTTGATACGTGCCAATATGCCTACTTTGCCTAACGGGTCTTTGAGCTTGTGCAACCATCGTCTAAATTGTTCGGTTTGGTTAATATCAATCATGGGGATAAATTATAAGAATACTTATAATTGATTGTAAACTTTTGGATAATAGATAACAAGTTACGATTGTATGTGGCGTATATAGAAATGTAGGCAAAACAAAAAGGCAGACGCTTAACGCCTGCCTTTGATTGTTTTGTCTTAATGTGATTGTGCGTGATGGTTATACCGAATTAACCCACAACGTCGATATTATCAATCTGCTGCATCAACTCATGGGTTAAGCTAAGCGCTGCGATGATATTCATATAATGCCTAACATCACTCATATCAAGCGTTCGACCTTGACGGTCTTTCAGCCATTTTTGCGCGGGCTGGTAACCTCCGATATAAAACTCCCATGCGATGAGCGGCACATTCGTAAAATATTGAGTATCATTAAGCCAAACTTTACCAATGCTGTTATCTACTTCGTCAGGCTCAAAGCCAACGCTGGTCTTGGTCATTTTACGAGTAACGGCATTATCACCTCCTACGGGATAACCTACACCAAGCGCTTTAGTTTGTGCGGCAAGCTTTGGTGACTCTAACAAATGAATTTGGCGCAACTCGCTACCAAGCGCGACTAACTGCCAAAAAGTATCGGCATCGGTAGGATAGGGTACACGTGGGAAGTCTATCTTTAAAAACTCTTTATAAGTCTCACGGTATGTCGGGCTATGCAATACGGCATAGATATAATCAAGAATATCTATCGGGGCAAACGTGCCAGCCTCCGCCATCTTTTCATTGGTAAAGGTTAAGCCAATGGTTTTAGCAATGTCTGCCACAATTTCAGGGTCAAGATTTGATGTTCGGGCTGGTTTGTCTTCAACTCGTGATTCTAATAGCTCAGTTTGGTCGTCTTTTTGAAGATATAGATAAAGTGGAAATACATATCCGCCACCTCTATAAAAAACATTATAGTCAACTAGCTTGTTTGTTGTAAAAACTAAATTCCAAGGCATATTACCAATTACTTGTCCTTGCCTTCCTATTATCAAACATTGGTTATCGTGACCATCTATATGCTTAATCACTTTATGCGCTGGTCGGCTAATTATTTCTTGAGAGTAATACATGAACTTATCTTCGAAAGGTCTATAAGTACAAAGATTGATGTTTTCTTCATCAAAGCTATTGTTTTTAATAACTTTAGTTATTTTATAGCTACCAGAATCTTTGATGTTATATTTTTCCACAAAATTCGTATCGAAGACGTTGCTAAGTAAAGTAAAAACTCTAGTACTTAATAGTTTCTTGTTATCATCATAAAAGAGATTATCTCTGTCAGTTTTTATACCTGAGTTATTGATTTGAAATATATCTTTTAACTCAAATGACTCCTCATATATATTCCTGTTTTCAAAATCTCTAGGTGAGAAAAAGTAGTAAGGTTCTTCCACTTTGATATCTTCCCAGCCAACAGTAGATATATTGTTGTTAATTAGAAAATCATATTTTTCTGCTCTTTTACCAAAAATGGATTTATATCTAATAGGGGTTTTTGCTTTATTAGGATTTTTTATAAAAATATTTATTGAAACGCCTTGCATGATATCGAATACATTCTCATCTATGACATCGCCATTTTTAAGCTTGGAAAAACCATTTAAGTCCAAGATATAAATGCTATCAAAACTTTCAATCAAATTTTTACGCATCTGCCGATGTGTAATTCCATCAATAAAACTGTTATTAGTAATAAACGCTAAGATACCTTCGCCATTCTTTTCTACATAATGTTGTCCGTAGCGAATGAACTTAATATAGTCATCATCAAGGTTTATCTTTTTCTCATTTAGATTCTTCTTATAATCCATTATGAGATTTTGAATCCACTCACCTTTGTTAGAACTACTAACAGAGTATGGAGGATTACCGATTACTACCATCACTGGTGCATCACGCTTAATGGCGTTAGCCTCATTTGCCTCAGCAGACAGCCAGCCAGCAAATAGCGTTCCTGTATCGGGGTTATGTTCTTCTAGTGAGTTGGTCAGATAGACCTGCATACGTTTAGGCTTAATAGGCTCATAGCCTGTATCAGCAAGTAGCATATCAAGCTTTAAATGCGCCATTGCATAGCTTGCCATCAATAGCTCAAAACCATGCAAGCGTGGCAATAGGTCTTGCTCAACGTAGCTGCTCCAAATGCCGCCCATATTTTCAAACTGACTGTGAAAGATATGCTGAATAATGGCGGCAAGGAATGTCCCTGTACCAGTCGCTGGATCAAGAATTTGCACCTTATGTACTAACTCTTTAATCATCTTATAGCCCGTCTTAGTGCGACTATCAGGGGTTTGTGTCTGTTTTTCTATTTCTATCTTACTGGTATCTGCTATACCGTCTGCTAAATCAAACTCAGACTTCAAAATATCATCTACAGCGCGGACAATAAACTTAACCACTGGCTCAGGGGTATACCATACACCGCGCTGCTTACGAAGTTTGGGGTTGTACTCTGCAAGGAAAGTCTCATAGAAGTGAATGATAGGGTCTTGTGTCTGAGTAGTCTTACCAAAATTTTTGAGTATAGCTGCTACATCGGTGGCGCGAAATACATCAGCAAGGTTATCTACCGTAGTTTTAATACGTGGGTCAATATCAATACCAGCCACATGAGAGAACAACTTTCTTAAGAATGGATTAGTTTTAGGGATAAGCTCAGCCGCTTCTTGACGACTAAAAGTGTCTAAGGTGTCATCATGCAAACGTGCGGCAAACATACCATAGGCGAGTGTTTGCGCGTAAATATCAGCAAAGTCTGCTGGGTTTAAGTCATGTATAAGTACGCCCTTAAAAGTCTCAAACTGGGCACGTAGGTCTGAATTATCGTCTGAATTTTCATCGCTGATTAGTGCCTGATAAAGCGTATGTTCAAGTAATCGCGCTTTACCTGCCATCAGGACTGCAAGACGTTGAGCAGATTTAATCGTTTGGCCGACATAGACACAGAAGTCACGCAATAGCTCAGCCAAACGCTTAAACTCACCATCATGCGACTGCACCACGCCAGCAACCAATTCACCGACACAGACCTCATGAACGCGCTCACCATTGACATAAAACTCAAAACGCAGATAGTCAGTGATAATGAGGTTATCAAGTGCGGCCTTATAGCGGTCAAACTGCTCTTTATACAGTTTTGAACCTAAGTCTTTACCGACGTCTTTGGCTTCAATAAAGCCAATGGGAATATCTTTTTTGCTAATCAAAAAGTCAGGGTTACCGCAGTCCGTTACTTGGCTTGGCTCATTGGTCACTATTACATCAGGTACTAAAGCATTAATTAAAAATTCTAGGTGTATGCGGAAAGTATGTTCTGAACTGTGACCTAACTTAATTCTTGAGGCTACTTTATTGACGTAATCGCTAACGTGTTGATGATTGCTATCTGACATAGATATCCCTAAGTGGTATTGATGAATAAATGGGCTGGATTATAAAATTTAAAATAAGGTATGAAAGTTGTGAGGGTTCGCCTATAGGGTGAGGGTGCTATATCAATATAACGTCACTGTTTGGCATCTTAGCGATAATGCTTACCTCACCACCTAACGCTCTAACATAGTTTTGCAAAGTCGATAGCTGAATGTCTTTACCGCTTTCTACCTTTGATATGCTGGCTTGTGACACACCCATAATGACAGCAAGCTCAGTCTGCTTTAGCTGTTTGCTTTTGCGTATTTTGGCAAGCTCAATAGACTGGCTTAATATCTTAGATTTATTGTTGATCGCTTGTTGTCTATCGGCTGGCAAGACTGCTACATAATCATTTAGTGCGCTAAAATGCGGCATAGATTAGACCTCGATTTTTATATACCCTCATAATACAACAATACAGTTATATTTTGTCGGGTTTTGAGCTATTGGCTTTAGCCTACTACTATAAAAAGGAAATTATCAGCCATAAAAAAGGCAGACGATAAACGCCTACCTTTGATTATTTTTGCTGTACCTTAGTTTTTTGCTTGGGACACTTGGGACAACGGGACAACGCCCGTGGTTATTGGCTTGTAGCTGTCCCAGCCACTTTTTAGCCTTTGGGACACTTGGGACAGATTAACAAATTGCGCTATTTTGTCCCAGCTGTCCCAGTGGGGTTTTATTGCTTGGGACAGTGCCTAGCCCTTGCTGCGTATGGGTTGTCCCAGCTGTCCCAGCTGTCCCATTGCTTTTAGTAGGTTCACAACTTAATATATCGTTTTTGACTGCATACACGCGCGAGCGGTTCTTCTTAAATGGTAAAGGCACTCTGCACGTTTTGCGGTCACTTTCTGTCACGTTCAATAGTCCAGCTTCATCTAACACTTGCAATACTTTGCTTTTATTGAATGGTGAACAGACTTCATCAAACGTACTGGTAGAGAAATAATATTCCCCTGTGTCGTAGTTATGATAGCCAGCACGGTTTGTTATCTTAGTTTCAAAGTCTTGGTGCATATGAATGTGGCAAGGTTGAAAGCGACTACTGCCATGCTGTTCAATAAATGCCTTGATATGCTCTATGATTTGGCGCTGCTCATGCTCACCATCACGCCCATAGTTATCAAGCCAATTATTTAAGCATGTCATAACGGCGGTGGTTGCTTGCCCTGCTTGCCAGCCTGTAATACCTGCCAGCGTTGCCATTTCACCAGCCGCCGCCACAATAGCGAACCGTTTAGCGACTCTATGCGCTTGTGGGGCAAGGTTGCTATATTGACTCATAAAATCACTGACAAACTGCTTAGCGGTGGCTGTGGTCGCTGCCTTGTCACTGGTGATATGTTCTAGCCATGCGATACCAGCCGCGCCATAGTAAGCCTGTGATAACTCTTTTATCTTATCGGCTTGTCCTGCGCCTGTGTCTGCCAGTACCAAACTATCAAACGTCTTTAAGCCTTTGCCAGCATCAGCATCTATATGCGCCACTCGAACCTCAATACCTGCATTAGTCTTTTGTCCTGCTTGCGCCATTTCTTGCTGTATGGTTTTTTCACCATTCGATAAAAAGATAATGCGCCATGTTTTGGCTATGCGATTGTGCCCCGTGGTGGAGCTTCTACCTTTGCCTGTACCATTGCCTAACATATAAATAATATTACCCAATATCGTGGGGTTGCCCTCACTGATTTCATCGAGGGGTAAAAAACTGTCGTTATACTCGCTTGCTGTGCCCTCTAAGGCGTTATCAGTGCTGCGCCATGTCTTAGTGTAGCTGTCAGGCTTGCCCCATACACTAGCAGCCGTTTTAAGCGATAATGACTTACCCATAGTGCTTGAGCCTATAATATGAAAACCGCCCCCATCACTGCCTAAGGGCTCTAGTAACTGTCCAGCAAACGCGCAAGCAATCGAGAAAACAAAACGGCTCTGTTCGGCAAGTGGTTTGCATAACTCATCACGCCATTGTTCTAGCGTACCTTGCTGGGTTATGGTGCTGTTGATTGCATGGGCAGACTGATAGACGATTAACTGCTTACCATCGCTGCCTATTGCGCCATCAGGTAATATATATTGCTCACCATGCCAGCCCAGCTTATCCACACATAACGCCCGTTTATGAATGGGGTATTCTTGAATATAGGTGTCTAAGTAACTGCGCTGTTTGGGATTGGTGGTAATGTTTAGTCCTTGACTGGCTAGCTCTCTACGATACTCGCGGGCATCACCTTGTAGTAGTGATAACGGCATTGACCACGTATGTAGTACGCTGTCATCATCACGCCATTGCAGTAACCGCCCCCATGTACCGCTGTTTGTGTCCCTAGTCTTAGCGATAATCTCAATCGGTGAACAAATAAACGCCTTAAACTTAAAGGTTATGTTTGCTGGATCATCAAGATTATACTTCACAAAAAACAGTCCATCATGGTACAGCTCAAAACACCCACTTTCATCAATCATAGGTTCATTAAGCTGTGGGGCTCTGTCTTTGCGCCATTCAGGGTAGTGGACGGTATCTTGTAAGCTGATTAGCTGGGTGTCATCAGCTGCCAGTATTGCCTCATAACTGTCATCTTGTAGCATTGTGACGATATGAGCCACGGTAACCAGTGCTTGAGCTTTCACACCTGCCAATGAGTTTATTAAACCCTTATTATCAAGTGTCATCGGTACGGTAACGGGCGCGGCGGCGCTCCAATGCAGCACCATCTTTTTAAGGTGCTGGTTTGTTTTTTGAGGACTAACAATGATTGTCTTATCGCTAGCCATTAAGTATGAATGAACCTCGATACCATCATCTATAGTATCAAGTGCTATCACCTCATTGGCTTTGTTTAGCTCACCCATGACGATAGCGCCATACCCTGTAGGGTCAATGACAATGGGCTTTGCTTTGCTGTTCGGTGTGTAGAATACCGCGCCTACAATATCGCCTTGTTTATCGGTCAATCTTAGGGCTATCGTGCCAGCGGTCGGTACTACTTTGTCGTCATCTGTAGTAAGATTGTCGGTGACGTTAAGCAAACTATGAGGCGGTAGTAGGTCATATAGTTTAAGCAATAGCTTATCGTTTGCCAGTCCTTGCCGTGTGACTGCATCAAAACTATTTATTACCACTGTAAAGCCTGTGCTAAATGCACGGGCTTTTTCATGGGTGTGTGCTTGGGCTTTGTGGCTTTCTTCTGAAGTCTTGCTGATTGAGTTAGCCATGATAGCTACCTCCTAGTGATTTATGAGTTAATGCCACGCTATACAGTATAGGGTGACGGGTCTTACTCTCGGCATCACTAGAAGCCGCCCTGCATATTCGCCCGTAGGCTATTGTATTTTGCAGCGTCAACCCGTCATAGTCGATTAGCAAGTGATTTGCTATAGATATGAGGGAGTAACCCCTTGTGGCGCGTAAATGCGCTTTTGGGGCGGTGCTTGATGGCACAGTGACAGCTTGAGAGGCTGCACCATTATCATGCACAAAAAAAGCCAATGAATAACGGCTGGCTTGTCCGCTAGTGATTTTTGAGAGGTCTATATAGTAACTGCTGCTATTATCACTTGCAATCGGTTTTGCATGAACTGGTTGGCTCGCTATCAATGACAGTAGCAAGCCAATGCCTACTACCCATGCAATAAAAATAGTAAGGCTAAGTAGTAAGCTGCGTTTGTAGAGCTGGCTGTCGCTATACTGACAATGGTCGGCTTTTAGATTGGTTCTGTTATGATTCTCAAACATGACTTACTATCTCCTTGTTGCAATCTGCTTTACGGCTCAATGCAACCTCGCAAACTAACTCTAGGCGTCTGCTAATAGTAATTATTTCAATAAGAAAATCTATAAAACTAACGTGGCTTATTACTTCATTATCAGCAAAGAAGCTATTTAGCATCTGTTCTGCCATAAATGGTAGTGGCTTTATTAGTTCTTTGAAGCTGTCATCATAATTCCTAAATGCAGAAGTTACTTGTTCTAGCTCATTCCACAGATGGGCAATAAAGTCGCTTAACTTTTCGCGATTTAATTCTTGAATTTTGCCTGTTTTTATAAGCTCATCAGTGATAACAGATAAGTAGTAACGCGCTTTAGCCAAAAACTGTAGCGGCTCAGGTAGGTTATTTATATTTAATAGGTTGAGTCCAGTCATACTGAAACTTTGAGCATCACTAATGAATTGAGCGTCAATATTAGATTGCTTTTCGTTTGAATTAAGCATAGTTATCACCTTTCTGTTATTAGGTTTTTTTAATGACTCCACTTGACGGCTGCCTGTCGGTAACAAGCTGTCTAGCATCTTGGTTTCTAGCTCTGCTATTTGGCACATGGTGTCACCTCACTGTTAGATAGTTCGCTTTCAAGTAAGGTTTGTTTATCGAGCCAGTAGAGGGCAAAACGCTTGTCATTGTGCGTGATCATCTCACTTTGAATAACCAGCCCTGTTAGGCGCAAGTCATGTATGCGCTGTGCTAGGCATGTGATTTGATAAAGGCGGTATGCGTCCCATGTGCTGATAGTTGCCCCTGTCATCAAGTGTGCCCGTATGGTGTCAATTTGGGTCTTAGGTGCTTGCTCGTTTGTCACTGGGGCGGTGGCTGTGGCTGTGGTAGTCATGGCTCTATACCTCGCTAGTGGTTGAGGTGTAAGAATTAAGCCATTCGTGAATGTCTGCATAGCTCCATGCGGTCATCGTAGGGCTTAACTTCTTGCCAGCTGGGAAACGTCCATCTTTTGACCATTCAAAAAGGGTGGTTTTGCTAAAAGGTAGGAACGGCAAAATGTCCTTAGCTCTACCCATGCCAGTAGTAGGCAGTTGCATCGCTGGGCTGTTTGCGTTGGTTGGTTCGGTATCGTGAGGGGTGTTATCAGTAAAGGGAATTACTGGTGTGTTTTGGATTGGGTGTGTCATGTTCATAGCTCCATGTAGTGTATTGAGCCGTAAAGGTGTTCTACGGCTTACATGAGCTATGTTAGAGGGTAAGCATGGGTGTCAGAAAAGAGTGTCACCTCAATAAAATGGTGTCTGTACGTGGTGTCACCTCCAAACGACAGAGGTTTAAAGCAAGGTTTAAATGAGGGTGACACGTTGAGGTGTCACCTTGTCAGCATGGAATATAAGTCAGATAAATTACTATTTAAAAAAATCACTCCAGTTATAGTTTTTCTGCTCTTTAGGTGTGGTAATAGCTGTAATTCTATCTATAAACCTTTTGTCTTTAGGCAAATTTTGAAAACGCTTCAAGACTAGAGGAACTTTTGAGGAATGAGATAGATTTTGGTTTAAATCATTATCTTCTAAATAAATATAGTTCCAGACATGGTGAGCAACTATCAGTTCAGGTGCTATATTTTCTTGACTAGAATCAATGAATGCTAGTTTGTTATTTCTAAAGCTCAACTCTTTCTGCATTTGATAAAAATCAAAGCCTAAATCAATATTTATTTCATCAAGGGTTTGAATACGACTTATAAAATTTTGTGCTAAATCTTTTAACCCTAGAAATATATCTAAAGCTTTATTGTCTGCTAAAAATTTATAAAAACTATTCTGCCATTCGATAACTTCTTGATAGCTTGTGAAAGTAGTAGCATAGTTAACTTTATGAGAGTAAATTTTGAACGGTAAATGACTTATATAAGAGGCAAGGATATATGGTATTTTTCCATGGTTTTCTATGTGTTTATAAGGGTATTGTGGATATTTTGGTTTGGTATTGAAAGTACCAAACTCAGCTATGAACTCAAATAAATGTTGAGGATGTTCAATAATATTAGTAGTAAGGTCTATTAGGTATGAAAGATGACCCTCTATCTTTTCTTCTTCTTCATCTGCAAGACGTAAATAATCGTTGTAAGTGAAAGGTTTTAAGAGTCTACTTTTCGAACGTTCACTATTAGAGTTAATCAATGTTTCAACAAACTTTTTTAATATGTAGTGAGCGTCAAGATTAGTAATATTACTTTCACTCAACATCATCCTAATAGGTAGATAATCCTTGAAGACGAAATCATAATACGTAAACTCAATATCATCCTCCATTGAGTCAATATCAGGATAGTGATCAACTGAAAGCTTAAGACTTTCATCAATATATAAAAAATGTTCGTAAACACTAATAGCACTGCCTGTGTCCATAGCTCACACCTTTCACACCCTTTAATAAAATAGGTGCAAGGCAGTGACAGCTTAAAGGTGTGTAAATAGCTGTCGTTCGGGTAATTAATCCTAGCCTTGCATGGTCGTTATAGCATGACGTTAGCCATGCTTTTGTGCTTGTTGTTTAAAACTGGTATGTATGACGTTATCCAACTTGCCAGCATAGGCATTATCAATAAAAATTGCCCATTCGTGCATCATCTTGGTTCTGTAGGGCAAATGCTGCGCCCCGTTATAGGCTTTGCTGATTTTGTTCTCTTTCTCATGTGCCAGCTGTAGCTCTATCGCTTCGTGCATGTATTCCTGTTCGTGTAGGGTAGTGCTGGCAAGTCCACGGAAACCGTGCCCCGTCATTCTACCTTTATAGCCCATACGCCATAGGGCAGTAATAAAAGCGTTTGTACTGTATGGCTTACGGGTTGAGGTATTAAAGAAAACGTATTGATCCGAAAAACCTAGCTCTTTAATCTGCTTTAAAATTGCCATTGTTTGCGGTGCTAACGGTACTAGGTGCGGTCTATCCATTTTCATCTTGTCGGCTGGTATGCGCCATATCTTAGCTTTGTAGTCTATCTCGCTCCATTCCATAAAGCGTAATTCTTGCGTTCTTACAAACGTGTAGCACATAAACCATAAGCCTAGCTTCACCAATAGATCACCCTCATAGGCGTTAATATCTTGTAGTAGCTTTGGTAATTGCTGGCTGGTGATACGGCTATGGTGCTTCACCTTACGCGGTTTTAAGGCTTCGGTTAGGTCGTTGGCTGGATTGATGTTTGTTAAGCCCTCACGTATGGCTTGCTTAAAGATTTGCCCCGTTTGACGCATTGCACGCCTTGCCATGTCACTAGCGCCCCGTGCTTCGATAGATTTACCAATAGCCAAAACATCAGGCGCGGTTATGTCCTCTATGTTCATGTGACCAATGACGGGCTTAATATCGCGCTGGTACTGTGAGTAATCACGGCTATAGGTGGTATCGGCAATGTGTGCCTTACGGTCATCATGCCAGCGCTGGGCTATGGTATCGAACGCCCTTGAACCGTCATTGTCTGCTTGTGTCTTTTTCTTATCGTCTTTAGGGTTCACACCATCAGCTATTAAGCGTTTGATCTCAATATTGCGCTGGCGTGCATTTTGGAGGCTCATTACTGGATAAGTGCCAATAGTGAGGGTTTGCTGTTTGCCTTGCCAGCGGTAGGCGCTAATCCATGACTTCACGCCCGTGTATCTCACCCATAATTGCAGCCCGTTACCATCGCTGTGTTTATCAGGTCGTTTTGTATCAATCGCGGTTTGGCTAGGCTGTAGCTTGTTAATACCTGTATGGGTTAGGGGCATGGGGTTATCCTTTGTTGGTATTGTCCATGTTGGTACTGCTCGATACCAACAATAATACCAACATTCTATATAGGACGCCATACACCTACAAGGTAGTGAAAACCTGAAAAACGCCCAAAATAAAGGGTAGACGGTCAATGACGGTCTACCCTAAATCTATGTTTGGTCGGAACGGCAGGATTTGAACCTGCGACCACTACACCCCCAGTGTAGTGCGCTACCAGACTGCGCTACGCCCCGAATGACTGACTATTTTACGCAAAATTATGCATATTGCAAGGGCTATTTATTTTAGTCAAAATCTACAATGGCATTTTACTTATCACAGTCAGTTGCATACATAGTTATTCAACCTTAACCTAGTAATTCTTTTAGGATTTGGTTGACTTGTTGCGGGTTGGCACTGCCGCGGCTGGCTTTCATCACTTGCCCAACCAAACCGTTAAAGGCTTTTTCTTTACCGCCGCGATACTCGTCGACCATCGCTTGGTTTTTGGCAATAACGTCTTCAACGATGGCTTTAATTGCGCCCGTATCGGTTTCTTGCTTAAGCCCTTTTTCTTCGATGATTTTATCAGCAGCGTCATCAGCATCGCCGCCTTCGCGCTCATAAAGCGCACTAAAGACTTTTTTAGCTAATTTGCCCGATAAAGTGTCATCTTTGATACGTGCCAGCATGCCAGCCAATTGTTTGGCGCTGATGGGCGAGTCGGCGATGTCTTTATCATCTTTATTAAGAGCACCGAGTAGATCGCCCATGACCCAGTTAGCTGCCATTTTGGCGTCTTGTTGCCCGACCTCAGCGACGACATTTTCAAAATAATCGGCGAGCGTACGGCTACCGGTCAAGATGCGAGCGTCGTATTCTGATAGTCCAAGCGCTTCTTCAAAGCGTGCACGGCGAGCAACAGGCAATTCGGGCATCGCAGCCTTGATGGCATCGACCGTATGCTGCTCGATACGCACTGGCAATAAGTCAGGGTCAGGAAAATAGCGATAGTCGTTGGCGTCTTCTTTGGTACGCATGGTGCGGGTTTCATCACGCTCAGGATCGTATAGCATCGTCGCTTGGATAACTTTACCGCCGTCCTCGATGATGTCGATTTGACGCTCGATTTCACGATTGATGGCGCGTTCGATAAAGCGGAATGAGTTGAGGTTTTTCAACTCCGTACGTGTTCCCAAATCTGCGCCCGGTTTACGCACAGAGACGTTACAGTCGCAGCGGAATGAGCCTTCTGCCATAATCGCATCTGAGATACCAAGCCATGTGACCAGCTGGTGAATGGCTTTGATGTAAGCAATCGCTTCGGCAGCTGAGCGCATATCAGGCTCAGAGACGATTTCGATAAGTGGCGTACCTGCGCGGTTAAGGTCAACGCCTGTCATACCATCGACGGCATCGTGTACGGATTTACCCGCATCTTCTTCTAGGTGCGCGCGGGTGATACCCATACGTTTCGGATATTCGTTTTTCTCGCCTTCATTGACCACCACGTCAATATAACCTTTGCCAACGATAGGGTTGGCCATTTGGGTGATTTGATAGCCTTTAGGCAAATCTGGATAGAAGTAGTTTTTACGGTCAAAGGTATTAAATAAGCCCAGCTCAGCATTGACGCCAATGCCAAATTTTAAGGCACGATCGACCACGCCCGTATTCAATACAGGCAATACGCCAGGCAGTCCTAAATCAACGATACTGGCTTGGGTATTTGGTTCGTGACCAAAGTCAGTCGGCGCGCTGGAGAATATTTTACTTTCAGTATTGAGCTGGCAATGAATCTCAATCCCGATGACCACTTCATAGCCATCGACGAACAGCTCTTTGCGGACAATTTCTTGCTGAGCGGCATTATCAGTAGTAGTTGCTGTGTTCATTATACCGTCTCCTTCGCGATGGTAGAGTGTTGTAAATGGTGGTCGGTATGCTGCTGGAATAGATGGGCGGTAGAGAGCAGTTTGCTTTCTTGCCAATATTGACCAATCAATTGCAAACCAATAGGCAAACCGTTTGTGGTTAACCCAACCGGCTGACTAAGCGCAGGTAAACCCGCTAAGTTAACACCAATGGTATATACGTCACCCAAATACATGGTTGCAGGATCAAGGTCTTCAGCAAGTTTATAAGCTGCGGTCGGCGCGGTTGGACTGGCGATGACATCACAATTGTTAAAAGCGTCTTCAAAGTCTTGTACGATGAGTCGGCGTACTTTTTGAGCCTTAGTGTAATAGGCGTCAAAGTAACCCGCGGATAGCGCATAAGTACCGGTCAAAATACGACGTTGTACTTCAGGGCCAAAGCCTTCTGAGCGTGAGCGCGTATATAAATCGAGCAGGTCGGTTGGGTTGTCACAGCGATAGCCAAAACGCACACCATCAAAACGTGATAGGTTCGATGATGCTTCAGCAGGGGCGAGCATATAATAAGTCGCAAGGGTAATTTCAGGGTCAGTGATGTTGACCTCTACAATCGTCGCACCAAGCGCTTCGTATTGTTTTAGCGCTGCACGTACCGCTTGCTCAACCTCAGCATCTAAGCCTTTGGTAAAGTACTCTTTTGCCACGCCAATACGTAAGCCTTCTAATGGCTTGGCGTTGTCGCCAGCAGTTGTGACGGCATCATTTAAGTCTTGCACGTAATCTGGCATATCATGCTTGATAGAAGTGGCATCGCGTGGGTCGTGACCAATCATCGGTTGTAGCAGATACGCACAGTCCATAGCACTGCGGCCCATGCTACCCGCTTGGTCAAGGCTTGACGCATAAGCAATCATACCAAAGCGCGAGATACGACCATAAGTTGGTTTGATACCGGTTAAACCACAAAATGAAGCAGGCTGACGGATAGAACCACCAGTATCGCTGGCAGTAGCAACCGGAACAAACCCTGCGGCAACGGCAGCGGCACTACCACCTGATGAGCCACCTGGGACGCGCTCAAGATTCCAAGGATTGTGTACCGCGCCATAATGCGAGCTCTCATTATCCGAGCCCATCGCAAACTCATCCATATTGAGCTTACCAAGGCTAATCATGCCGGCTTTATTGATATTGGTGACGACAGTGGCATCATAAGGTGACACAAAGTTATGCAGCATTTTTGAGCCACAAGTCGTTAAGACACCTTGGGTACAAAAGATATCTTTATGCGCCATTGGCACACCAAGCAGGGGACGCTTGTCACCTTGGGCACGCATCTCATCAGCGGCTTGTGCTTGCGCGCGCGCGGTTTCGGAGGTGTGGGTGATAAAGCTGTTGATCTTACTGTCGAGCGCGTCGATACGCTTGATATAGTGCTCAGTTAATTCTGCACTGCTAAATTGCTTGTCTTGCAAGCCCGTAATCAGCTGCTGGGTACTTAAAAGGTGAAGTTCAGACATAAGGTGTCGTCCGTCAAAATGTGAATAACATTAAATAAAGTGAAATACGGTAAAAATTATTGGGGCAATTATTCAATCACTTGTGGCACAAGGTATAAACCTGCTTCTACGGCAGGCGCGACCGATTGATTGCGCTCGCGATTGATATCGTGTTTGGCGACATCGGCGCGCAAATCTTGGCAAACTTCATGAATGTTTGATAGAGGTTTAATACCCGTGGTATCGACACTGCCAAGCGTTTGCATCAATTTTAATACATCGCTGATATCGTCGGCGTAGCTGCTGGCGGTGTCTTCATCAACACCGAGGCGTGCAAGGCGGGCAACTTCTAAGATTTCTTGGCGGCTGACATTGTTTTCAGCGGCGAGGGTTTGCTGTGACATAGTTTCTCCAGTGAAGGATGGTTTTTATTAGAGTAGAGATAAAAATAGGTAATAACTAAATAAAGTAATAATGTTTAAAATACACGCAAATAAACGATCTACCTGAGTATTTTATAAAGAGTGCCTTTATTATAAAGCATCTCACCGAAGATTACAGAGCAGGGCATCGATTGCTGCTGTATCTTTACTAACTTTACTCAAATAAGAGCGTTACAAAATTGACCGAATAGTTATGGATTGATTGTCAATTGCTCAGCATTGCGTTCAGAAATACGTTACAGTATGCAGCCACTGCTCAGCGAAACGTTAAGTAAATGCCTTTAAATGCCTTTAAATGACTTAGCAAAACCCGCCGCAGCAATAATACTTGGTGATCGCGCCTTGTTAGTGTTTGAATTAAATGATGTTTCATTAAATGGCATGCTCTGCTCTGTCATTTCAAACTTTGTAACATCTTTTCGCGTTTAACGGCAAAATCCTAGCGTACTGATGCAAATTTCTGTGTTTTTTTTGAGCTAAATCGGTATAATTTAGCTCAGTTTTTTCATTTCATCATTATTGCTTCGGTTTGACTTGCTGCGATGATAAACTCGCGCCATCGGTCATGTCTTACGACGACCTGCTCAACACTGACGAGTAACCCTCAGTCAATTTCGTTCGCCTCATTCGCCTCATTTGTAATACGCTGGATATATTAGCCATGAACCCGTTTGGATTTTTATCAAATAATATCGCAATCGACCTCGGTACTGCGAACACCCTTATCTTTATTCCTGGTAAAGGGGTGGTGCTCGACGAGCCTACAGTGGTCGCGCTACGTAGTAATCGTACCCAAAACCCTACCGTCGCCGCCGTTGGTATTGATGCCAAACAGATGCTAGGTCGTACGCCTGCCAACATCACGGCTATTCGCCCATTAAAAGATGGCGTGATTGCAGACTTTGAAGTGACACAAAAAATGCTCAAGCATTTTATCACTAAAGTAAAAGCCAAGCGTTTTATGGCGCAGCCCAACGTGGTGGTTTGTGTGCCATGCAAATCGACGTTGGTTGAGCGTAAAGCGATTCGTGAAGCGGTATCGTCGGCTGGCGCGAGCAAAGTATTGTTGCTAGAAGAACCTATGGCCGCCGCAATCGGTGCGGGTATGCCCGTGCATGAAGCCAGTGGTTCAATGGTCGTTGATATCGGTGGTGGCACGACTGAGATTGCTGTTATCGCGCTGTCAGGCTGCGTCTATGCCGAGTCTATTCGTATCGGCGGCGATATGTTTGATGAAGCGATTATTACTCATGTGCGCCGTACGCATGGCTGCGTGATTGGTGAAACCACTGCTGAGCGTATCAAGCAAGAGGTGGGTTCGGCATTAAATGAAGACAGCCAATTAGAAGTTGAAGTTCGCGGTCGCAGCATGGCAGAAGGCGTGCCAAAGACCTTTACGGTCAATTCAGAAGAAGTACAAAAAGCTTTAAGCGACCCATTAAGTGGCATTGTGAGCGCGGTAAAAGCAGCACTTGAACAGACGCCACCTGAGCTGTCATCAGACATCGCTGAGCGCGGTATTGTCTTAACGGGCGGCGGTGCATTGCTGCGTGATTTAGACAAGCTTATCTCTAAAGAAACCGGTCTGCCTGTGACGGTCGCTGAAGAGCCATTAACTTGTGTCAGCCGTGGCGGCGGTATTGCGCTTGATTTTATCAACAACAAAAGCCTAAATATGATTTTTGTTTAAGTTGTGAATATTAAAGCGCTATAAAAATTGTTTGATTCTATTTGTTTTTTCCTATTAAAGGTAGCCAATAAGGTTGCCTTTAATGACATTTAGCCATACCAAAATGCAATAAAAGTACGATAAGTCACGCGTGGTTATTAACGTGTCGACATTATTTTGAACTGACGCTATATGCTGATATTTGTTGCTCTTATGGCGCATCGCAACTGTTGCTCACCTTAAAACCTCTAGATTAGACCAATTATGATTCCAAGTATTTTTGCTCGTCAGCCGCTCGCGCTTCGTAAGACTGCTATCGTATTGATAGTGGCGCTGGTATTGATGTGGTTTGATAGCAAAAATCCAGAATGGTTTAAGCCGATACGCTCGACCACCCATGCCGCCATGCAGCCTATTTATGAGCTGTCGTTATTACCAAGTTATGCAAAACACTGGTCGAGCGGCAGCTTGCAGTCGAAAGAAGCGCTACGCCGTGAAAACATGCAGCTAAAGTCGCAACTCATCCATGCCCAAGCCAAGCTGCAGCAGCAGGATTATGTCTTGGCACAGAACGCGCGTTTGCAAGGTATCTTATCGACCACGCGCCCTGAGCAATTTGATTTAAACCTCGCGCAAGTGATTGGAACGGATACCAATCTGCTCAGGCAAATTGTGGTACTTAATAAAGGCGAGCAAGATGGCGTGCAAGTCGGTCAAACGGTCATCGATGAAGTGGGCATTTTAGGTCAGATTATTAATGTCTATCCTAATACCAGTCGCTTATTGCTGATTACCGATGAGCAGCAATCGGTTGCTGTGACCGTCAAACGTACCGGACAGCGGGCTATCGTCACTGGCGAGGGCATACCGACCTCATTACGCCTTAACTACGTCTTTAAAACCTCAGATGTGCGTGTCGGTGATGAGCTGGTGTCATCAGGCTTGGGCGGACGTATTCCGGCGGGCTACCGCGTTGGTCGTATCGCCCATGTCGAAGACACGCAAGAAGATAACTTTAGAAGTATTGAAGTCACGCCAGCGGCAAACTTTATCGATAATGCTTATGTGTTGGTGCTGCAAGATAAACTGGTTAATAGAAGAAATGCCGGTATTAAAGAAAACTAAGGGCTTGTCAGCTTACTAATAAGCCCACATTGCGCGTCATTATTGATAGCATAGACATTTTCACAGGCATTTACATAGACGTCTGGATAGACAGATAAGATAAATAGTATTCAAAATTGTTTGGTCAACTAGCGCTGCTACTCTTTTCAATATTAACTGAACGATTAAATAGCTGCTAAACTCTCGCTAAAGGTAAGTATTCATGGCATACGCGGATTTTGATGATGCAACTGGCGTACTCCCGGCCTTGATTATACTGAGTTTTATTATTGCCTCATCGCTGAGCGTCTATCCTTTAAGCCCAAGTATGGCTGCACTGCGTCCGATGGTGATGGTGATGGTGCTGATTTTTTGGTTACTGTTTCAGCCGCGCTATGTCGGGATTTTCAGCGCCTTTGCTATTGGTATTATCGCCGATTTATTAATGGATACTCACTTAGGTCAGCAAGCGTTCGCCGCCGTTATGGTCGCAATGGTCATAAAAATCACCAGTATTTATATCAGACAGCTTAATACCATTAGCGCTTGGCTTATTGCAAGCCTAGGATTGGTTGTTTTCCAAGTCAGCTTATGGATATTGCAACTCTTTATCCAAAATACCTTTGTCGCGCAATCTGCCCTATCGTTGCTTATGAGTATCATCAGCTGGCCATTAGTGTTATTAGCATTACGAAGATTTGCCCGCTAGCTTTTTACATTTATTTGTTTCATAAAGCTGAAAAACCATAAATTTATAAAATAAGAGTTATCACAATGAATCTCATTTTAGCGTCTGGCTCGCCGCGTCGTCATGAGCTGCTAACCAGAGCGCAACTCGACTTTACGGTCATGAGCGTCGATATTGATGAAACGCCGCGTGTGAATGAATCTCCTAAAGATTATATTGAACGTATGGTTGCTAGCAAAGCAGAAGCGGCGCTAGAGCAATTGAATAAAAAGCTAAATAAAAAGTTAAACGACAGGCAAACTGATTTATCTGCATCTCTAATTATTTTAACCGCTGATACCATTGGCGTCTTAGCCGATGGCAAAACGGTATTGGTCAAGCCCAACAGCCGAGCAGACGCTTACCGCATGTGGCAACAGATGTCTGATGACACCCACCAAGTATGGACAGCAGTGCAAGCAACTCAAGTATTGTTATCTGCTAAGTCTTCAAGCTCTCCAACCTCCGGCAGAGCATTTCAAATCGTGAATCAACAACAAATCACTGAGCGCACCGATGTCACCTTTATTCCTTTAACCGAAGAGATGATGGAAAACTATTGGGACAGCGGCGAGCCTGCTGATAAAGCCGGTGGTTACGGTATTCAGGGTTTGGGCGCGGCCTGGGTAAGCCGCATTAATGGCAGCTATACCAATGTGGTTGGTTTACCGCTGGCACAAACTGTGGCGTTGATTAAAAATATCACGGCTATCAGCGCCAACGATAGAGCCTAAGCATTGAGCAAATAAGCTGAGTAAACAGGTAGGTGAGAGTAGCGCGTATTTGATGTAGGATAATTAAATGGTTGGTCTTACATGAGATGGCAAATGGCTATCACTCAATCATTTGCACATAATGACACGCTAGGATAATGGGCAAACCCAAGGTGCATTTGGTACACTGTGAGGCTACCAAACGATGAACGCTTCACAAGAAAGCTGAGTGCTAAGAGAAAATATTATGTCCGAAGAGCTGCTGATTAATATTAGTCCCATGGAATCGCGCGTCGCCGTGTTAGATAACGGGGTGTTGGGCGAGATTTATATCGAGCGTCATCATAAACTGGGCTTGGTCGGCAATATTTATTTGGGCACGGTAGTACGCGTGCTTCCTGGTATGCAAGCGGCTTTTGTCGACATCGGCCAGTCACGCACCGCGTTTTTACATGTCAATGATATGCAGCGCGAACCGCGTCCTGTCAGCGAGAGCAAAAGTAAGACCTCAGAAAATACTGATAACGAACGTCCTGTTATCGAAGCTACCGCTGATGATTTGGCGGTAACGCCACCTGTGGTCAGTGCGCACAGTACTGAGGTTGTAGCCGTTACAAAATCTCTTATCCAGCATCGGCTGCACGAAGGCCAACGCATCTTAGTGCAAGTGACCAAAGACCAGCTCGGTAGCAAGGGCGCGCGTTTAACCACCAATATATCGCTGCCATCACGTTACTTGGTCTATCTGCCATCGAGCGATCATATCGGTATCTCGCAGCGTATTGATGGCGAAGAAGAACGTTCTCGTCTTAAGACTGAACTGGCGAGCCTGATGCAAACGGTCAATCTCAAAGGTGGACTGATTGCGCGTACCGCCGCTGAGCGCGTACCGGTTAATAAACTCGAAGAAGATATTTACTATCTATTGCAGCTCTGGCGCACCATTTGCGCCCGTCGCCAAGAGACAAAACCAAATCAAAGCTCTGAGCTTATTTATCAAGAATTATCACTGCCGCTGCGCTCCATTCGTGACTTGGTGCATGCCGATACCGAAAAAGTGGTGATTGATAACGCGCAAATCTATGAGCAAGTCCGTTACTTTGCCAAAGAGTTTGTGCCTTTCATCTACGACCGTATTGTGCATTATACTGCCGAGCCGTCCTTGTTTGACGTCCACCGTGTCGAGGATGATTTGCGTGATGCCCTAAAACGTCGTGTCGATTTAAAGTCTGGCGGTTATCTGATTATCGATCAAACCGAAGCCATGACCACCATCGATGTCAATACTGGCTCTTTTGTCGGTGGGCGCTCGTTAGAAGATACCGTTTATAAAACCAATTTAGAGGCCACCCACGCTATTGCACGGCAATTACGCCTAAGAAACCTTGGCGGCATTATTATCTTAGATTTTATTGATATGCTTGAGCAGCAGCATAAAGACGATATTTTAGAGAGCCTGCAAGCGCAGCTAGCGCAAGACTACGCCAAAACCAAAATTACCCAAGTCAGTGAGCTTGGGCTGGTTGAAATGACGCGTAAACGTACCCGTGAGTCGCTTGGACAGCAGCTATGTGAACCTTGCTCAACCTGTCAGGGTCGCGGCTTTGTTAAAACGGCCGAAACCGTTTGCTTTGAGATATTTCGCGAGATTATGCGCTGTGCGCGAACTTATAACTCGCCCAAGAAATTCACTGTGGTTGCCCATGCTGCCGTCATTGACTTACTATTGACCACCGAATCAGACACCGTCGCAGATTTAGAGTATCTATTAGGTAGAGTGATTACCTTTGAGGTCGAAAATCTCTATACCCAAGAGCAATATGACATCGTTTTAGATTAATGATAGAGTAAATTTATACCATTATAAAATATCTTAATTGAGGTTTTGATAAGAAAATTATTGATAAAAACGCTTGTTTATAAAGGGGGATATCTCAAAACACCGCCGATATTACTCTTGCAATGAGCGAAATACTATGTATAATACACACCACTGAATTATATATGCGCAGCCAATTAAACAGCTGGCGCTATGACAGCTAGAGCATCGTTTCTAGCACTATTTCATTATGCCTTTGCTGACATCCTATAATGGAAGGGTCGGCGGGGCTTTAAACTATTTTGCTTTTGGCACGCTATAAGTTCCGGTAACGAACTCATTCTGGTTAAGAACAGAAGGCCGCTTAAAGTGAATATTTAACCAAACGGCTTTTGCTCATATCTTTGCAAAGCAAGAATGACAAAAGCACATATTAGGAGCTTGCTGGCATGGCTAACCAGAGAATCCGTATCCGTCTTAAGTCTTTTGATCATCGTCTGATTGATCAATCTGCACAAGAGATCGTTGATACTGCAAAGCGCACCGGTGCGCAAGTTTGTGGTCCTGTACCGTTGCCGACTCGCATTGAGCGCTTCAACGTTCTAACCTCACCACACGTTAATAAAGACGCTCGTGACCAGTACGAAATCCGTACTCACAAGCGTATGGTTGATATCGTTCAGCCTACCGACAAAACTGTGGATGCGCTAATGAAGTTAGACTTAGCGGCGGGTGTTGACGTTCAAATTGCTTTGGGTTAATGCAAAACACACCCAACCCATTAATATAAGATATAAAGAGGTCTAAAATGGCGATCGGTTTAGTCGGTAAAAAATGCGGCATGACCCGTATCTTCACTGAAGCAGGCGAATCTATTCCTGTTACAGTGGTTGAGGTCCATGCTAACCGCATTACTCAAGTAAAAAATACTGATGTAGATGGC
The DNA here is from genome assembly GCF_904846465.1 of Psychrobacter pulmonis. Lineage (NCBI taxonomy): Bacteria > Pseudomonadati > Pseudomonadota > Gammaproteobacteria > Moraxellales > Moraxellaceae > Psychrobacter > Psychrobacter pulmonis. The sequence continues at coordinate 98,510 of NZ_CAJHAT010000007.1, forward strand.
TATCAAGCCATTCAAGTTACCACAGGTACTCGTCGTGACAGCCGCGTAACTGCTGCACAGAAAGGTCACTTCGCTAAAGCTGGCGTTGCAGCTGGCCGTGGTGTATGGGAATTTCGTGCCAATGACAGCGATCTTGAAGGTCGTGAAATTGGTGGTGAGATCCTAGCTGACTTGTTCGAACAAGGTCAGATTGTAGATGTCACAGGACAGAGTAAAGGTAAAGGCTTTCAAGGCGGCGTAAAGCGTCACAACTTTAGCATGCAAGATGCCACTCATGGTAACTCAGTGTCTCACCGTGTCCTTGGTTCAACTGGTCAAAACCAGTCACCAGGTAAAGTCTTCAAAGGCAAAAAAATGCCAGGTCAAATGGGTAACAAACGCGTTACCGTTCAGGGCCTAGAAGTGATATCGGTTGATGTTGAAAAAGGGTTACTTGTCATCAAGGGTGCTATCCCAGGTGCCACCGGTGGCGATGTCATCGTACGTCCGTCAGTCAAAGCCTAAGCAAGGGGATTAACGTGGATTTAAAAACAGTTACAGGGGCGGCAGTTGAGCTTTCTGATACGGCTTTCGGTCGTGAATTCAACGAAGCATTAGTGCATCAGGTCGTCACCGCATATCTTGCTGGTGCTCGTCAAGGTACACGCGCTCAGAAAACCCGTGCCGAAGTTTCTGGTGGTGGCATCAAGCCATGGCGCCAAAAAGGTACTGGTCGCGCTCGTGCAGGTTCTATTCGTAGCCCAATCTGGCGTTCAGGTGGTCGTGCATTCGCAGCCAAACCACAAGATTGGTCACAGAAAGTTAACCGCAAAATGTATCGCGGTGCGATGCAGTGCATCCTAGCCGAATTGATTCGCCAAGAGCGTTTGATTTTGGTTGAAGAGCTAAGCGTTTCTGGTCCTAAGACCAAAGAGCTGATTGCAAAGTTAAATGATTTGGGCGCACCTCGTGCACTCATCGTCACCAAAGAAGTTGACGAAAATCTATACTTAGCTGCGCGCAACATCCCACACGTCAATGTACTTGGTACAAACGAAGTGGATCCAGTGAGCTTGATTGCTTTTGATAAAGTAATCATGTCAGTTGAAGCTGCGAAACAATTTGAGGAAGCACTAGCATGAATAACGCAAGACTTTATCAGGTCTTAAGAGGGCCTGTATTCTCAGAAAAATCTCAAATGCTTGGCGACTCACTTGGTGTACAGGTATTTAAAGTTGACTCTAATGCTACTAAGCTTGAAGTCAAAAAAGCGGTTGAGATGATGTTCGAAGGCGTTGAAGTTTTAAAAGTAAACACTTTGAATGTTAAAGGTAAGACAAAGCGTTTTGGTAAAAATATCGGCCGTCGTAATGACTATAAAAAAGCCTACGTTACCTTAAAAGCTGGTCAAGATGTACAAATGGCTGATGCTGGTGAAGAAGTCGCAAACACGACTGCTTCTACTAGTGAAACAGCGAACAACGAATAAGGATTACACTCATGCCTATCGTAAAAGCAAAGCCAACATCACCAGGCCGTCGTTTTGTTGAAAAAGTGGTGCATCCACACCTTTACAAAGGTCGTCCTTTTGCAGCGCTTCTCGAATCAAAAAGTAAGTCAGGTGGTCGTAACAATAATGGTCGCATCACGACTCGTCACGTTGGTGGTGGTCATAAGCAGCATTATCGTATTATCGATTTTAAACGTACTAAAGACAATATCCCAGCTGTGGTTGAGCGTATCGAATACGATCCTAACCGTACTGCACACATTGCTTTACTTAAGTACGCTGACGGCGAACGTCGCTATATCATTGCTGCTAAAAAACAAGCAGTTGGCGATACCGTCATGTCAGGAGAGAACTCTCCAATCCGTCCAGGTAACTGCTTACCACTGAAAAACATCCCATTGGGTACTGTGATACACAATATCGAACTTAAAATCGGTAAAGGTGCACAGCTAGCTCGTTCTGCGGGTGCCAGCGTTCAGCTACTAGGTCGTGACGGTATTTATGCTATTCTACGTCTACGCTCAGGTGAAACTCGCCGCGTACACGTGAATTGCCGTGCTGTTATTGGTGAAGTTTCTAACACTGAAAATAACTTGAAATCACTTGGTAAAGCCGGTGCTTCACGTTGGCGCGGTGTTCGTCCTTCTGTTCGTGGTGTCGCTATGAACCCGGTTGATCACCCACACGGTGGTGGTGAAGGTCGTAACAAAGGTCGCCATCCAACCAGCCCTTGGGGTCAGAAGTCTAAAGGACTTAAAACGCGTCATAATAAGCGTACTGACAGTATGATCATCCGCCGCCGCGCCAAGAAGAAATAAAGGAAGAATTTCATGCCTCGTTCATTGAAAAAAGGTCCATTCATAGACGCGCACTTATTTGCTAAAGTTGAGAATGCATTAGACACCAACTCACGCAAACCAATTAAAACTTGGTCGCGCCGCTCGATGATTTTGCCACAAATGGTTGGCCTAACCTTATCTGTTCACAACGGCCGTACTCACGTACCGGTTATCGTAAGCGAGCAGATGGTTGGTCATAAACTAGGTGAATTTGCCCCGACTCGTACATATCGTGGTCATGGCATTGACAAGAAAGCTAAGAGATAAGGTGCTTACCATGGAAGTAACTGCAAAATTACGCGGTGCCGCCATATCGGCACAAAAAGTTAGACTCGTTGCTGATGAAGTTCGTGGCAAATCTATCGAGCGTGCTTTGGATATCCTAACGTATAGTAATAAAAAAGGCGCTGTTTTCGTTAAGAAATGTCTTGACTCAGCCATCGCCAATGCCGAACACAACAACGGTTTAGATATCGATACTCTTAAAGTATCAACCATCTACGTTGATGAAGGCATTACGCTAAAACGTATCCTACCACGTGCTAAAGGTCGCGCTGATCGTATCAGTAAGCGTACTTGTCACATCACTATAAAGGTAGGAGAATAAGTTATGGGTCAAAAAGTACATCCAATCGGAATTCGTCTTGGTGTTGTCAAAAAGCATAACGCAAACTGGTATGCTAACCCTAAACAATACTCAGAATACCTCATCAACGACATTCAAGTTCGTGAGTATCTACGCAAAAAACTAGACAACGCTATGATCAGCAACATTATGATTGAGCGTCCTACTGGTGCTGCTAAGATTACCATCGCCACTGCGCGTCCTGGTATTGTTATCGGTAAAAAAGGCGAAGATATCGAAAGACTTCAAAAAGAATTGACCAAAATTATGGGCGTACCTGCTCAGGTCAACATTGAAGAAATCACATCACCTGATCTTGATGCACGTTTGGTAGCAGACGGTATCGGCAGCCAGCTTGAGCGCCGTGTTATGTTCCGTCGTGCGATGAAACGCGCCGTACAGAACAGCATGCGTTCTGGTGCTAAAGGTATTAAAGTTGAGCTGTCTGGCCGTCTTGGCGGTGCTGAGATTGCTCGTACTGAATGGTACCGTGAAGGTCGTGTGCCATTGCATACACTCCGCGCTGATATTGACTACGCGTCAATTCGTGCAGAAACCACATACGGCACTATCGGTGTAAAAGTTTGGATTTTCCGTGGCGAAATCCTTGACGGTATGAACAGCGTATATAATCCCGTCAAAGAAGAGCAGACTCGTGCGCCAAAACGCCGTGGTCGTGGAAACGGAAACCGTCGAAACACAGACAGAGGTTAAACTATGTTACAGCCAAAACGTACCAAGTTTCGTAAAATGCACAAAGGTCGTAACACAGGTCTTGCTCACCGTGGAAGCACCGTTGCATTCGGACAAATTGGTCTAAAATCGTTGACTCGTGGTCGTATGACTGCCCGTCAAATTGAAGCAGCACGTCGTACCATCACTCGTAAAATCAAGCGTGGCGGTAAGATTTGGATTCGTGTATTCCCAGACAAACCTATTACCAACAAACCACTAGAAGTACGTATGGGTAAAGGTAAAGGTCCAGTCGAGTATTGGGTATGCGAAATCAAACCTGGTAAAGTGCTATATGAACTCGAAGGGGTTTCAGAAGAACTTGCTCGCGAAGCGTTAACGCTTGCTGCAGCAAAACTGCCCTTTAAAACTACCATTGTTAAGCGGACGATAATGTAATGAAGATCAGTGAATTACGTGATAAATCATTAGAAGAACTGACTCAGTTACTTGATGAAAAGCAACTTGATGCTTTCCGTATTCGTATGGCTAAAGCAACGGGTCAGTTGGGTAACACCCATGAAGTCAGAAGCAATCGTCGCACGATTGCTCAGATTCAGACTTTGATTAACGAGAAACAACGAGGCGACTCATGAGCGATAACAATCAAACAGCTAATGCTAGCGTATTGACAGGACGAGTTGTCAGCGACAAGATGGACAAATCCATCACAGTTTTGATTGAGCGTCTGGTTCGTCATCCTTTGTATGGCAAACAGCTTCGTCGTTCTACAAAAATCAAAGCTCATGATGAAGATAACGTTTGTCAACAAGGCGACCTTGTCCGCATCAAAGAAACGCGTCCAATCTCAAAAACCAAGTCTTGGACTTTGGTTGAAGTGGTTGAAAAAGTAGAAAAAATCTAAGTAAATTGCATTAAAAGCCAGAAGCTGTTAAAATAGCCGCCTTTTTAAGGATGCTGATTGCGCCGAGCGTATATCACTCACATTAAGAGTAGCAGCGGTTATTAATATTAAAATGCCGACTACTCATTCTGTGCTAGCGGCAGCAACTGGTTTTTATTGCTCATACGTGTGGAGTAACGCTATGATTCAGGTTGAATCGATGCTGGAAGTTGCAGACAATAGCGGTGCAAGACGAGTTCAGTGCATTAAAGTACTGGGTGGCTCTCATCGTCGTTATGCATCAGTTGGCGACATTATTAAAGTAACGGTTAAAGAAGCCATTCCGCGTGGTCGTGTTAAAAAAGGCGACGTGATGAATGCTGTAGTTGTACGTACCAAAAAAGGCGTTCGTCGTCCTGATGGTTCAGTTCTGCGTTTTGATGACAATGCTGCGGTATTGTTGAACCAAAACAAAGCACCGATAGCAACTCGTATTTTTGGACCGGTAACTCGTGAACTACGTGGTGATCAGTTTATGAAAATTGTATCACTAGCACCAGAAGTATTGTGAGGTAATCCATGTCAAAATTACGTAAAGGCGATACAGTTATCGTGATTGCTGGGAAAGACAAAGGCAAGCAAGGTACTGTACAAGCTGTAAAAAACGATCGTATTAAAGTTGAAGGCATCAACATTGTCACCAAACATCAGAAGCCAAATCAGGCAACTGGTACTGAAGGTGGCATCGTTAAGCAAGAAGCTTTTTTGCATATCTCAAATGTCGCAATTTTAAATGCGCAAACCCAAAAAGCTGATCGTATTACTTATCAGTTCGGTGAAGACGGCAAGAAACAACGCGTCTATCGTTCGAACGGTGAAGTAGTGGCGACTGCGTAAGACACTAAGGGTGTAATGGTAATGGCAAGATTAAAATCTTTATATAACGAAGAATTAAAGCAACAAATCAAAGAAGAGCTTGGTTTGGCGAACGTGATGCAAGTGCCTAAAATCACTAAAATCACGCTTAATATGGGTGTAGGCGGCGCGTCTCAAGACAAAAAATTGCTTGAAGGTGCTGTAGCTGACATGACCGCTATCGCTGGTCAAAAACCTGTCGTCACCAAAGCGCGCAAATCAGTTGCTGGCTTTAAAATTCGTGAAGAATGGCCAATTGGCTGTAAAGTAACGCTGCGCGGTGAGCAAATGTACGAATTTTTAGATCGTCTCATTGCCATTGCAATTCCTCGTATTCGTGATTTCCGCGGTTTTTCACCTAAAGCCTTTGACGGACGTGGTAACTACTCATTGGGTATCAAAGAACAAATCGTATTCCCAGAAGTAGACTTTGACAAGATTGATCGTATCCGCGGTATGGATGTGACCATCACCACGTCAGCTGGTAATGATGAAGAAGGTCGTGCGTTGCTTAAAGCATTCGGCTTCCCATTTAAATAAGGTAAAGACGTTATGGCAAAGAAGAGCATGATTAACCGCGAATTAAAACGCGAAAAAATGGTTGCTAAATATGCTGAAAAGCGTATTAAGCTAAAAGAAACTATCAGTGATATCAACGCATCAGACGAAGAGCGTATGGAAGCGATGCTAGAGCTACAAGCCCTACCACGCAACGCATCACCAGTACGTCTACGCAACCGTTGTGCTATCACTGGTCGTCCTCACGGTTACTTCCGCAAGTTTGGCTTATCACGCAATATGCTGCGTGAGCGTGTCATGCAAGGCGATGTGCCTGGTGTTCGTAAAGCAAGCTGGTAAGGAGTAACGATATGAGTATGCAAGATACCGTTGGGGATATGCTAACCCGTATTCGTAACGCACAAATGGCTAATAAAGTATCGGTAGCAATGCCGAGCTCTAAACTACGTAAATCAATCGCTGACTTATTAGTAAGCGAAGGTTATGTAGCCAGCGCTGTTGTGACTGAGCAAGAAAATAACAAAGCAACTTTGACCATCGAGTTAAAATACTTCGAAGGCAAAGCGGTTATTGAAACGATCCAACGTTATAGCCGTCCTGGCCTACGCCAGCATCGCGGTAAAGACGCTATCCCTACTGTTAAACAAGGTATGGGTGTTGCTATCGTATCAACCAGCCAAGGTATCATGAGCGATCGTGCTGCACGCGCTGCTGGTATCGGTGGTGAAATCGTTGCATTCGTTGCTTAATTAGCAATCATTGCTATCGGTAACGAGACGATAAAGTCTACTTGATCTTCGTTGGGCACTTATCAATTTTATCATACATATTTTTTAACATTGATAGGTGCCTAATGCAGTCAATTATGCTAAACTAACACGCTTTTTAGCCTGTTAGTTTTTTCGCTAATAAAAGTAAGTTAATTTTTTTAAGGAATATTCCTATGTCTCGTGTGGCTAAAGCCCCAGTAGCACTGCCTAGCGGCGTAAGTGTTACTTTGAACGATCGGCAGGTCGAAGTTAAAGGCAAAAATGGCAATATGTCTTTACGCCTGCATGAATTGGTCGAGCTAAAACAGGAAGATGATGCAATTCTTCTCTCACCTGCAGCCGATTCAAAAGAAGCCATGATGCATACTGGCACCATGCGCTCTTTACTAAACAATTTAGTAATAGGCGTAAATGAAGGTTTTGAAAGACGCCTTCAACTTATTGGTGTTGGTTATCGCGCTCAAGCTACTGGTAATAAAGTAACGCTAAACGTTGGTTACTCACATCCAGTAGAATATACGCTACCTGAAGGTGTATCAGCTGAAACCCCAACGCAAACTGAAATCGTTTTAAAATCAAACGATAAGCAGCAGCTTGGTCAAGCAGCGGCTAATATCCGCGGTTTCCGCCCACCAGAGCCTTATAAAGGTAAAGGTATTCGTTATAGTGACGAGCATGTGATTCGCAAAGAAGCCAAGAAAAAATAAGGTGAGTTGAAATGTTTGATAAAAAAGCAGCTCGTCTACGTCGAGCAAAGAAAACCCGTGCACATATCCGTTTTTTAGGCGTAAATCGCTTAACGGTTAATCGCACCCCAAGACATATTTATGCCCAAATTATCTCTCCAAACGGTGGTGAAGTGATTGCTCAGGCATCTACCTTAGACAGCAGCTTACGTTCAGGTGCAACTGGTAACGTTGATGCAGCGACGTCTGTGGGCCAATTGATCGCAGAACGCGCAAAAGCAGCTGGTATTACTAAAGTTGCCTTTGACCGTAGTGGTTTTAAATATCATGGTCGAGTAAAAGCTTTAGCTGAAGCTGCTCGCGAAAACGGATTGGAGTTTTAATCATGGCTAGAAATGATAAAAATGATAAAAATGAACAGACTGACGGTCTAGTAGAACGCTTAGTTACCGTTGATCGCGTTGCAAAAGTGGTTAAAGGTGGTCGTATTTTCTCATTTACTGCGCTAACCGTAGTGGGTGATGGCAATGGCCGTGTTGGTTTTGGTCGTGGTAAAGCACGTGAAGTGCCAGCTGCTATCCAAAAAGCACTTGAAGCTGCTAAGCGCAACATGATTACTGTTGAGCTTGATGGTGCAACATTGTTCCATCCGATCAAAGCACGTCATGGTGCTAGTAAAGTCTACATGCAGCCTGCATCTGAAGGTACTGGCGTAATCGCTGGTGGCGCAATGCGTGCAGTATTAGAAGTTGCTGGTGTTAAAGACGTTTTAACGAAATCTCATGGTTCTACCAACACGGCAAACGTTGTACGTGCAACATTTAACGGTTTACGTGATATGTCAACTCCAGAAAAGATGGCAGCAAAACGTGGTAAATCTGTAGACGAAATCTTGGGTTAACTTAGAAACTAGGTGAGTTACGATGAAAAAAATGAAAGTCACTCAATTTAAATCGGGTGCCCATCGCCTCAAGAGCCACAAAGCGAGCTTGAAAGGATTGGGTTTACGCCGTATTGGTCATACTGTTGAAGTAGAAGATACTCCTTCAACCCGTGGTATGGTCAATCGCGTCAACTACATGGTAAAAGTGGAGGAAGCGTAATGGGACTTAGATTAAATGAATTATCACCAGGTGTTGGCGCTAAGAAAACTGCCCAACGTCGTGGTCGTGGTATCGGTTCAGGTCTTGGCAAAACTGGTGGTCGCGGTGTAAAAGGTCAGAAATCTCGTTCAGGTTCTAGCATTCGCTCAGGGTTTGAAGGTGGTCAAATGCCTTTATATCGTCGCCTACCAAAATTTGGCTTCACCAGTAAAATGGCAATGACGACTGCTGAAGTTCGTCTGTCTGAATTGAACAAAGTCGAAGGCGATGTGGTTAGCATTGAAACACTAAAAGCTGCTAATGTTATCCGTCATGACATGAAACGCGTTCGTATTATGTTGTCAGGCGAAGTCACTAAAGCTTATACTTTTAAAGGTATCAAAGTGACTAAAGGCGCCAAGCAAGCAATCGAAGCTGCTGGTGGTAGCATCGAGGAGTAGTAACGTGTCAAAACAATCAATGTCATCGACTGGTATACCGCTCAATCCATTTGCCTTTATACGTAAGTATGATGAATTATGGACGCGTTTATTATTCTTAATCGGCGCATTGATTGTTTATCGTTTAGGGTCACATATTCCAGTACCGGGTATCAATCCGGTTAACTTGGCTGATCTGTTTTCGCGCAACGAAAATACCATTTTGAGCATGTTTAACATGTTCTCAGGTGGTGCACTAGAACGTATGTCCATCATGGCACTTGGCATCATGCCATATATTTCAGCATCTATTATCGTTCAGATGATGTCGGCGGTATTGCCATCGCTTGAAGCCCTCAAAAAAGAAGGCGAAGCGGGACGACGTAAGCTAAACAAGTACACCCGTCAAGGGACACTTGGATTAGCACTAGTACAGTCATTAGGAATGTGTGCTGGCCTTATCAGTCAGAATCTTACCTTATCTACTGGTTTGACTTTTTATATTCCAGCGGTTACCTCATTGGTAGCTGGCGCTATGTTCCTAATGTGGCTTGGTGAGCAAATTACAGAACGCGGCGTGGGTAATGGTATCTCAATGCTCATCTTTGCGAGTATTGTGGCTGGTACGCCAGGTATGATTTCGCAGTCTATCGAACAGGTCAATCAAGGGCAGATGAACTTGATTGTACTTTTTATCTTTGTATTGCTAGGCATCGCGGTGACTGCCGGTATCGTTTATATTGAACGAGCGCAGCGCCGTGTCCCAGTAAACTATGCGCAGAAGCAACAACAAGGTCGCAAAATTTATGCTCAGCAGCAGTCGCATTTGCCGCTTAAGCTAAATATGGCAGGGGTTATTCCCGCTATTTTTGCCAGCTCGTTATTGTTGTTTCCAGCAAGTTTAGGACAATGGGTTGGTCAATCGGCTGATCCTACTTTTACACAAAAGATATTACAAAATATGGCATTGGTGTTGTCTCCAGGGCAGCCGCTGTATTTGGTTCTGTTTGGCGCAATGATTATTTTCTTCTGTTACTTTTACACGGCATTGGTATTTAGTCCGCGTGAAGTTGCTGAAAACCTTAAACGTAGTGGTGCGTATATCCCAGGTATTCGCCCCGGACAACAAACTCAGCGTTACCTTGATCATGTATTAAACCGACTGACCTTTATTGGCGCGATGTATATGACGGTTATTTGTTTAATGCCAATGGTCGTGCAGTCATCGTTTGGTGTGCCGTTTCAACTTGGTGGTACGTCATTACTGATTATGGTGGTTGTGGTAATGGACTTCATTTCGCAAATCCAAGCGCATTTGATGACCCATCAATATCATGATCAGACGTTAATTCAATCGCCCACTCAACCTTAAATGAGCGGTACGATATCTCAAAGGAGTATGCTATGAAAGTTCAAGCATCAGTTAAGAAGATTTGTGGTAGCTGTAAAGTTGTGCGCCGTAAAGGCCGTGTACATGTTATTTGTACCGCAGAACCTCGCCACAAGCAACGTCAAGGTTAATGTTTTAAAGACATAAAGCGTCACGCTTATTGGTTTTATAAAATTAATACTTGAAAAATAACGGCGGATGCGATATCATCCGCCACTTGCCGTAGTTTATGCAAAATCTTTTATAAAATGGTCAATGAAGAGACTTGTTATCAAGTTGAAGCAGCGATAATAATTATAAAAGCTTTAGTATTGACAGCAACAAATCTGAAAAATAACGCTTTATTAATGAATAAAGCTTATTTTTCTTTAATGGAGAGAAATCAATGGCTCGTATTGCCGGCGTAAACATTCCGGATAATAAGCATGCTGTTATTTCACTAACTTATATCTTTGGTATAGGTCGTACCACTGCTCAGAAAATCTTAGAAGCAGTTGGCATTGCCCCTACTACTAAAGTTAGCCAGTTAGATGATACACAGTTAGATGCTATCCGTGCACAAGTTGCAAATTACATGACTGAAGGTGATCTTCGTCGTGAAGTGTCAATGAATATCAAGCGCTTGGTTGATCTTGGTTGTTACCGTGGCATCCGCCATCGCCGTAACCTACCAGTTAGAGGTCAGAACACCAAGAACAACGCTCGTACTCGTAAGGGTCCGACACGCCCTCTCAAAAGATAATTAACTTAGGAAGCTAAAAGATGGCTAAAGACACTCGTAGTCGCAAAAAAGTGACTCGTCGTTCAGTATCGGAGGGCGTTGCCCATATCCATGCGTCTTTTAATAACACCATTGTTACGATTACCGATCGTCAAGGTAATGCACTGGCTTGGGCCACTTCAGGTGGACAAGGCTTCCGTGGTTCACGTAAATCTACACCATTTGCAGCTCAGGTTGCAGCTGAAGTCGCTGGTAAAGCGGCTCAAGAATACGGTGTTAAGAATATCGACGTTTTGGTCAAAGGACCAGGACCGGGTCGTGAGTCTGCGGTAAGAGCACTTGGTGCATTGGGTTATAAAGTTAACAGCATCTCTGATGTGACCCCAATCCCACACAATGGTTGCCGTGCGCCGAAAAAGCGCCGCGTCTAATATTAAAGACGAAGCTTTTTATCATAAGAGCTTATAGGAGACATAACAATGGCCCGTTATATTGGACCAAAACTCAAATTATCACGTCGTGAAGGTACAGACTTAGGCCTTAAGTCTGGTGTTAAACCATATGACGTAAAAACGAAAAAAGCGGCTCGTCCACCTGGTCAACATGGTGTCAGCCGTAATAAGAGCTCAGAGTACTCTCTACAGTTACGTGAAAAACAAAAAGTTAAGCGTATCTACGGTGTACTAGAGCGTCAGTTTGCTAACTACTATAAAGAAGCTGCTCGTAAGCGTGGCGCTACTGGTGAAAACCTACTAGCAATGCTTGAGAGTCGCCTTGATAACGTCGTTTATCGCATGGGCTTTGGCTCAACTCGTGCTGAAGCACGTCAGCTAGTTAGCCATCGCACTGTGATGGTAAAAAAAGCTGGCCGCGATGAGTTTGTTCGTGTGAACATTCCATCAATTCAGTTGCAAGATGGTGATGTCGTCGCTATCCGTGAGAAGTCTCGCGAACAACTACGTATTAAAAACGCTATTGAACTAGCGACACAACGTGGTATTCCAGAATGGCTAGATGTTGACCACAGCAAGCTACAGGGCACGTTTAAACAAGCGCCTGATCGCATTGATCTACCTGCTGAAATCAACGAAAGCTTGATCGTTGAGCTATACTCTAAGTAAGTAACGTACTGCTCGATGTTATAATAATAGCATTGAGCAATTGACGTTAATTAAACCAGTTTAATAAATCGAGGTGACATCATGATGCTAAGTGCAACTGAGTTTCTAACGCCGAACGCCATTAACGTGGATACGGTTAATGAAACAATTGCGAAAGTCACGCTCGAACCGTTAGAACGCGGCTTTGGGCATACTTTAGGTAATGCCTTACGTCGCATCTTGTTATCTTCATTACCTGGTGCTGCAGTCATTGAAGCTGAGATTGATGGTGTTGACCATGAATATTCAACGCTTGAAGGACTACAAGAAGACGTGCTTGACTTGCTTTTGAACTTAAAAGGCTTGGCAATCACCCTTCATGACCAAAATGAAGTATTCTTGACCTTGGATAAACAAGGTCCAGGCACTATTACTGCTGCAGACATCACGTTGCCGCATAATGTCGACATTATCAATCCAGAATTGGTATTAGGTACATTAAGCGACCGTGGTCATCTTAAGATGCGTTTGCGTGTGGTAATGGGTCGTGGATATGAGCCAGCAAACCAGCGCCGTGAAGATGGTGACACTAAAGCGATTGGACGCTTAAAGCTTGATGCAAGTTTTAGTCCAGTACTGCGTGTTGCTTATCAGGTTGAGAACGCACGTGTAGAACAACGTACCGATCTTGATCGTCTTATCATCGAGCTTGAAACTAATGGCACTATCGATCCAGAAGAAGCAATTCGTAAAGCAGCCACTATTTTACAACAGCAGATTTCTATCTTTGTTGACCTAGAAGCTGAAGAAGCGCCTGAGCCTGTGAAAGAAAAAGAAGAGGTTGATCCGGTGCTATTACGCCCTGTGGACGATCTTGAACTAACGGTTCGCTCAGCCAACTGCTTGAAAGCTGAAAACATTTACTATATCGGTGATTTGGTACAGCGTTCAGAGACTGAACTACTAAAAACCCCAAATCTTGGTAAGAAATCATTGACCGAAATCAAAGACGTATTAGCGTCTAAAGATTTAGAGCTCGGTATGCGCCTAGACAACTGGCCGCCAGCTGACCTTCGTGTCGATGATCGCTTTTCTTATCGTAGCCGTTAAACTTTAAGGATTTTTGACTATGCGCCATCGTAAGAGTGGAGTCAAGCTGGGTCGTACCGGCAGTCATCGTAAGGCAATGTTTCAGAACATGACCAACTCATTATTTGAGCATGAACTGATCAAAACAACTTTACCAAAAGCAAAAGAATTGCGCCGTGTTGCTGAGCCATTAATCACTTTGGCTAAAGAAGACAGCGTTGCTAATCGCCGTTTGGCATTTAGTCGTATGCGTAGCAAAACTATGGTAGGCAAACTATTTGGCACGTTAGGTCCTCGTTACCAAACTCGTCCAGGTGGTTATTTGCGTATCGTAAAATGCGGTTACCGTGATGGTGACAATGCGCCAATGGCTTATGTAGAATTGGTTGATCGTGACTAATTTTATACGCTCATTGTATAACAAAAAAAGCTTCAATAATTTGGAGCTTTTTTTATGCCTTTTATTCTTAAAATTTTTTTATGGTACGAGTGAGCTGACGTCAGCAGCACCTTGTCTGATGATTTCGGGCTGATTAGTGGTCATATCGACGATAGTAGTCAGTTTGGTGGTTTTGATACCAGCATTAATGAGACCATCTATTTGATTACCGAGTAACTCTTCAATCTCAAATGGATCATCCAATATCTCATCTCGATGCGGCAATATGAGTGAACTGGTCAATATAGGTTCATCCATCGCTGCTAGCAATGCTTGCGCAATAGGATTGCTTGGCACGCGAATACCAATGGTTTTTTTCTTAGGATGCGCCAACTTCTTAGGTACATCTTTGGTGGCGTTTAAGATAAAGGTAATCGGTGCCGGTGTATGGGCTTTTAGCTGTTTAAATTGCACATTGTCTACCGTGGCATAGTTGGCAATTTCACTTAAATCGCGACATAACAAGGTAAATTGATGCTTATCATCAAGCTCACGGATATGTTTTAATTTTTCTAGCGCGTCTTTAGCGCCTAAGCGGCAGCCAAACGCATAACTGGTATCGGTAGGATAGATAACTAATTGATCATTACGTAATAAATCCGCTGCTTGTTCGATAAGCCGCGGTTGTGGGTTGTCCGGATGAATGTAAAATACTTGCATGATTTTTCCTTATTTTTTAATTATAGAGTGCTTCGTAGGTAGTTTTTAAAAAATGAAATTTTTTTGTTTTTTAGCATATCTCTCTGACAGCATCAAAAGATAGAACTACTATTCAATCAGTATAACGCAAAGTAAATATAAGTTTATTAGCAAGGCGTTACGGTGGGTAGGGAAACGTTAACACTATAGTTGTGGACCGCTTTCGACAGGAAATACATATATAGAGCGCAGTTTTTCATCGCTAATTAGCAGTACAAATCGTTAATAATGCTTGCAATAATATTTTGGCATCACGTGGTATGACGTGAGGTTCAGCGATATATGCTTTGGCCTGCTGATAGACGTCCTGCGCAAAGGTGCTGGTACTGGTATCAAAGGTGGCAAACAGATTGTCTTGCGAGACTTGAAAAGGACGTCTGCACGCTAAAGTAAATAAACACTCTAACGCTTGGGGCTTGATTTCTACACGCTCAAACGCTTGTTGTTGAGCCTCTGTGCGCCCATCGGGAGCATACCAGTAGCCAAAGTCAGAGAGCTGTCTACGACGCTCACCTGCAATAAAAAAATGGCTTAGCTCATGCAATGCGCTTTGAAAGAAACCATGGGCAAATTCAATACGTGCTGGCTGATTGTCTTTGGCAGGAAAGTACTCTGGTTCGCCAGCGCCACGTACTAGGATAACGTGCTGGTGGGCAAATAACGTATTAAAGAGACTTATCAGCCAATCGGTCGCTGTTTTTTCATTCTCATCAACAGTGTTGATATTTTCAGCATGGATAATTTTCTGCCATTGTTCTGACAGTGCGTTTAACTGCATCTTTGAAATAGCGCTCAAAGACTCAGGTGGCTTTTTGGTTTCTAAAGTATTTAAACGATGTAGCAAGCGTTTTGCGTCAGAAACAGAAAGCAAAACAGAAAAGTCAGGATCCACAGCAGGCGATATCATATGAATATATTAACCAAATAAAAAGGTAGAGCGCGTGATTTGCAACGCGAGCAAGCCAAGGTAAATGCAAACTTAATACGAAAGCACTTACCAAAAATCTTAACATACTAGCCCTAGCGCTCATCAGCGCTTTCCGTTAGTATGGCAGGCAATATTATACACCGTTTTTGATGAATGAGGCCGCGCATGTCAAGCACTCCAATAAACAAGCCGTCAGCGCTTCAGGCTGACAAAACAGCAGCTACGATGTCGAGCAACTTGCCAGAGGATATCTCTTTAAGCAAATGGGAAGACAGTGGCTTTGAATGGTCAGGGCAAGTTGCGCCGCGTTCGTTTGAGCGCCTAAATGCCATCTTGTCAACTGAGCACGAGCAATCAAACCTTGAGCTTAAAGCCAATCTATATCGCCATAATAATGTGTTGCATTTGTCTTTTACTTTCACAGGTGAGATATGGTTGACTTGTCAGCGTTGTTTGCAACCGATTGCTATTGATTTGACTGATGACTATGATATTGCATTATTAGATAACGAAAGCCAAGTGCGTTTGGTCGGTGAAGAGCAGGATTACTTGCTGCTCGATGAAATTATCACTGAGCCTGCGCCTGAGCGTTTATTGCCGTTTAAAAAATTGATCGAAGATGAAATTTTGCTAAAAGCGCCTATGGCACCAAAGCACGATGATTGCGAGATGAGCGTTGAGCAGTTTGGTGACATTCCAGAAGAAGAGGAAAATGAGAATCCTTTTGCAGCGTTAGCATCGTTAAAGGGCAAGTTATAGCCGCGTAACTGGCAGTATAACGTCGATAAATCATTACTTTCTACCTTTTATCAGCTTTTTGCCCAAGAGTGAAAAGCAAGGCTTTATTAATTGGCGAAACATGCGTATAATGTCCCGTTTATTGCATTCTAGCAACCTGCCGCTGGCAGAGAGAAGCTGGCTTCGCAAACGAACTATAGATTTTAGACGTAGTCAGCACTTTAATACGTGTGGCAATCTATTTAACTAATGATGCGTAAGACTTAGGTTGTTGTGATTATATAGCCTCTGTCGGTATCGATTAAAGCTGAATTTCAAGCTTAACCCTTTTAAGTATAGGAGCTATATCATGGCTGTTCAAAAAAGTCGTAAAAGTCGTTCTCGTCGTGACATGCGCCGTTCACATCATCGTATGGAAGTGGCTGAATTAAGCATCGACGCTACTACTGGTGAAAAACATCGTCGTCATCACATGACTAAAGATGGTTTCTATCGTGGTCGCCAGCTTTTCAAAGTTAGTCAAGACGCTTAATTTATTTGCGCGCTGATGGTTGATGCAAAATGCTGGTAGTTCTAATGACTATCGATGATTTTACACAGTTGTTATGGTGCAAGCAGTTTAAGCAAATAAGAGCCAAGTTATCTCGCTATCATATATTATGAAGTCAGATATCTTGGCTTTTTGTTATCTATTTTTTATCAAGTAGTGATTATAGAGATATTACATTTTAAGCGTTCAGTCTTTGATAGCTATGCTTATTGTCTGCGTCAGTGTATAGTTTAATAGCAGTCAGCTGTCTTAAAGGAATAATGATAGCGGTGCTTTGTACAGCGAATCTTTTTATTAGTCTCTAATTCTATAATAAACCCCATTCATTTAGGGGTATTTCCAATTAAATAAGGAATATTGGTTATGGCCTCTGTACCCGATATGGTAAAAAAACAACCCACCCGTATAGCTGTGCTATTCCCTGGACAAGGTTCACAAGTGGTCGGTATGCTGAGCGAGCTTGCTGAAACCTATCCTGAAATTCGTGATACCTTTACCGAAGCCAGTACAGCGCTTGGTGAAGACTTATGGGTAATTTGTCAGGACGAAGACAAACTGAACCAAACCCAATATACTCAGCCGGCTTTGTTGACTGCTAGTATCGCTATTTGGCGCATCTTACAACAAAAAATAGAAGATAAGCCTTGTTACCTAGCGGGCCATTCCTTGGGTGAATATAGCGCCTTATGTGCTGCTGGCGTAATATCCTTAGCTGATGCGGTCAAACTGGTGCATAAACGCGGTCAATTGATGCAAGAGGCGGTGGCAGGGGTCGATACAGCGATGGCAGCGGTACTGGGTCTTGAAGACCACCGCGTCGAAAACTTATGCGAACAAGCGACCGAGCACGTTGATGATGCCATTGTTGGCGCCGCAAACTTTAATAGTCCAGGTCAAGTGGTGGTTTCAGGTAACGCCGCTGGTGTCAATGCCGTGATTGATAAAGTTCAAAATACCGGTAAAAAAGCCATCCCATTAAAGGTTAGTGTGCCGTCGCATTGTGCGCTTATGGAGCCTGCGACTAGCGCTTTGGCGCAAGAGTTGGCAGCCATTCAATTTGATCAAGCGGCCATTCCAGTGATTCAAAACCGCCATGCGCGCGTTGAAAGCAATGCAGTCGCTATCAAGCAAGCATTGACCGAGCAGCTCAGTGAACCAGTCTTATGGTCAAAAACCATGCAGGAATTGGCCGACAAGCAAATTAATATTTTAATCGAATGTGGCAGTGGTAATGTTTTAAGTAATTTGGCCAAGCGTCAAGCACATCCTATTGTGAGTTATCCTACCGACAAGCCTGCCCGTTTAGATAAGTTGATGGAGGTATTATCATGAGCCGTACGATTACATTAGTGACAGGCGCAAGCCGCGGTATCGGTAAAGCCGTTGCCAAACGTTTTGCCAAAGAAGGACACTTTGTCATTGGCACCGCGACCACCGAAAAAGGCGCAGCACTTATCGAAGAATACTTAAACGATAGTGGCGGTATCGGGCGCGTGCTAGACGTGCGCGATACGGCGCAGATTGATAAGTTATTTGAAGAAATCGAAAGTGTTTACGGTGCCGTACAAGTGCTGGTTAATAATGCCGGTATTACTCAAGATGGTTTATTGATGCGTATGAAAGATGAAGATTGGGACAATGTTGTCGATACCAATCTGACTTCGGTTTATCGTATGAGTAAGCGGGCAGTACGCGGAATGATGAAAGCGCGTCGTGGTCGTATCATCAATATTACTTCTGTGGTTGCACAAATGGGCAATGCGGGTCAATCTAACTATGCGGCCACTAAAGCCGGCGTCGAAGGCTTTAGCCGAACGCTAGCGCGCGAAATCGGCTCACGCCAAGTGACGATTAACTGTGTGGCACCGGGTCTTATTGAAACCGATATGACCGATGAGCTTGACGAGCGCCTACTTAACTCAATGCTTGATGCGGTTCCAATCAGCCGTCTTGGTCAGCCAGAAGATATTGCCGCCGCCGTATTTTTCTTAGCAGGTGATGAAGCCAGCTATATTACTGGCGCGGTTATTCCTGTCAATGGCGGTATGTACATGTAGGGTTAGAAGTTATTATTCTAATTTAGCGTTATTTATTATTATAACGGTGCGTTACATAGTTATAATAAAAAACTCTGTGAACGAGTGTAAACTATAATAAAGGGTGCTATAATAGCGGATACTTTTTTGTCAAAGCCCTGTATGATAGCTAGGTTTTAGCAGACATTAGTCAAAACGTATAATTGGTTATCTGTCTTCCAGACAGCCGTGATAATTTGACCAGCCCATTTTATATATACTGCCATAGTGCTTTATCATAAGACTATGGCAATTTGTCGAAATAATAGATCAAAAAGGAGAAATCTACATGAGTAATGATACCGAGCTAAGAGTTAAATCTGCGGTAGCGGAACAATTAGGTATGAACGTTGAAGATATCAATAATGATGCTTCATTCATGGAAGACTTAGGCGCTGATTCATTAGACCTAGTTGAATTGGTTATGTCATTCGAAAGCGATTTCGGCATCACTATCCCTGATGAAGATTCAGCAGAACTAACGACTGTTCAAAAAGCCATTGATTACGTACAAGCGCAATTGTAATTAATCCTTTGCTTAGTAAGTGTGCTATGACCGTTTATCTTTATTGATAAGCGGTTTTTTTAACGCTATTTTTTAGAGGTAGTGATTATTTCTCTGTTTTACTGCTTATATTTGCTCAATTCACTGCCATATTTGAATGGTAGCTATTAATAATAAAGTTACATAAGCTACGCCAAATCAACATTACTCAACATACTATTACTAGAGACGGTATTTGCCTTTGTCTATACTAGGAATGGTAAGCAGTAATAAGGTGATATTTGTTATATCGATTAAAACCACTGTTTAGAGATAAAAGTTATGTTCATATGTAGGCGATGCGAGAGTGACAAACGTTAAATACATTGCCTATTAAAACAATAATGATAAATAATAGATAACAATATTTTAAGGAGCAATTTTATGGGTATGTTCAGTTTCGCAAAAGACATCGGTGAAAAGATTTTTAACCGTGACGATGCCAAGCATGACGCTAAAGCAGAAACCAAAGCGGATGCTAATACTCCAGTTCAAAGCACAGAGCCTTCTGCTCAGTCAGTTGCCAATATTTTACTACGCCGTATTCAGCAGCAAAATCTGAATATCAGTAATCTAAAAGTGAAATATAACGGTTCTACAGATACTGCAGAAATCAGTGGTAAGGCCAAAACCCAAGCGGATCGCGAAAAAGCTATTATCGCTATCGGTAACGTGCAAAACGTCGCTAAAGTTATTGATAATATCGATATTGAAGAAGATGCGCCTGAATCTACCATGTACACAGTAAAATCTGGCGATAGCTTATCTAAAATTGCCAAGGAAGTGTATGGTTCAACGGGTGATTATATGAAAATATTTGAAGCCAACAAACCAATGCTTTCTGATCCCGATAAGATTTATCCAGGTCAAGTTCTACGTATTCCTAAGCCGTAATAGGCTGTTAAGTGCTTAAAGCTAAGCGTTTAAATATAAGTATTTAAACATAAGCGCTTAAACACAGATATTTAAAGTTATGTGCTAATAAAAATGCCTCTTAATATAATTAGAGGCATTTTTTTGGTCTTTATTTTCCATAGCATTTACGGTTTTAAATTTTCTAATTTTTCCTGTTGTTCTTTAATTGCCCAATGGATATGATCGTCTAGCATGGCATTATGAACGCCTAATTTTGCTTGCAGCTGAGTAATTATTTCCGTACTACCATCTGCATTGCCAAGACCAATCGCGATATTGCGTAAAAAATTCACGTAACCGGTGCGTCTAAGCGGACTACCTTCGGTTTTTTTCATAAACTCCGCTTCTTGCCATTGCCATAGCTCAAGCAAACTGCTGTTATTAAGATTATGCCTTGGGGCAAAATCTTCTACTGGGGTGATATTGGCATAGCGATTCCACGGACAAATAAGCTGACAGTCATCACAGCCAAAGATGCGATTACCGATGGCACGGCGATATTTTCTGTCAATAATGCCGTCGTGTTCGATGGTAAGGTAAGAGATACAAGCAGAGGCTTTAAGCTCATAGGGCGCAATAATTGCTTGCGTAGGGCAGACGTCAATACAGGCGCTACAACTGCCGCAATGCTCCTTGACCGGTTCGTCATCAGGCAGCTCAAGACTCATAAATAGCTCGCCTAATACAAAAAACGAGCCAGCTTGCTTGTTTATGAGCAGGGTATGTTTGCCCGTCCAGCCAAGACCTGCCGCATCGGCAATAGGACGCTCAAAGATAGGCGCAGAATCGCTAAAGGGGCGAAAAATAAAATCCTGCTCTGAGCCAATATTAAGATGCTGCCATTCAGGTAGCATGGCTTCAATTTTTAATGCCAATTGCTTTAAGCGACTGCGCATGGTCTTATGATAATCACGCCCCCTAGCATAACGGGCGATGATACCTTGATTGGGATAAGCGTTATCAGTGACTGCGCGCGGCGTGGGAGTTTGGGTTAAATAATCCATGCGCACGCTGATGATGGTTTTCGCGCCTTCTACCAATTGCTCAGGTTGGGCCCGCAGATGATGGTTATGATGCATAAACTGCAATTGCCCTTCATACCCTTTTGCCAGCCATTGCTTTAGATGTTCTGTTTGCTCGATAAATAAAGGATGATGCACCGATAAAAAACCACAGTCAGCAAATCCTAGGCCTTGCGCTTGGGTTTTAATCCATTGTTTGACGTCTGCCGGTGTAGCAAATTCTGACGCATTATGAACGGCAATTCTTGCTTGCTCTGCATGATTAGGCGCAGATGTCTGCGCTGCTAAATTGTGAGCATCTGAGGTCTGTGCGCCTGACTGTGTTGATTGAAGGTGGGTAGGTTGGGCTTTGGTATTCATAATGCGCTATAAATGATAATGTGAATAGCAGTATGATAAGCCAGTGAGCGACGAGCGCAAGTAGCAAAACCAATAAATCTGTATTTATACCAAGCTGTAAGCTCTCGTAAAATTTGATAGAGCTGATACCACCCATACATTACCTTATGATTAAAATAATAAAACCAGCCAATAAAAATAAGCGAGGATGAACCATGCCAGTAGCAACCGATGTATCCACAAAAACGACCATACCAGTAGCGTTGTATAGTAGTCAGCAGATTTATGCTATGGAGCAGGCATGGTTTGGCGCAGGTCATGATAGTTTTGGATTAATGCAGCAGGCTGCATGGCAGATGGCACATTATATTGTGGTGCTTTATGAGCAAAAAATGCTTAATCCTCATTCCTCAGCACTTACTAACACTGATAATCGCAATAATTGTTCGCCTCGAGTAAGTATTTGGGTTGGAAAGGGTAATAATGGCGGTGATGGTTGGTTGATTGCTTATTATTTGCAGCAAATAGGCTGGCAAGTACAAATCATCACGGTTGGCTTTGATAAACAAGTTTTTGCGATAGCTGAGACAACGCAGTCATCTAACAAAGAAGCTTCTTTATCTGATGCCAACCAAGCTCTACAAATAGCGCTGTCTGCTAACTGTGATTATTTACGCTTTGAAGACATCAGTTCTGATGACAAGCAAAACGTAAGTGAGCAGCTACAAGCCGACGTCTACGTCGATGCGTTATTTGGTATAGGTTTAGATCGCGCGCCTGATGGTATTTATAAACAGGCAATTAATAGTCTTAACGATGCTGCGCAGTACAACGGCGCTTTGGTTATTGCGGTTGATGTGCCCAGTGGCTTGGTTGCTTCTACTGGGCAAGTATTCGACCAAGTAGCTGTAAACGCTGATGCGACATTATGTTTGATTGCGCGCAAATTTGGTTTGCATACTAACGATGGTATGGATTATAGCGGACAAGTTATTGACATTCCGCTCATACCTTATCAAATGGCTAGTAAAGAATTTAAGCCAATTGCCAAGCTACTGACAGCAGCTTATCCATTAAATCCACGCCGTCAAAACAGTTATAAAGGCAGTTACGGGCATGTATTGGTGATTGGCGGTAATCGCGTTAATAGCTCGCAGGGCATGGGCGGTGCTGCTATCCTCTCGGCTTCAAGTACGATGGCGACTGGTGCGGGTAAAATTACCGTCGCCTGTCATGAAGCATTTCATGGAGCGCTATTAACTTCATTGCCTGATGCGATGACCATCAATTTACACGATACAGATGGCGTAAAAAACCTCATCCAAGAAGCCAGTGTTATTGCTATCGGCATGGGACTTGGCCGTGATGACAAAGCAAAAGCGTTGTTTATAAATTATATCCAAACGGCGATAGAAAACAGCAAACCAATAGTGATTGATGCTGATGGTCTATACCATTTGGCAACATTGCAGGCAGAGCAGTATAAACTGGTTACACAGCTAAAAGCGTATAGTAGCGAACATCAAGTTTGCCTAACACCGCATAGTGGTGAAGCGGCAAGATTGTTGAATAAAGAGGTCAATGAAGTAGAAGAGGATAGGCTAGCCATGATAAAACGGTGCGCCAAAATCTATGGCGGCGATTGGGTGCTAAAAGGTGCAGGGTCGTTAGTGCTAGAGCAAAAGGCTGAGGAAAGACAGATTTACGTTTGTGGCGTCGGTAATGCCGGGATGGCAAGCGCTGGCATGGGCGATGTGTTATCAGGCGTCATTGCAGGTCTGCTAGCGCAAAAGGATTTGACCGAAGAAGCGCGTAGTTTGCACCAAGCGGTTCTGCTTCACGGTCTGGCAGGCGACTGCTTAGCGGGGCAGGCAGAAAATTTAGAAAGTCTTAGCCATACTCATAATTGTCGCTCATTATTGATCGGCCAACGAGGCTTGCAAGCACAGGATATGCCCGTTGCTATCCGCCATATTATGCACCTGATAACTGACTGAATCATCAGTCATCAGTATCAACGACTAACATTGAATAGAGCAGTGATGGTATTATTCAAAGGTATATGAAGACCGAGTTTAGGTACCATTACAATATTGATTGATGGCTTGCTGTACACGCTCGCGTTTTAGCTCAATTTCACGGCCATCTAAATATTGACGTTTACCATTGGCATCCATCTCGTAGATACGCCCACCAACATTTAGGTTGGTTAAATTATTGCGTAATGACTGGCAACGCTGAGCATTCGCCTGTGCTTCTTGTTCTTTAATGCGCGCCTCTAGCTGAGCCACGCGCTGTTCTTCAGCACTTTGCGGAGCCGCTTGATTGGCTTCGGTTTTCCCTGCCAATTGTCCGGCGTTACTTTGTCTGCCGTCACTACGAAACTCTATCACTTCAATATTTCTACCGTTTTGCGGGGCGTGTTGGCTGTACTTCACCTCGCCATGCGCGCCGATAGATTTATAAACCTGAATGGCATGACTGGCATTGATTGGCAGCATGAGCATACACGCCGTGCTGATACTTAGAAGCAGTTTGGTAGCGGTGTTCACACGAAACGCAGATGCCATGGTAACAATTGCCATAATGACAATCCTCTTAATAGGTAAGAAACGGACGTATTTATCAGATAAGGATAATATTTAATCGTCTTGATAACAATATAAATACACTAGCGTTTGATTTTAGCAAATAATACTTATAAATGTACATTATTTAATAACTAATAGTTAGGCATAGGGTTTAGAAGTTTTTCTTGACAAAGGTGCCCAAACCATCGAATATAATAGCAGTTGATTGGTCAGTGAGCGGCTTTTATAAAATTGCCGTGGCACTTGAAAATAAGGACTACGGGTTGCTTATCAGTAGCTTGCTCAGTTTTATTTTCTTTGTGACAATGATATGGAATAAAATGCCATTATCCTAATGCGTATTCAAAGCTATATTTATTGTCTGCGGACTTATCTGTCTACAATGACTAAGATAAACTTATTATTACTGTGGTTCGTAAGATTTGGCTGTAATAAAAAATAGGGCGCAATGTGTAGTTTTAACAACAACTCATTAAATAAGTTATAAGATTTAGCGATCCTATAGCGTGTCAATATTATTGAGAGTCGTTTTATATCCTGCCTCTATTTATTTATCACTGTCGTAACTTGGTATTCTCAAAATAATAAGCCTCTTTTATAGGTGCATTCGCATCTTGTCACTGTCTGTCGATAAAATCCTGCCACAAAGCTGACCCTACATATATTGCTGTGTTTGAGGGCCATGCTGTTCTATATAACAGTGTTACTTGAATATAGTAGGCACACATTCTTGATATGGATAAGAATCCCAAGTCTTCTTTATAAGACCAATAACCTTGTAAAAACGGTGTTTTCTTTTATAAATGAGCGACCATTCTTACCACAAAAAAAGGTGATGACAGTGACGCAAACCACGCAAAGTCCAAATATGACTGGACATACCCAAACGGGTAATGCCGCCAAAAATTTTGAAGAAAAGCAACAACGCCTTGCAGAAGGTAGCGAGCAGCCTGTGATGTTGTCTGGCGCTGAGATGTTGGTGCAGGCACTGACCGACGAAGGGGTCAAATATATTTTTGGCTATCCAGGCGGCGCCGTTCTACATATCTATGATGCTTTGTTTCAACAAGAAAATATTGAGCATATTTTAGTGCGTCATGAACAAGCAGCCGGCCACATGGCAGATGCTTATTCACGCGTGACCGGTCAGACAGGTGTGGTGCTCGCGACCTCAGGTCCAGGTGCGACCAATACCGTGACGGCAATCGCCACCGCGTTTATGGATTCTGTGCCGATGGTGGTTATTTCAGGTCAGGTACCTAGTAGCCTAATCGGTGAAGATGCCTTCCAAGAAACCGACATGGTCGGTGTATCACGTCCTATCGTCAAGCATAGCTTCCAAGTGCGCCATGCTAGCGAAATCCCTATGATTGTCAAAAAAGCCTTTCATATCGCTCAGTCTGGACGTCCAGGCCCAGTAGTCATTGACGTACCAAAAGATATGACAGCGCCAAGTGAAAAATTTGCTTACGCTTATCCAAAAGACGTGTTTATACGCTCATATCAGCCGTCACTAAAAGGTCATAGCGGTCAAATTAAAAAAGCGGTTGAAACCTTATTATCGGCGCAGCGCCCAGTTATTTATGCAGGCGGCGGGGTCATCTGGAGTAAAGCGAGCAAAGAGCTGAGGGAACTTGCGCATCGCTTAAACTTGCCAGTTACCAATACCTTAATGGGATTGGGTACTTTTCCAGGTTCTGATAGTCAGTTCTTAGGCATGCTTGGGATGCATGGCACCTATGAAGCCAATATGAGTATGCATCACGCTGATGTCATCTTGGCAATCGGTGCACGTTTTGATGACCGCGTGACCAATAATGTCAAAAAATTCTGTCCGAATGCGACGATTATTCATATCGATATTGATCCGGCATCCATTTCAAAAACCATTAATGCCCATATTCCAATCGTCGGCGACGTTAAAGCAGTCTTAACCGATATGTTAGAAATCATCGGTGATGATAAAGAGCTTGAGCAGCATGCCTTGTTAGATTGGTGGTCACAAATTAATGAATGGCGTACGCGTCATGGCCTACGTTATGACACTAATACCGATAATGGTATTAAGCCACAAGCGGTGGTGCAGGCTTTGGATAAAGTAACCAATAGTAACGCCATTATCACCAGTGACGTCGGTCAGCATCAGATGTTTGCCGCGCTTTATTATACTTATAATGAGCCTGGTCAATGGTTGAACTCCGGCGGTTTGGGCACCATGGGTGTAGGCTTGCCTTATGCGATGGCGGCAAAACTTGCCAATCCTGAGCGTGACGTGGTGTGTATTACCGGTGAAGGCTCTATTCAGATGAATATTCAAGAGCTATCGACTTGCCTACAATATAACTTGCCAGTCAAGATTTTGAACCTAAACAATGCACAGTTGGGTATGGTTAAACAATGGCAAGACATGCTGTATGAAGGCCGTCATGCGCAGTCTTATATGAACTCACTACCAGACTTTGTCAAATTGGCTGAAAGCTATGGTCATGTCGGTATTAAGATTACCGATCCTGCGACTATGGAAGCACAATTGGCTGAAGCTATGGCTATGACTGATAAATTGGTATTTATCGACGTTTATGTCGATCGTAATGAGCATGTTTATCCGATGCAAGTCGCTGGGCAAGCGATGCGTGATATGTGGTTAACAAAAGGGGAGCGTACCTAATGCAACAACAACATCTGATTTCGGTATTGATGGAAAACGAAGCGGGTTCGTTGTCGCGGTTAGTCGGCTTGTTCTCCCAACGCGGCTATAACATCGAGACGCTAAACGTCGCCCCTACTGATGATCCAAGTATCTCACGTCTGACGGTCACCACCATTACTTCGCCTGAAAGAATCGAGCAAATCACCAAGCAATTGCATAAATTGATTGAAGTGGTTAAAGTGCTCAATCTAACAGACAACGTGCACGTTGAGCGCGAGCTGATGCTTATTAAAGTACGAGCGTCAGGTGGCGTACGTGAAGAGATTAAACGCAGTGCTGATATTTTCCGCGCTCAAATCGTTGATGTAAATTCTAACCTATACACCATTCAAATCGTTGGTGATAAAGCAAAGCTTGACGGCTTTATCGATGTGATTGGTCGTGAGCGCATTATGGAAGTGGTGCGTTCGGGTGTGATTGGTATTGCACGCGGCGAAAAAACACTGAGCTTATAATTTTATAATCGTTATTAAAAACCTTAATTTATTATCAACAGCGCGCTCATTTTAGCCAACACTTTAGAGTTTCGGTTAGAGCAGGAGCGCTTATTATCCATGGCCAGCCATGTTTTAGGAAAAGGACTCTATTTATGAACGTTTATTATGACAAAGACTGTGATCTATCAATCATCCAAGGCAAAAAAGTTGCCATTATTGGTTACGGTTCACAAGGCCATGCACACGCGTTGAATTTACAAGACTCAGACGTCGATGTCACCGTTGGTCTACGCGCCAATTCTAGCTCATGGAAAAAAGCGGAAAACGCGGGTTTAAAAGTTGCTGAAGTAGAAGAAGCGGTAAAAGCGGCTGACGTCGTGATGATTTTGACCCCTGATGAGTTCCAAAAACAGCTTTATAGCGATGTGATTGAACCAAACATCAAAGAAGGTGCCACCCTTGCTTTCGCTCATGGTTTTGCGATCCATTACAACCAAGTAGAGCCACGTAGCGACCTTGACGTTATTATGGTGGCGCCTAAGGCACCAGGTCATACCGTACGTTCAGAATTTACCAAAGGTGGCGGTATCCCAGATTTAATCGCTATCTATCAAGATGCGTCTGGTCAAGCTAAGCAGTTAGCCTTGTCTTATGCTGCTGGTGTTGGTGGTGGTCGTTCAGGCATCATCGAAACGACCTTTAAAGATGAAACCGAAACCGACCTATTTGGTGAGCAAGCGGTACTTTGTGGCGGCGCGGTTGAGCTAGTAAAAATGGGCTTTGAAACCCTAACTGAAGCCGGCTATGCTCCTGAAATGGCTTACTTTGAGTGCTTACATGAGCTAAAGCTTATCGTTGACCTCATGTATGAAGGCGGTATCGCTGATATGAACTATTCAATCAGCAACAACGCTGAGTACGGCGAATACGTGACTGGTCCAGAAGTGATCAACGAACAGTCACGTGAAGCGATGCGTAATGCGCTAAAACGCATCCAATCTGGTGAATACGCAAAAATGTTCATCAGTGAAGGCGCAACCAACTATCCTTCAATGACTGCCCGTCGTCGTAACAACGCTGAGCACCAAATCGAAGTGACTGGTGCGAAATTGCGCGGCATGATGCCTTGGATTGGTGGCAATAAAATCATCGATAAAGACAAAAACTAATTTATTAGTGAATGGTTAAGCAATTAAGCAATAATCAAATCTCTATCATTTTAGTTATCTAAAAATCAAAACCCGTGTTATCACTTGATGACACGGGTTTTTTAATGGTTAGCAATTCAATAATCTAGAGAAAGTTGCCACCGTAATCGTTTGCTACTGGTTGAAAACTCTTTATTACTACCTCATATAAGCAGACTTGTGTATTTTATAAATGACGGTGTCTTGCTTAAGCCGTTATTTAATTTTTACTTTTATTTTATTTAAAAAAATTAGTAAAACCAAACGCTGAAGAATGATCTGAGCGCTTGATTTTTTATTCTTATTTTTTATTGATTACAGGTTGTCTGTTGTGCAAATACCAAGTCCTAACTGGCTAACGCCGCAATTTATCTACATTACTCTGAGCGCTGTGGTAGCAGTATTGATTTGGATAGAAGGCGAGATGCTCAAGCGCAACCAAGGTAAGCTGCCGCAATCCAAGTTCTTTCGCATCAGCTCTTTACTTGATACCGCTTGGTTCTTTGTCTCTACTCTGGCGTTGTACCTCATTGATTTGGCGCCGTTGGCCATTGCCGTGCCAGTCGCTTATAGCATCTATACCATCTACGGCTGGATATATGGTACGCGTCTGCTCAAGCGCAAAGGCATACCAGACTCACCGAAGGATTTGGTGGTGCCAGCTAAATATATCGCCTATAGCCAATCCTTTTCTTTGATATTTTTCGCCTTGTGTCTGCTGGTTTTATTATCACCATGGTTGCCGTTACCTGCATAACAATGTTTTAGCGTTTAGATGATATTTTTGGTTGTTGTGCTATTAAGAGCAACGTAAATCAATTTTTTTAGCTTAGATACTATAAAATAACCATTAAAATCAATTATTTAAATGATAAATATTTATTTAATGATAAAGCTGACAGAAGGCCGCGGTTTTTTACAAAAAAAAATAATTTAACCTGTTGCAGTTTAGAAAAGCTGCTATAATCAGCTTGTACTCATAGGATTTTAGGCAAGAGCTTGAGGTTATCTTCTAGATAAATCAAGGGTTTAAGCCGATGCGCTTAGCAAAAAACACTTGAGTATATATCAATTAATCGGTGATGACACACGTCTCGCCAACAGTTAAAGAGTTAGGAAAATTTATGTCAGAGAAAGTTGAAGGCACTGTAAAGTGGTTTAATGAAGCTAAAGGTTTTGGTTTTATCGCTCAAGACAATGGCGGACAAGACGTATTCGCTCACTACAGCGCTATCCAAGGTAACGGTTTCAAAACTCTAGCCGAAGGCCAAAAAGTGTCTTTCATCTTAGGTGATGGCAAGAAAGGCCCACAAGCTGAGCAAATCGAAGCTATCTAATCTTAGTGATTATTGAGTAAACTGATTTATTAGCCAACTTGATACCATAAAGATGATCGATAAGTATTGATTCCTTTGTTTGTTAAAACAATAAAAATACTGTTTAGACTTTAAAAAAAAGCAACCATTCATCAGGTTGCTTTTTTTATGATATTTTTTTAAGAAAATGACTTAAATTCTGTAAGTTTGGACAAAGCGTGATTATTTATTTTTGACAATAACGCTGTTATCTTAATAGAGGATTAGTTTAAAAAAGTTTTTAGGCATTAATACCAAATAAAAAAGGCGAGTGTATGCAGTGGGAAAAATGGTTTGCGATTGAATGGCCGCAAATAGTTGGCATTTCACTATCGGCGCTTGGATTATACTTGGGACTCATTTTGTTTACGCGGTTGATGGGGTTACGCAGTTTTTCCAAGCTTTCAAGCTATGATTTTGCCATGACTGTTGCTATCGGTAGCATACTGGCGTCAACCATCTTATCTGATAGTCCATCTTTGTCACAAGGCTTAGTCGCCGTTGTGGTATTGTTTCTTATTCAAGGTACCATCTCTGTCATCAGGCGTAAGTCTAAGCCTCTAAAATCGATCATTGATAATCAAGCAATTATCTTAATGGCGCACGCAGAGTATTTTTGCGATAATTTAAAAGAAGCCAATCTGACCAAAAGTGACGTGCAAGAAGTATTGCGTAGGAATGGATTGAAATCAAAAAGCGAAGTATTCGCTGTTATTATGGAAACGACTGGCGATATGAGTGTCATTAAGCAGGGTAGTACCGCGCCTGACTGGTCGCTGTTCGACGACATTCGTGACAGCCATTTGCTAATTAACTCTAACAATAAACTTGATAACCCGCCTAGACAATAAAAAGTCGGAAGATGAAATCATAGTAAAGTAGGCAATAATTACAAAGCTGCCTCTGTTATAAAGGACGGTCGAGTTAGCGTATTCGAGCAAATTAACTATCTATTTAGGCTCTTATAGACAGTTTTTGCAACAATGGTGACAAATTTATGACGCATTATTCACGGCGTTGTCTTGACCTTAGTCCTGAGCTCACGCAAGATAGACGGGTCTGATAATAACGGTTGGCTTAGCTTTAGCAGGATTTAATCGTTTACTGGTATACTTTTGTTATTGGTAAATACTTAGATGAGTAAATACCGATAATAAATCACGACTAGCGAATAATAAATATGATGCCGCGATATCTTGGGTGAGCGGCTTATACATATTTATGTTTAAATCTATGCTAATGTGGTAAAAACCTTTAGTAGTATTTTGAACGACAATTTGCAGCATAGTTTGAAAAAAATGAACCTTTGGTTCTTAATTGGTAACTTTTAATTCATAACATTAATAAACGAGGAACGTATGAAAGCATTAGTAGCGGTCAAGCGTGTCATTGATTACAACGTAAAAGTTCGTGTAAAAGCTGATAATTCGGGCGTAGATTTATCTAACACTAAAATGTCAATCAACCCTTTTGATGAAATTGCTGTTGAAGAAGCCGTTCGTCTAAAAGAAGCGGGCGTGATTGATGAAGTCATCGTCGCCTCAATCGGTCCAAAAGAATCACAAGAGCAAATTCGTGCAGCTTTAGCCTTGGGTGCTGACCGTGGGATTTTGGTCATATCTGACGAAAAACCTTATCCATTACAAGTTGCTAAAATCCTTAAGAATATCGCTGAAACTGAGTCTACGGATATTATCTTATTGGGCAAACAAGCCATCGATGACGACAACAACCAAACCGGTCAGATGTTAGCAGCATTGATGGGTATCGGTCAGGGTACTTTTGCGTCAGAAGTAAAAGTTGAAGGCAGCAAAGTCAACGTCACGCGTGAAATCGACGGTGGTCTGCAAACCCTAGCACTTGAGCTACCAGCGGTTATCACCACTGACTTACGCTTAAATGAGCCACGTTATGCAAAATTGCCTAACATCATGAAAGCGAAGAAAAAACCACTTGATGAAAAAACGCCTGCTGATTTCGGTGTCGATATGACTTCTAAGCAAGAAATTATCAAAGTCGTGCCACCTTCTGAGCGTAAAGCTGGTATCAAGGTAGGTTCAGTTGACGAGTTGGTCGATAAGCTAAAAAATGAAGCAAAAGTTATCTAAGGCGTGAGTCTTTTAATATTTTGCTACGGCATATCTTGTGCAAAATGATGTTATCTAAAAGGTTTCATATTTAAGCTGATTTGATAAATCGTTTTGTACACAAACAACCGCATGAATAGATGATACGAATAAATAAAGGATAAAAACAATGGCAATTTTGGTATATGCAGAACATGACAATGCCAGTCTAAAAAAGGCAACTTTGAACACGATCGCTGCTGCTAAGCAAATAGGCGATGACGTCCATGTATTGGTCGCTGGTAGCGGCGCGCAGGCAGCAGCTGATGCAGCCGCTAAAGCTGAAGGCGTGACTAAAGTACTATTAGCCGATAACGCCGCTTATGAACATCAATTGGCAGGCAATATCGCCCTATTGATTGCTGACATCGCTAGTGATTATAGCCATATCATCGCTGCTGCTACCACTACTGGCAAAAACTTTATGCCACGTGTCGCCGCTTTACTTGACGTGAGCATGTTGTCAGAAATCTCTGCGGTGGTAGATGCAAACACTTTTGAGCGTCCTATCTATGCAGGTAATGCCACGGCAACAGTTAAGACCTCAGAAGATAAAGTGGTTTTAACAGTCCGTACCACTGCTTTTGATCCTGTGGCAAGCGAAGGCGGTTCAGCGTCTGTTGAGACACTCGATAATGTTCAAGATTTGGGTAAATCAAGCTTCGTCAATGAAGAGATGGCAAAATCTGACCGTCCTGAATTGACTTCTGCAAGCATCGTGGTTTCTGGTGGTCGTGCATTAGCGAATGGTGAAAACTTCACTAAATATATCGAGCCGCTAGCGGATAAGCTTGGCGCTGCGGTTGGCGCATCACGGGCTGCTGTTGATGCAGGCTATGTACCAAACGATATGCAAGTTGGTCAAACAGGTAAAATCGTTGCACCAGACCTTTATATCGCAGCGGGTATCTCAGGCGCGATTCAGCATTTAGCAGGTATGAAAGATTCTAAAGTCATCGTTGCTATCAACAATGATCCAGAATCACCAATCGCGAGCGTTGCTGATTACTTCTTAGAAGCCGATTTGTTTGAGGCATTGCCTGAGCTGACTAGCAAGATTTAATTGTTACCTCTTGCATAAGTAATGAAGCAAAAAAGACCCGCTATTTTTATAGCGGGTTTTTCGTGTTTTCTCTAAATGATTCTAAGCATAACTTCTCTGACGCAATGTCTCATACAAGCATAATGAGCCTGCAATGGCGACATTCAGGCTTTCTTGCCCGTTAGGCTGCGGCAAGGCGATAGGGGTGGCACACTGCATTAGCTCGTCGCAAACACCTTGGCCTTCATGCCCCATAATCCAAGCGATTGGCTTTCTTAAGTCATGTTGATAAATGACCGTATCGGTATGTGAGCTGGTGGCAAATAGCGGCGTTTGTACGAAATCTAAAATATCTTGCACACTTAACCCCTCGTAAATGCTGAGGGCAAACTGCGCGCCCATACCTGCTCTGAGCGTCTTTGGTGACCATGCTTGCGCTGTTGCACTGGTACAAAGTATGTTTTTAATGCCAACCGCCGCCGCCGTACGCAGTAGCGTACCGACATTGCCGCTGTCCTGGACATCATTAAGAATCAAGCAGTCATCATTGATGGGTTTAAGGCTAGGCGCTGGAATGTTAATCAGCGCCATGATATCGATGCCAGTCCCTAAGCTACGAATACCTTCGTACAGGCTATCTGCTAAAGTCAAAATAGGCGTATAAGTCGGTAGGCGCGTCAAAAGCTGCTGAACTTCAGAATGCTGGTGCGCCGATTCAGACAGTAATATCTGCACAAATGGGTAATCGCTACGCAGAGCGGCATCGATAAGGTGCACGCCTTCAATGACGGTTTGCCCTTGTTTCTTACGCTGGCGCGCTTGCGTCAATAGCCCTTTGATAAGTTTGACAGTCGTATTTTTATCTGAGGTAATCAGCTCGGTGGGATTTGCTACCATAATAGATCGCTTAAAATATAAAGAGTTTGAATCATCAGCGTAAAGTCGATTGTTTATATCGCTGTACGCTGTGTATTATCAAATTGGGTGCAAATGATTTATTTATCAGCATGTTTTAAATGTAGATTTTTAACGTAATCGACCTCGTTTTTACTGCCAAGTACCACAGGGACACGTTGGTGAATATCCGTTGGTTCTATATCCAAGATACGCTGCACCGCGTCGGTAGCAGCGCCGCTCGCTCGCTCAATCAATAAGCTCATCGGATTGGCTTCATACATCAAGCGTAACTTGCCGGCTTTATTGGCATCTTTGGTGTCAAATGGATAGGTGAATAAACCGCCACGACATAAAATTCGATGCACATCGCCGACCATCGCCGCCACCCAACGCGTGTTAAAGTCACGGCCGCGTACGCCAGTCTTGCCAGCGATGAGCTCGTCGATATATTGCTGCATAGGCGCTTGCCAGTAGCGATAGTTTGAAGCGTTGATAGCGTATTCACTAGTATCCGCATCAATCTGAACATCCTCTTCTATCAGCACATAGTCATTGCTATCAGGGTCTAGGCTAAACATCACGACATTATCAGCGATGGTTAATGCCAGTACCGTAGAGGTGCCATATAGCAAATAACCGGCGGCTAGCTGTTGATTACCCGCTTGTAAAAAATCGCTATTTGCACTGATTTGACCTTGGCGTTGGTACGGTAGGATAGAGAAGATGGTACCGACGGCCATATTAATATCGATATTTGATGAGCCATCAAGCGGATCGAACAATACCAATAAACTACCATCAGCGTTGGCAGGGGTAGCATCGTCGAGCTCTTCTGAGGCAACACCTGCACAATGCGCGTTGTTTGCCAACGCCTCTAATAATAAATCGTTAGCTAAGACGTCGAGTTTTTTCTGCTCTTCACCTTGGACATTTTGATTACCTGCTTCGCCTAAGATATCTGCTAACGCCCCTTTTCTTAATAACTGCGAGATGGTTTTACCAACATTAGTCACAGTGGTAATTACGTCATTAAGTGCCGGGTTACTGGCATCAGCATTTAGATAATTTGCTAAGGTTGTCATAAGGTTTCCTGATAAAGACGGTTAAAATAGATAGTATTAAAATAAGTACTTTTAAAAATAAGACCAATGAGAATAAAAATTAAATAGAAGTTTGAGAGACGGTTAGATCACCTTTAATTTGCCTAAATTTGGCAAATTTTTAAATACCCAGCAAGGCGTCTTTGTCCTGACCACAAAATCAGCTACACTAGCGCTATGATTATTTATTTATGGTGTTAATAAGTGGCTTTTGATAAGGTTTGCTATATGTCTAGAGCCATTGCTCACTAAGACGCCAAAAGCTATCTTTTAAGGTTGTTTGTCATTGCGCTAAATTGTAGCAAATAAGCGCCAAAATGTCCTTGTCTGTGTGCTTAACGAGCGTAAAACGCCTAAATAATGATAATCACCTCATATCACCTAACAATAAAGATGTGCCATTATGTCAAATTCTATCGATAGTCGCTCAACACCAACCGTTTCGCCGACTGATTATGCCAAGTTTGATCCTGAGACTATTCATCAAAAGCTCAACGCCTCGCTCAGTCGTCCGCAGCTCAATAACGATGGCAGTATTCGCCATTTCTTAGGGGTAGAGGGTTTAAGTAAAGCGCAACTGCAGGCAATTATTGCCAAAGCAGAGACATTTTTTGATGATAATGGGCAACTGATTAACCGCCCTGAGCTTGAAGGCTATACGGTGATGAATTTGTTTTTTGAGCCGTCAACGCGCACGCGTACAACCTTTGAAGTCGCCGAAAAGCGTCTTGGTGCCAATGTGCTCAATATCGATATTGAGCGCTCCAGTACCAAAAAAGGCGAGAGCTTGCGCGACACCTTATGGAATCTACAAGCGATGACGGCGGATATCTTTGTGGTACGGCATTCAGCGTCAGGCGCGGCGCATTTTATGGCAACCGAAGTAACGCCAGATATTGCTATTATCAACGGCGGTGATGGCTGGCATGCTCATCCGACGCAAGGTATGCTCGATATGCTGACCATTCACCGTGAAGCACCGCGCCCGTTTGAAGAATTGTCTGTGGCCATCGTCGGTGATATTAAGCATTCGCGGGTCGCACGCTCAGATATTAGTGCGCTGCAAACCTTGGGAGTTAAAGATATTCGTGTTTGTGCGCCGCGTACCTTATTACCCAAAGGTATTGAGCGTTTTGGCGTGCAAGTTTATGAAGATATGAACGAATGCGTCACCGACTGTGATGTCATTATGGGATTAAGAATACAAAATGAGCGTATCGGCTCGCCGCTGCTGGCGTCGTCGAGTGAGTATTATAAACACTATGGTATTACGCCTGAACGCCTAGCACTGGCTAAACCCGATGCGTTGGTGATGCATCCTGGGCCGATGAATCGCGGGGTTGAGATTGCCTCAAGCGTTGCCGATGGTGACCAGTCTGTTATTTTAAAGCAAGTAAATAATGGCATTGCGATTCGCATGGCAGTGTTATCGCTAGCTATGGAAGGTCAGCGCGCGCATCAAGCGGCGAGTCAATAATCCTCTGCTGCGCTGTTTTATATTTATTTATCACATTTTATTGATACGGTAATAACGCTCATGGTTCACATTACGAATTCAGATATTCATATGCACGACTTACTTCCAAAAGCATTTAAAGACGGGTTACCAAGCACAGTAACCGATAAGCTGGCTTCTCTTGAGTCAGAGCGCGAAATGTGGCTACTGCCGCCCTTGGTTGATTTATGCGCCCGTTTACGCGAACCGGGTCAACAACAACACGGTACGTTAGAGTCAGAAGGGCGTGCGGCCCGTGGCAATGGCTTTTTGCATGTGGTGATTCCACCTGATACCAACCCCATTTTAGAAAATGGCTCGCTATTAAAAGGTTTGCGTGAGCGGGCGCTGAGTGATGGCGGTATTTATTTGCATGTTTTAGGGGCGTTGACCGCAGGCTTAGAAGGCGAGCGACCATCAAATATCGCTGGTCTGAAAAAAGGCAGCTGTATCGCAGTTTCTAATGCGCGTCGACCTTTTCGTAATGACTTAGTGTTACTGCGTACTTTGGAGTATGCGGCGACTTTTGGCATGAAAGTATTCTTTTATCCTGACGAGCCAAGTCTCTCTGGTGATGGCGTGGCACATGAAGGTTATATCGCTTCGTATCATGGTTTGCAAGGCATTCCTTGGATTGCAGAAACGGTTGCTTTATCAACGCAGTTATTGATGGTAGAAGAAACGGGTATTGCCGCACATTTTAGCCAATTATCTTGTAAGTCTTCGATTGAGCTGATGCGCTGGGCGAAAGACAAAGGTCTGCCGGTGACTTGTGATGTGGCGATGCATCAGCTGTATTTAACCGATGATAATTTAAAAGGCTTTAATGCCCAAGCCTATGTGCTACCGCCGCTGCGTAGTAATACCGATCAGCAAGCCATTCGCCGCGGGCTAAAAGACGGCACTATTGATGCGATTTGCAGCCATCATGAGCCGCTAAATAGTACCGCTAAAAAAGCACCCTTTGCTGAGAGTACGCCTGGTATCTCAAACTTTGATACCTTTATGGCGCTGGCCTGTCAGCTGGTACGCGATGAAGTATTAACGCTTGATCAACTGGTCGATAAAATCTGTCTGAACCCCGCAAAAATTGCGGGCATTAGTGAGAAGTATGAAAGTATCGGCGGCGCGGTGTTGGTCGATCCCAATCTTGAGTGGCAAGTAACCACAGAAACCATGCTGTCAAATGGGAAAAACACGCCGTTCTTTAATGAGCAGTTGCAGGGTCGTGTGGTGGAGACTTTCTTTGCCTAATTTGCCCAGACAGGATGACAGTCTGCTACCATCCTCGAAGGATAATAACCAAGATTTAACCAGTCAGCCGCATACACCGCGCAGTGGCGCTAGTACCTCTAGCGAATCGATCAAAGCGGTGGCAATCTATGAAGTGGTCAAAGGCGTTGGTGCGCTATTAGGGGCGGGGGCTTTATGGTCCTGGCATAGTGACCTTGAGCATTGGCTAACGACAGCAACCGCTTCTTGGCAGCAAGTCTTTGGGCAACTGCTAGCACCGCAAGTTGATAGTGCGGTACGCATAGCGCAGCAGGCAAGCAAAAATTGGCCAGTATTTTTATTGCTCATTTTTGCTTATGCCAGTTTGCGCTTTCTTGAAGCTTATGGTTTGTGGCAAGATAAAACTTGGGCATATTGGTTTGGGGTGTTAGGCTACGGGATATTTATTCCTATTGAGATTTATTATTTGTTTGCTAGCCCATTTGACTGGTTTAAACTTGCCATCTTGCTATCAAACATTATTATCGTTATCGTGGTTTATCGCAATATGAAGCGCAAAGGTTTGATATAACTACGCTATGATACAAACCAATACACGGGTTCAATAGACCTAAAAAAGCCAGTATAAGCTATCCTCTTATACTGGCTTTTCTTTGATTAAAACGGCTAAATAAAAACTATGTAAAGCTTATATCTCTGCGACTTTCTCATCAGTGCGAATGCTTTTGGCGACTTTACCAACGCTCAAACCTTGTACCAAAATAGAGAATATCACTACCGCATAAGTCAGCGCCAATAAAATATCGCGCTCGCCGCCTGCTGGCAGCTGCAACACCAAAGCAACCGAAATCCCGCCGCGTAAGCCGCCCCATGTCAGCACTTTCCACGCGCCTTTTGGCAAATCAAGCTGACGATGAAAGGTTTTGGTGGTCATGCCGACGACGATAAAGCGTGCAACTAGGGCAATAACAATGGTCAAACCAGCAGCGATAAATAAATTGCCCGAATAAGCAATCATCACCACCTCTAAACCAATCAAGACAAATAAAATCGCGTTAAGAATTTCATCAATTAATTCCCAAAACAAATCAATATAATGGCGCGTTTTATCACTCATCGCTAGCGCGCGTCCACGATTACCTACCATTAAGCCCATCATCACCATCGCAAGTGGCCCTGATAAATGCCAATGGCTGGCGAGTGCATAGCCGCCTATGACGCCTGCTAGCGTTAATAACACCTCTTCTTGGTAGCTGTCGATGCTTTTGAGCATGTAGTACAAAACTGCGCCGAGCACTAAACCAAAGACTATACCGCCACCAGCTTCAACGGCTAAGGTATGGGCAACATAATTGGCCGTTGGGATATCGCCACTGGATAAAATACCGAGCAGCAGCACGAAAATAACCACGCCGATACCATCATTAAATAGTGATTCACCAGCGATGACCGTTTCAATGCTTTTTGGTGCGCCAGCTGAGGCCAAAATACCCATCACGGCGATTGGATCGGTCGGTGATATCAAGGCGCCAAATAATAAACACCACAAAAACGGCAGGCCAAAACCAAATAGCGGCAGCATAAAGTACAGTGCAGCGGCAATCAGTAACGCCGATATGATGGTGCCAATACAAGCAAGGATACCAATGGGCAATTTATAGCGTTTTAAATCGCCAATATTGACGTGGAGCGCGCCGGCAAAGAGCAACATAGACAGCATGCCGTCCAATAAGACTTCGGTAAAATCAAGCTGTTCTAATAAGCTCACTTCGTAATCAATGAGCTGATCAAAACCTAAAAAGCCCAAAAATATTGCACCGATAGATAATAGGATGGAGATAACCATCACGCCGATAGTCGTTGGTAAGCCGATAAAGCGATGATTGACATAAGTTAATAAGGCAGTAATCGATAAAAAATAGCGCTGATTTCTAGTACGGTCAAACTGCTGGTAGGGGCCATAAAAAGGTCTCAAATAATGATAAAAAGTCGCCCCAATTTTAGGACTTAGGAGGATTAACGGGGTTTTATTTTAGTTATTTTGCGCTGGCTTACCAGTTATGAATGGCAAACTTATTTTTAGTAATAAAGATCGTTTTAAACGCTATCTTGATTGCGTTTGTAGAGCTTGATGAATATGAGCATCGAACTTAGCGACATAAGCAAAATATTGGTGTTGGTCATTGTCGCTGAGAATAAACTGCTTGGCTTGCGCACACATGGCGCTTAGGTCATCGACCAAGGCTTGATAGCTAAGATTGTCTTGTCCGGCGCGTTCAATCAATGTTAGCTCATGTAGTAACGTTTGCTGCTGAGCATTATTAACTTTGGCATAATTAAGGTCTACCATTGCCTGACAAAGCGCCTTTAACACCATTAAGTCTGCGGTCGCGTAACGCCGTATCTCGCCAAGCGAGGTATCGATAAAGTCGGATATTTTAGGGGTATGAGTCACGACGGCTAATATGGCGTCGCGTGGTTTATGGCTTACTTTTTCAATAATGCTATTATCAGATGTTGTTTTATCTGGCATCGACTTGTCTGGATTTTTTATATAAAAATGATAGGGGCTTGGCGGCTGACGACGCATCATGATGCTAAGGCAGCTGGTCAAAGACTGTACGCAATTGACCGCAGTTTTGGGATCGTTAATTCCTGGAGAAAGAGCGCGTACCGCAATTTCGGTCATTTGTCCTAAACTATAAGCGATATCGTTAGAATGGCTTAGGCGCTGCTCAATACGGATACAACCAGCAAAGCGCTGCCAAAACAAGCTATCTGGGGGGCGCGGCACAATAGCAAGTTTTGGTGTGTTGGTCTGCTGTCGATTGTCTGGATGGTTGGCTGGGCGCTGATAAAAATAGCCGATAATATTTCTATCAGTGACAAAATCACCAAGATTGGCATTAATTTGCACCACGCCTGCATAATCTTGGCTCAGAGTTACCAGTGACTTAAGGTAAATCTGCTGTAAATAGCCCGAGCTTGGCGCATAAATCGGCGTTGCAGACCAAGTGTGAAATTGTTCGATATCCTGATGCACAACGTCACGTTGATGTTTGATATCACAGCGGTCTTTATACCAGTAGTGAATATTTTTAATCGCCTCATTACTGGCGCCTTCGATCACATGCGATGCCTGAATCGCATGCACCATATGCTGCACAAAATACACCAACAATAACGCGCAAATAATCGCCATGATAATGCCAAAGGTCACGGCCAATTGCGGTACGCCAAAGGCAACATCGTATTTATGAATCGCTTTTAACACCAATAAACTATAGCTAAAGGTGCCAATAAATGCGCCTAAAACAAACTGATTGGGCGTATCGGTCAAAAAATTACGCAGCAATCTGGGGCCAAATTGCGAAGACGCCATTGATAACACGGCAATGGTAATCGAAAAAGTAGTCCCCGCGACACCAAGTACGGCACCAGCAATGGTGGTCATGATAGCGCGAGCGGCCTCATCATCGCCGGTAAAAGCAAAACTTAGCTCTCTAACCGTCTCGCGGTCAAAATGTTCATCAATGGTGACCAATATGGGCGCGAGGAGAATGCCCGCTAACACACAAGCGCTAGGAATAAACCAATAAGAACCAATCAGCTGCTGCCACAGATTTTTTAGGCGATCGGGTAAATCCAATAGCGTCTGTAGCGACCAGAGCTGGGCAAATTGCTTTAACCTGTGCATAAGGGTGAGCAATAGCGACTTAACGACTTAAGCCAGCCATTTTTAGGGTGTTTATCCAATATAATGCGCTCCAAAAATGACCTAAAAACTAAACAAGTTTTATTGAAAAAAGCCGTGCTATTGCCTCACTAAATGACGAGGCTTAAAAGGAATTACCTTACCATATAAATAGGATCGTTTAAAAATTTAGTAAAAAAAGCCCCTATGATAGGAGCTTATTTATATGTTGTAACGAAGATAAAAAATGATAGTTAGCTTACTTAACATAAGCTTACTTTATTATAGGCTTATCCGCTTCTGTAATAATATCGTCTCTCTTCCCAATTCTGTGGTGAAGTGTAGAAGGTTTATTGTCGCCAATATCTTTAGGAATGAGAATTTCATTGTTATTCTCATCGCATTCTACGTCGCTGTCTTTATCATAAGCGATAGGATCAAAGTCCGGCGTGACGTTATCCCTATCTTTATCTTTTTTAGATAGATAGTTAGGGGTTGCCTCGTTAGATTTTCTAAAGAGTTTAGAGCGAGTCTTTTTAGTTGAATTTGCTGTATTTTCCTCAGATTTTTTACGGGGTTCGCTATGAGCGAAAATCATATTCAATGGTAAAGCCAATTGCTGTTTGGCATAGGCTTCTGTATTTTCAAAGCGATCAACCAATAAGCTCAGCCAAGGTTTTTGGTCCTCAATGCTCATCTCATCAAGCTCATCTTTGATAGGCAAAGGGTAAGGCAGAGTACGATAAAAATCCCACAAGGTCATTTTGCTCAAATCTTTTTTCAGCACATAATCTTCTTCTTCGGTCATGGTGATAAGATTACTGTCTTGCAGATAGTTAATGTAGGTATACCATTTTGGCAGCTCTTTACGTCCTAAGACATTACGCAGCGCTTGCTCGCTCACCGCTTCGCCTTTTAAATGATGGGTATAAACGAGATTTAACATATCGAGCAAACTTAGGAGCGGGTGGCGCGGATAAACCTCTTCGGTCTCAAAAATGGTCAAGGTATAACTAATCTCAACGCCGAGCAAAATCAAATTCCACGACAGATAGATCCATAATAAAAATATTGGCAGCGCGGCAAACGCCCCATAAATGGCCTCATAGCTGGTAAAATTCGCCATGACCGTACCAAAAAGGTTCTTCATTAACTCAAAAATAATCGCCACAAAGACACCAGCAATCGCCGCATTTTTTGCCGGGACACGCGCTTTGGGTATAAACCAGTACATACTAATAAAGCCCGCTACCGTGACCGCAATAGAAACGATTTGTATCCAAAACGACCAGTCGATACCGTAGCCGGCGATTTGTCGATTTAAGAAACTTAAGCTTTGCACCGTACTTGAGACGATAAATGCCGTGCCTAAAATCAGCGGTCCTAATGTCACAATCGTCCAGTAGCGCAGAATACTTTTCATACCGCCTGAACGATTCTCTACTCGCCAGATTTGGTTAAAGGCGCGCTCAATGGTCGTCAGGGTCATGATGGTAGTAAAAAACAACACCATCGAACCGATGATGGTCAGATTAGACGATTTCTCAGCGAAGTTATTGATATATTTGCTGACTTGCAAGCTCGATTGCGGCAGCAAGTTGCTATATATCACTTCATAAATCTGCGCTCTGACCGACGCAAGCGCTGGCACTGACGACAAAATCATCAACAGTACCGTTAAGATAGGCACAATCGATAATAGCGTCGTATACGTTAGCGACGCCGCTTTTTGTTGGCAGTTATCTTCAAAAAAGTGCCGCGTCAAAAAACGGAGAAACTGAAACCAACGTTGGTGTAAAAAAGGGATTTTTTTTAGTAAATTTTCCATGACAACCATTTAACGGCAATAAGAGTGCGAATAGTGTAACAAAAGTAAGCGTGCAGAATCTGCCACTGAATTGTGTCAAAATGCACTGAGTCAGCGTTGGTTTACATGCTTGTCTACACCATCTACAAAACGGCACTTTTGAATGAGGTTGATGTGCTTTGTTTGCTGTCAATGCATGACTCGGGCATAATATGCACATCTATTATTCATGCGGGTCATTTATAGTGTGGTTGACGCGCCTTTAACCATTCATTTTCACGACTTTTTAAGGATGTTTTGCTAATGAGTCAGACCGCCCCTTATGTTTTGGTGCTTTATTATTCAAATTATGGTACGACGAAGACATTAGCATATGCCATCGCCCAAGGTGTTGAAGACGCTGGCATGACGGCGCGTATTCGTACGGTGCCGACTGTCGCGCCTGAAACCACCGCAACTAAGCCTGCCATTCCTGATGAAGGCGACCTTTATTGCACCATGGATGATTTAAAAGATTGTAGCGGGCTTGCGCTTGGTAGTCCGACGCACTTTGGTAATATGGCCGCACCGATGAAGTATTTTTGGGACAATACCGTCACCCTATGGCTGGCAGGCAATCTGCAAAACAAGCCAGCTGCGGTATTCACGGCTACCGGTTCGATGCACGGCGGGCAAGAAACGACTTTGCTGACCATGATGATGCCGCTATTGCACCACGGCATGATGATTGTGGGCGTCCCTTATGCTGAGCCTGCGTTAAATAGAACGCAGCGTGGCGGCTCGCCTTATGGCGCAAGTCATGTCAGCGGCGCGTTACATGATCAGCCAGTATCGGCAGATGAGCGCGAGCTGGCGATTGCCCAAGGTCGGCGTTTGGCAATTACCGCGTCTGCCTTAACGAAAGCCAATTGGCAGCGTTAATTAACCTTTATAGGTTACCGCTTGCTGTTATCAATTAGGAAATACATATCTCCCATGGTCACTAACCAATCCAAGCAGGACAGTAATATCGACACGCCCGCAGCAAAAACACCTGAGACAGTCAATACGCAAAAACCGATAGCGCCCATACGTCAGCGCTTAATGGTGACGTGGTTGGTTTGGCTAGCGTTTAGATTATTGGCATTGCCGATTTTAATCAGCGTCTTTAATCCTAGTCGTCCCGATATCGTTGGTGGTATCGCTTGGCAAGCGTTATGGTTGCTACCGGCGCT
This sequence comes from Psychrobacter pulmonis, assembly GCF_904846465.1. Lineage (NCBI taxonomy): Bacteria > Pseudomonadati > Pseudomonadota > Gammaproteobacteria > Moraxellales > Moraxellaceae > Psychrobacter > Psychrobacter pulmonis. The sequence continues at coordinate 142,888 of NZ_CAJHAT010000007.1, forward strand.
GGTCTTAACGCCATCGATATTACGCGGGCGTTCGCCTTATGCGCTATTGATAGACAGTATGTTTACCTTGGTTTATCTTGGCGCGAGTGGGGTGGTGCTATTTACCCGTGTTTATGGCAGTAGTTGGGCTGAGATAATGGTCTATCTGCTTGATTTTGTGTTATTACTTACCATCAACGTTTGGTTATTTATCTTGTTAAAACGTCTACCGTCAATGAACAATGTCGTTAAACAGCCACGTTCTCGCTAAAATTCTCATAGAAAGTTTTATACGGATAAAAAAAAGCGGCGCTTCATTTAGAGCGCCGCTTCTTTACGTTAACCATTTATACAAAGATAAGGGCTTAATTGACTTTGGTTAATTCTAAATCCATCTTTTTACCATCGTTAATTTGACTGACTTTAACTGGCAGATAATCTAAGCTTGGCGCCAACCAAAAACTGGTCGAGCGGCTATTGTCATCGTGCACGCGGTCGACACGCACGGTATCAAACGTACCTGCTGGTACGGTGATTTTAGTATTGCCTGATTTTTTAAAAGGCGTTTTCTCAATTTTGTCTTTTTTCGCCATGTAATAGTTGCCAGAGAATTTACCATTTAATAAATCTTGGCGAATTTGCACCTCAAGGCTCAAATCATCAAAGGCTTGCTGCGCCATATTCATCGTCGTCGATTTGCCGCGATAGTTACTTACTACCTTTTTACTGCTTGGATTAAAGTCCAACTTATGCGTACGACCAACGCCCAATAATTTATAAGTGGTGCTGGCTTGGGTTGGTACCACATTATTACCGTTAATAGTAAAGGTACTATGTTGCGCGGCGGTGGCGACACCAGCAACGCGAGCATTGACATTGTATTTCCAGGTATTACCAGATTTATTCAAAGAACGGGTGGCTGTACCTTTATATTTATCTTCAATGGTGAAACTATAGTTCGCGCTTAAGGGCTCAACGCTCTTAGCGCTGGCAAGGGTAGGTGCGGTCATACTTAAAGCTCCAATCGCAGCAATGCTTGCCCCAGTGGTTAAGGCGCTTAAAAATTTAGAGGGGCTGCGTTTCGGGTTATTAGAATGGGTTGTTAGGGATTGTTTATTTTGTGATAAAAAACTCATGGATATTCCTTAATTTGGTTTCAAGCTGTATTGGCAGTTTCGATTAAAGCTACTGTATTTTATTTAACTATTATTTATAGGGGTTGTTATGTGCTCACCCTTATATATTGTCATACTCTGTTACATTTTCAAGGGCAGGGGCACAGTGAAGCGTTAGGCTATTGTAGTCGATGTTGCTGGTTTAGCTAAAGCGAGCACGGGCAGTAACTTGCTGTAAGCTTGGTAAGAAATGAGGAAGTTAATTGGCTGATACCGCTAAAAGCTTCATTTACAATCGCTTATTTTCTCTCTTATTATTTGATGGAAGGCTTGTTGTTTTAAAGCAATGCTCAAGCCTTTAATAGCGTGCAATTTAATCAATGGACTATTTATCACTCTCACTACTGCTTACATAGGCAATGATGTGCAAAAATCTTGTAAATTTTTGGGCTTTACACTTGAAGCAAACTTGCCTTGCCCCCACTTTCTGATACAAGCTCAAAGCTTATCTAAAGAATGCTGTTTTTAAGCAGACATTCTGCTAGATCTTGGTATTGAGATCATTCATTCAAATAAACCTTTATGTTAACTAACCAAATTTTGGAGTCGTATCGATGAATATTCGTCCTTTACATGACCGTATTGTCGTCCGCCGTATCGAAGAAGAAACAAAAACGGCTGGTGGTATCTTGCTTCCTGGTTCAGCTCAAGAAAAACCTTCTCAAGGTGAAGTGCTAGCCATCGGTAACGGTCAGATTCGTGACAACGGTGAAACTCGCGCGTTAGATGTAAAAGTTGGCGATAAAGTCTTGTTCGGTCAATATGCGGGTCAAACGGTAAAAGTTGACGGCGAAGAGCTATTGATTATGAAAGAATCAGACGTATTGGGTGTACTAGAAGGCTAATTGCTAATAAGACAATTTTGGCTAACGATTTTTAGCCAACAACAGTTATACCCAAGAGCATTTATAAAAAATATTATTGAAACCTTTCATTGTATTCTCATACTTATAATAGTGGAGTAATTTAACATGGCAAAAGACGTAAAATTCGGCATTGATGCCCGTAAACAAATGATGGACGGCGTAAACGTTCTAGCAAATGCGGTAAAAGTCACGCTTGGCCCGAAAGGTCGTAACGTGGTTATCGATAAATCATTTGGCGCACCTACCATCACTAAAGATGGTGTATCGGTTGCCAAAGAAATCGAGCTTGAAAACAAATTTGAAAACATGGGCGCACAATTGGTGCGTGAAGTGGCTAGCCGCACCAACGATGTTGCTGGTGATGGTACAACGACCGCAACGGTATTGGCTCAGTCAATCTTGGTTGAAGGCATGAAGTCAGTTGCTGCGGGCATGAACCCAATGGATCTTAAGCGCGGTATCGATAAAGCCGTACGTGCCGCGGTTGAGCAAATCCATGAGTTATCAACCCCAGCTGACGATTCAAAAGCGATTGCGCAAGTAGGTTCTATCTCTGCCAACTCAGACACTAAAATCGGTGAGCTGATTGCCCAAGCGATGGAAAAAGTTGGTAAGCAAGGCGTCATCACCGTTGAAGAAGGTTCAAGCTTTGAAGATACCTTGGAAGTGGTTGAAGGTATGCAGTTTGACCGTGGTTATATCAGCCCGTACTTTGCCAATAAGCAAGACAGCTTAACCGCTGAATTCGAAAATCCTTACATCTTGCTTGTTGATAAAAAAATTAGCAATATCCGCGAGATCGTGCCATTACTTGAGCAAGTCATGCAGCAAAGCAAACCGTTGCTAATCATTGCTGAAGACGTAGAAAACGAAGCATTGGCAACACTAGTTGTAAACAACATGCGTGGCGGCTTAAAAACTTGTGCTGTTAAAGCACCAGGTTTTGGCGATCGCCGTAAAGCTATGCTAGAAGATATCGCAACGTTAACTGGCGGTACGGTTATCTCTGAAGAGATTGGTCTGAGCTTAGAGACTGCTACTTTAGAGCAATTAGGTACGGCGAAAAAAGTCACTGTCGGTAAAGAAAACACTGTGATTGTTGATGGCGCGGGTAACACCGCTGACATCGAAAACCGCGTTGAATCTATCAAACGTCAAGTTGAAGAATCAACGTCTGACTACGATAAAGAGAAGCTACAAGAGCGTATGGCAAAACTTGCTGGCGGCGTTGCCGTTATCAAAGTAGGCGCGGCAACTGAAACTGAAATGAAAGAGAAGAAAGACCGCGTTGATGATGCGCTACATGCGACTCGTGCAGCGGTTGAAGAAGGCGTTGTCCCTGGCGGCGGCGTTGCCCTCGTTCGTGCGATGAATGCCTTGTCTGAACTACGTGGCGATAACGACGACCAAAACGCGGGTATTAGAATCCTACGCCGTGCGATGGAAGCACCTTTACGTCAAATCGTGACCAACTCAGGCGAAGAAGCGTCAGTGGTGGTTAATGAAGTCAAGAGCGGTAGCGGTAACTACGGTTACAACGCAGCTTCTGGCGAATACGGCGATATGCTAGAGATGGGTATCCTTGATCCAGCAAAAGTATCACGTTCAGCACTAGAAAATGCGGCTTCTGTTGCAGGCCTCATGCTTACAACTGAAGTCATGATTACTGACTTACCGCAAGGTGATGATGCTATGGCTGGCATGGGCGCTGCCGGTGGAATGGGCGGTATGGGTGGCATGGGCGGTATGATGTAATTTTACTTCTGCTACAAAGCGATTTTTCTTTGTTAGCCGCGCTCAATGTACGATAAGTACTATTTTCGCGCGTCTTCCTCGACAAATCGCTTTTCGCTAGAAGTATGACTTTGTCATAACCTACTTGTTAAACCTAGTTCAAACAAAACCCCGATAGGCTAAGCTTATCGGGGTTTTTTTATGCATATTAGTTGTTTGTTTGAAGACTACTGACTCGCTTTATCCCGACGAAATGTCCACGTTTTATCGTCAGACAGCTCATCAACATAATAATAGCCTGCCAAATCAAACTGCTTTAGCTGCTCTGCGTTGGTCAGCTTATTGTCTGCTGCATATTTCACCATCAATCCGCGTGCTTTTTTGGCATAAAAGCTAATCACTTTATATTGGCCATTTTTCTCGTCTTCAAATCTTGGCGTGATGATTTGCGCATTCAGTGCTTTCTTTTTTATTACCTTAAAGTATTCATTAGAAGCAAGATTAATTAAAACTTTGTCCTCACTATCTGCCATACGTGCATTGATTGTTTTAGTCACTTCTTCGCCCCAAAACTCGTAAAGATTATCCCCGCGATCATTTTTTAGCTTGGTGCCCATCTCTAGGCGATATGGCTGAATCAAATCGAGCGGTTTCAGCACGCCATAAAGACCTGACAAAATACCCAAATGTTCATTAACGTAAATAGCAGTATCTTTGTCCATATGATACATATCAAGCCCAGTATAGACATCGCCGTCAAATAAATACCCCGCTGGTTTGGCGTTGTCACCCGTAAAAGGAGTATTTGCACTCCAAGCCCAGTCTTGATTACGTCTGGCATTAAGCTGCGCCAAATCGTCAGAGATACTCATCAGCTCTTGTAAATCAATTGGCTCTTTGGCTTTTAGGTCTTTCATGAGCCCCTGCGCATGCTCAATCAGCTCGGGCTGACTATAGTAATTGCCGAGATTGACTGGCACGGCATCTTTCTCATTAAGCGATTTGGCAGGGGAGAGTAAAAAATACATGGTTATTCCTTATTTATAGTAGGTCAATGGGTGTTCCATTGAGCGGTCAAGTTTTCTTATTATACGTTAGGCCGTATTTTATCTTGACTTAGTCGTAGCGGTTTTGTATTTTTAAGCGACATCGTAGACATATGTCAAACCTTAAGCCGGTTTTTATATTTGTCGTGAGCTAATAGCTTACAGGCTTTGCGCGCTTTTGGAAAAAATAAAAGTTTTTAATATAACAATAAAAGTTATGATGATGGTGTAAATACCTAACTTTTTATTTTACTTGTGGGTCATCATTAGACAATGAAAGTTTGCAGATGTTATCTCTATAATAAAAAGGCATGATGGCAAAGGAGCTATCATTTATTAAATTGATAATCTTTGGTCTTAAGTTCTTAACCAACCGTGACCAAAGATTTTTTTGTCCCCTGTGCTTTTTAAAGATGCGTTGCGGGTGTTAAAAGATAGTCATTAAACGTGAGTATAGTCATTTGACGTAAGTAAGGAGACGGTATGAAGATTGGTGTTATTAGTGCAGATAGCGCGAGTGAAAAACGGGTAGCGCTAACCCCAGACGCGGTAAAAAAATTACGTAAACTAGGGTTTGAAGTCGTCATTCAGTCAGGTGCAGGTCAAGCAGCGTATTACGCTGATGAATTGTATCAGGCAGCGGGTGCTGATATTGCCAACAGTAGTACCGAGGTCGTCAACCAAGCGCAAATTATTACTACCGTCAATGATTTGCCAGCAGCGGTGACTGAGCATTTAACAGCCGGTCAAGTGGTTATTGGTATGCTTGACCCATATCGCAATAGCCAGCTAGATACTTATGCGGCCAAAGGTGCAACCGTCTTTGCGATGGAGTTATTGCCACGTACTTTGTCACGTGCGCAAAATATGGACGTCTTATCGTCACAAGCCAACCTTGCCGGTTATAAAGCGGTATTGCTTGCTGCTAATGAATACTCGCGTCCATTTCCGATGTTTATGACCTCAGCGGGTACGGTGAAACCTGCCAAAGTGGTCATCTTAGGCGTTGGCGTTGCAGGTTTGCAGGCGATTGCGACGGCGAAACGTTTAGGTGCTGTCGTTGAAGCCAGTGATTTGCGCCCTGCTGCCAAAGAACAGGTGGAATCGCTTGGTGGTAAATGGCTTGACGTGCCAATGAGCGAAGACGAAGCGCAAAAAGCCAAAGCCACGGGCGGTTATGCATGGACGCCCTCTGAGCAATATATCAAAGATCAGGCTGCTGTCGTAGACAAAGCCTTGAGCAACGCAGATATCGTCATTACCACCGCGCAGATTCCTGGACGTAACGCGCCGCGCTTGGTGCACGGGGCAACGCTTGCCAAAATGAAAGCTGGTTCAGTACTGATTGATATGGCCGCTGGTACAGGTGGCAACGTCGAAGGCAGCGTGCCTGATGAAACCATTACCACGGCAAACGGTGTGCGTATCGTCGGTGCAGCCAATATTCCATCACAACTGGCGGCGCAGTCTTCAGATTTATATGCCAATAACCTTGTTAATTTTATCACTACTTTAATGGCTCCTGCAGCTAAAGACGACGCTTCAGCGAAAACGCTGGCACTGAATTTAGACATGAATGATGAGATTCAAGGGGCGTTAGCAGTGACGCATGACAATCAAGTACGTCTTGCTAAACGCTAAGCCTTAAATATCCAGTCTCGAATTTCATTACCTTACATTTGCCAGACACGAACAAATTTTTAGGAGGATTAGATGATTGCCACTATTTTAGCGGCAGCGCCAGCGGGTGCGGCCATGAGTAGCACACCGTTTGTAGCGATTTTCACGGTATTCGTGCTCGCTATTTTCGTCGGATATTACGTCGTTTGGGGCGTCACGCCAGCACTGCACACGCCATTGATGGCGGTAACAAATGCCTTATCAAGTATCGTTATCGTCGGCGCGATGCTACAAACCGTCACCATTGACGGCGCGATGTTTACCCCAACCAGCTTGCTCGGTGCTTTTGCCGTATTTTTAGCCAGTATCAATATCTTTGGTGGTTTTGCGGTGACTGAGCGTATGCTGGCAATGTTTAAACCAAAAGCAAAAAAAGCGCCAGCGCTTGAAACTGCGACGACTGAAAGCGGAGGCGATGCATGAGCGATTTAACAAATATGATTGCAGCAAATGCGGATTGGTTTTACTTAATCGGTGCTATCCTTTTTGTCTTAACGTTGCGTGGTCTTTCTAGTCCAAAAACCGCCATTCGTGGCAACCGCTTTGGTATGGTAGCGATGGCAATTGCAGTTGCAACGACCTTTTTCTTAGCCGAAGGCCCTGTGCTGTGGTTAATCATCGGTGCCATGGTATTGGGTGCAGTCGTCGGCATGTGGAAAGCAAAAACGGTTGCTATGACCCAGATGCCAGAAACCGTTGCTTTGATGCATTCATTCGTAGGCTTGGCAGCAGTGGCGATTGCCTTAGCGACCGTACTGCATACTGAGCAACAGCATGGCGCAGTCGCCCGTGCTGAACTGTTTATTGGTTGTTTTATTGGTGCGATTACTTTCTCAGCGTCTGTTTTTGCCTTTGGTAAATTAGCCGCAAAAAGTTGGGCAAAAACCCTAGTAGGCGGCTGGGTAAAACCGGTACAAGCGATTCTATTTATTGCTATGATTGGTTTTGGTATCGTCTACTTTATGACCGATTCATTGCCAGCTTTCTATGCGATGGCAGTATTAGCCGTAATATTTGGTTGGATGTGGATTGCGCCAATCGGTGGCGGTGATATGCCCGTGGTTGTGTCGCTATTGAACTCATTTTCAGGTTGGGCGGCAGCGGGTATTGGTTTTACCCTTGGCAACTCGATGCTAATTATCGCAGGTTCGCTCGTTGGTTCGTCAGGCGCGATTTTATCTTACATCATGTGTAAAGCCATGAACCGCTCATTACTAAACGTTTTATTTGGTGGTATGGGTACGGCAGCTGCCGCTACAGGCGCAGATGATGGCGCACCTAAAAACTACAAAGCAGGTTCGGCAGAAGACGCAGGTTTCCTCATGTCTAATGCCAGCAGTGTGGTGATTGTACCGGGCTACGGTATGGCGCAAGGCCGTGCTCAAAACGCGGTCAAAGAATTGTATGAGCTGTTAAAAGAGGAAGGCGTCAATGTGCGCTTTGCCATTCATCCGGTTGCTGGTCGTATGCCAGGCCATATGAACGTACTATTGGCGGAAGCTGACGTGCCCTATGATGACATTCTTGAGATGGATGAGATTAACTCCGACTTTGCCAGTACTGATGTGGTCTTAGTCATTGGTGCCAACGACGTCGTCAATCCATCGGCAAAAGATGATCCATCATCCCCAATCTTTGGTATGCCAATTTTAGAAGTCAATAAAGCGCAGACGGTCATGGTTATCAAGCGTTCAATGAGTACGGGCTATGCAGGTCTTGATAACAGCTTGTTCTATATGGACAAAACCATGATGATCTTTGGTGATGCTAAGAAAATGGTTGAAGAGATGGTACGTAGTATCAATGGCGGCGGTCATTAATTGCTAATCATCTACTAATAATATTTTTACGAAAAAGTCACTGAGGTGGCTTTTTTTGCGTTAAGGTAGGCAGCATTTATCAAAGCTATATTTACTCATAATTCATACAGAATAACCGTGCAGAGATTTCCTTTATGAACATGTTGATACGTTTTTTTATTATGGTCAGCTTATTAAAGCAGCAGCTTAAACAGCAAACGGCTAATGAACACCTAAGTGTCGAGACATTAACCAAACCAATTGTGCGCCACTATCGCGTATTGCCACACGACATGGGTTTTCGCGACCATCTGCCCAATTATCGCTACTTGTCTTTTATCGAGTTAAACATCACTAAATGGCTGATGGCCTGCTGTCATCAAAAGGGGATTAAAAATCTCGGCTGGATTATTGCCATGCAAGAAATGGTCTATCTCAAAGAAATTAAATTCCTGAATAAAATGACGGTAAATAGTACGCTTGTCGGTTGGGATAAAAAATACGTCTATTTTGAAACGCGCTTTTTGGTAAAAAATCAGCTCATGGGTGTTGGTATGACTAAATTTGTCTTAAACGATAAAAAAGGCAAATGCGCACCAGAGATATTGGATATGACAGGTGAGCAGACAAATGAGGTCATTGTTTCTTGGAATCAGCATCAAGTAGCGATTAAATCTGCAGAAACAAAATAAAAAGATAAAGCAAAAAGTTAAAGCAACAAAGGCGGTATAACGAACTTGTCTATAATCAGTTGGCGAATTTTGATAGGATAGGGGGTTAGTAAGTGAGCAAGTAAAGCGTTAGACAAACATTATACAAACAACTGGTCAAACTAATCTCTAGTTTGATGAAAACTATAAAATAAATAACAGTTAAGGAGCTACCATGAGCCCGCAAAAACTAAAATGGACAGACAGCTTAGATATCGCTATTGAGCTTTATGAAAAATTCCCTGAGACCGATCCGCAGTATATTCGCTTTACTGATTTACACCGCTGGGTGACGGAGCTAGAAGGTTTTGATGATGATCCGCAAAAATCAAACGAGGGTATCTTAGAAGCCATTCAAATGAATTGGATTGATGAAGCGGATTAAGGCAGTTATGCTCATTTAATCGCACATCAAATAAAAATCACACAGCACAACAGGGCAGGCAGCATCATGACGTCACAAATTAAAGAGCTACCCGAAGCGATAGCTTGCAAGGGTATTAGCGTACGTACCACCAATCACGCTGAAATCAGCCACGAAACGGCAAAATTAGGCCGCTTATGGCAAAAGTTCTATCAAAACTACATGGGTGATTTGCCTGAAGATCAGGATATTTATGGTATCTACCACAATTATGAAAGTGCTGATTTAGTAGGGGCGTTTGATGTTGTCGCTGGTTGGGAAGTGGGCAATGAGCAGGCGCAGCCGGATAATGCGGCGGTCGCCAATAAGAGTAATCTTGTAACAATAGCCATTCCCGCAGGGAAATACTTAGTCTTTTCAGAAACAGGTAATATGCCTAATACCGTCATGAATGCGTGGGAGAAGGCTTGGGAGTACTTCAACGACCCAAGCTGTGAGTATACTCGTAGTTATAATGTCGATTTTGAGCACTATATTGATGGTAATTTAGAGTATGGGCAAGTGGATGTTTATATAGGGATTGAGTGAAGCTAGTAAGTAGCTTAATTGACTTGTGTTGTTCAAGTCCTTATCGATAAAAGATCATAATAAAAAAGCGCCAAATACGAAGCAGATGGCGCTTTTTTTGTTTCTATAGATTATGTCTAATCAAGCAGCAGATTCTCCAAAATCCCTTCATATATCTGCGCCAATCTGCCCAAATCATCTACTTCTACCTTTTCATCGACCTGATGAATCGTGGCATTACGTACGCCAAGCTCAACCACTTGTGCACCGGTTGGCGCGATAAAGCGTCCGTCTGAAGTACCGCCAGAAGTAGATAACGTGGTATCAACATCGGTCACAGATTTAATCGCTTGCTGGCAGGCTGATACGAGTTTGCCTTCAGGAGTTAGAAATGGCTGACCGGATAATTTCCAGTTAATATCATAACTGGCTTTATTGTTTTCAAAATATTTATCAAAGATAGCATGAGTTCTCGCTTTTAATTCTTCATCCGTCGTTTCTGTGGAAAAGCGGAAGTTAAAAATAACGGTTAGCGTTTCAGGAATGACATTGGTTGCGCCTGTACCGCTATTTATATTGGAGATTTGCAAAGAAGTCGCAGGGAAATACTCGTTGCCGTTATCCCAAGTGGCATTGGTTAATTCTGCTAATGCCGCCATTGCCGCATGAATCGGATTGCAAGCCAGATGCGGATAGGCAACATGACCTTGTTTGCCAGTGACGGTCAGCTCGGCGCCCAATGAGCCGCGGCGACCGTTTTTAATGATATCGCCAAGCGTGTCGGTACTTGAGGGTTCGCCAACGAGGCAATAGGTGATTTTCTCATTGCGCGCTTCAAGCGTTTCAATGACTTTCACCGTCCCATTGATGGACGGGCCTTCTTCATCTGCGGTGATTAAAAAAGCAATAGAGCCATTGTGCTGAGGATGATTAGCGACAAAACGCTCGGCGGCAACGGTAAAAGCAGCAATGCCGGTCTTCATATCAGCGGCACCGCGCGCCCATAAATAACCATCGGCAATGGTGGGTGTAAATGGCGGATAAGTCCAATTGTTTTCATCACCCGTAGGCACGACGTCGGTATGACCAGCAAAACAAATAACCGGATCGGTGATGCCACGGCGCGCCCAGAGGTTTTTGACTTCCGCATGTTCGCCGCTTTGGTTTCTCTCACCAAAATACATAAACTCGCAATCAAACCCAGCCTGCGTCAGGCGCTCTGACAATATGTCTTGGCAGCCATCATCATCGGGGGTGACAGAAGGACGTTCAAGTAGGGCGATACTTAAGTCTAAGGTTGCTTGTTGATGGGTTTGAGAAACTAGGTCTTTATCCATATCTGACATGAGAAACCTTTTTTATGATGAAATGATAGATAGAGTAATTAAATAAGCGGCGCTTGTGAAGAATAGTATATAAATACGCCAATCTCAACTTATCGTAGGCTTTTGATTTTTATAGAATTTAAAATTCTAATTGTTTTAACTGAAATTTTAAAAAATAAGTAAACCAATACCTTAGAAAAATAAGTTGAGAGTGGGGTATAAATATAACGATATTTAAATATTATCCTCAACAAAAGGCACCAAACCATCACGGCGCATCCACGTCGCGATAGAATAACGCTGCCGATGGGCGATTTGCACTTGGTGTTGCAAGTCACTATCAAATATGACCAGTCGATTGGCAACAGGCATGACATTATGGTGGACGCCATGTTTGTCGACGACTTCTAAAGCGCCACCGTCACTATCACGCCAATCATCATTGAGATAAAACACCGCCGAGATAACGCGCTCATCACGTCCAGCCGGATTATCGCTATGCCATTGATAGCCAAAACCTACCGGATAACAAGCGTAATGTGCCTCACTATGGCGAATACCAGCAAACAAGCTTTGATTGAATAAAGCAGCAAGCGCATTGATACTTTGTAAATAATAGTAGCCTGCAAAGAAGTTTTCGGTAATCCAGCGAATGCGATCACCGCGAATATTGCTAACCCGAATGCCAGCCGTCAGCTCGGCGTCACGATAGTCAATAAAACCGCTCTCAGACTGCAGAGCCAATAGCGCTTTATTTTCAAACACATCGTCAATAATCATCCAGCCATCGTCTACAAACGTATCTAGCTGTTTATCGGTTAGCTTATTTTGCCAATCGACATCAAAGTCGGAGAATTGTAATTCATGCTGAGTGAGTAGCGTTTGCCTTTCGTCATCGCTAGGTGGGTATAGTAGTGGCGGGTTATCCGCTCCAATCGGATGATCGACGACTAACTGTGTCACTTCAAGATTGCTAATAATCTGCGTCATTTTGCCTCGCCGTTATCAATAAACATGCCATTCACTGTCAATACACAGCCAATCCATGCCTTTTTACCAAAACCATCGTTATCTTTTACTCTGCCTATGCTACCATAGATGCAATTTTTCTTATTTAAACTTTTGATCTTATGAACTATAAACACGCCTATCATGCCGGTAACTTTGCCGATGTCGTTAAACACATTTTATTGGTACAACTGCTGAATCAATTGGGGCAAAAGAACAAACCTTTTTATGTGCTTGATGCTTACGGTGGTCGTGGACTGTATTCGCTCGGCAGTGAAGAGGCGCGCAAAACAGGCGAAGCCAAAGGCGGTATCCAAGCTTTGTTAAAAGCCGACATCGAAAAAGCACCGGCGGCCGTCAAAGACTATATGGAAAGCATTAAGCAAGCTCGTTTCACGTATGATAAAAAAGTCTATCCTGGTTCACCTTGGTGGATTGCCCATCATGTTGAAAAAAATCCTGATGCCGGCGTGCGCGGTGAAGCGTTTGAAGCCAAAGCCAGTGAATACGATGCACTAAATTATCAGCTCCATAAATTGCCGATTGGTATTCATCATCGCAATTCTTTTGAAGGTATCGCTGCGGTGATTCCACCAAAAGAGAAGCGCGGTTTGATTTTTCTTGATCCGCCTTACGAGCAAGAGCATAAAGACTTCACCCGCCTGATTGACCTATTGGTACATTCTTATAATAAGTGGCCACAAGGTACTTACGCGTTATGGTATCCAATTAAAAACATGGAAGCGGTTGAGCTGTTTTACAAAAAGCTAAAACGGACTGAAATGAGACGTCAATTGGTCTGCGAGCTCAATATCTATCCTAACGACATCGCTGTTGGTCTAAATGGTACAGGGTTACTCGTTATCAATCCGCCTTGGCAATTTGACAATCACGCACGTGAGATTTTGCGTTTCTTACAGCCGGTGTTAAAAGTTGCGGATGCCCCAGACATGTCTCCTGATAGTGCCACTAATGTGCGCTGGCTGGTCGGCGAATAAGGATATCGTTATGACGACGAATCAATCATCAAGTAGTATGGGCAAAGATAGCCTTGCAAAGGACAGTCTGGTAACCGACAAGGTTATGAATGACGGTTTGGTAAAAGAGCCGCTCTTACAGGATAGTGCTGCCACTCAGCCGCCTTTTGTCGATGAGCATGAGTTCAATATTCGCCTAGCGGATAATGACAATTATGATGGTTTGACCTTTGAGGTGATTGAAGCAGAGGTTGCCGAAGGTAAGCGTGTGGTTAGTCGCGGTGTCTATTTAGCGCCCAATCTGATTACCACTTTATCTCTGCTATCGGGTTTTTATTCTATTTTAGCCAGTACCCAAGGCGAATTTTATAAAGCCTCACTGGCGATTTTCTTATCCGCTATCCTTGATGGCGCTGATGGGCGTGTTGCGCGTATGCTTAATGCGCAAAGTCCTTTTGGCGAGCAATATGATTCACTCGCTGACATGTTGGCTTTTGGCGTTGCGCCTGCAATTCTGATTTATAGCTTTGCGTTAGAGCCGTTAGGTCGTATTGGTTTGGGCTGTGCATTTGTCTTTACCGCTTGCGCCGCATTTCGTCTGGCACGTTTTAATGTGCAAGTTGGTATAGTCGATAAAAAATACTTCGTCGGTTTGGCAAGTCCGCTCGCGGCTATCTTAGTTACGGCTGCGGTAATGGTTGCGGTCGATCATAATGAATGGGTCGGACAATACGATACTGCCATCATGTTCCTATTTGCGGCATGGGTGGTTATCTGCGGCTTATTGATGGTCAGTAATGTTAAGTACTATAGCTTTAAAGAGTTCGATAAAAAGAAAGTGCCATTTGTTGTGCTTATCATTGGCGTATTGGTCATGAGTATCATCTTATATGATATCCCAGTAGGCATCTTAGCCATCGGTATCATCTATGCATTATCAGGTATCTTTACCACGCTAAAAAGCAAAGCCACCAGTTAACGCTATGATTGCTTTATAGTAGATGTTGGCTTAAGACATGCACATACGAACCGTTTATTTTTTAATGGGCGGTTTTTATTTGCGTGCTAGGGTGGTGAGTTGCATACCAATATACGGCTCTAATAGAGATAATCATAACAACTGAGATGGTTATAATAAAAAGACACAAATAACACTTGGTTGGAGTTATTATTAAATAATTTTAATATGGTATTGTATGGTATAGCTATATAAACATTATATGACTAGCCTTTTTATAATGCTATTTGATAATAAACGTCGAGGTTATTATGCTGCACTTAAATAGTTTTAATCATCTATTGCCGGTCTCAAATACCTCAACACACTTGATAAGAGGTTTGATAGCGAGTGCTTTATTTTCATTATCATTAGTTCCAGCATCTTCATATGCCAATACTAGCAACTCAATAAGTCACATATCTCGGGCTGAAGCTGCAAATCCAGCCAATTTTAAGCGTTTAAGCGTTAATGGCCGCGCAGTGACTTATGCATCAGCGCCGTGTCCTATTAAAATAGGACTGATCTCTTGTGGTCTTGAAAAGCTCAAACTCATCAATAGCAGTATTGATGAGGTGTCCGCGGATTATGATTTGGCGCAAACTTTCTTCTATCCATCAAAAGCCCAGTCCAAGACAGCCGTTGTTGTCATTACCCGTTCTGATCTCATGGATGATAGTGTTAGCGCAGAACGTTATCGTATTAGCTTTACCTTAAAAGGTACGCCATCTGAATTAAGTTGGCATTGGGTTCAGTATGGTGTGCAATATCAATGTGTTCGCGGTAACAAAGCAGGGAAATGGACGAAGAATCTTTGCCCTTAACAGCGTCTTAAATAGCGTCTTGGATTGATACATAGATTTAGCATTATCAAAAAATCAGAAATAAACCTTCAAACCCCCTTGACCCTCTACTAAAAGCGCGTATAATGCCACCCAGTCGAAAGGGAAGGGCGTTTAGGAAGTGCTTTGATACTGAATAAACACCTATTATCGAGAAAGAACACATCAAACTACTACTAAGTAGGCTGGTAAGAATTTCAAACTAAATAAAAATAACTTCTTGACTAATTAAAATAAGCGTCTATAATACGCACCTCATTAGGGAGAACCGGAATAGCTTATATGTGAATTACATATAACCAACCTGGCTAACCCATTGAAACAAATTATAAAAAAGCTTGACAAACCAAATCATCATGATA
>NZ_CAJHAT010000008.1:0-79097 GCF_904846465.1 Psychrobacter pulmonis
GACCTTCGTCGCCTTTAAGGGCTTGGGTAGCTGAACCTTTTACGATTGGGGTGTCGTCGCCTGGGAAGTCGTAGTCGTTAAGAAGTTCACGAACTTCCATTTCTACTAGCTCAAGCAATTCTTCGTCATCAACAAGGTCACATTTGTTCATGAAGACGATGATGTACGGTACGCCAACCTGACGTGATAGCAGGATGTGCTCACGGGTTTGTGGCATTGGGCCGTCAGTTGCTGATACGACTAGGATTGCGCCGTCCATTTGGGCTGCACCGGTGATCATGTTTTTAACATAGTCGGCGTGACCTGGGCAATCAACGTGGGCGTAGTGACGGGTTGGGGTGTCATATTCTACGTGTGAGGTGTTGATGGTGATGCCACGTGCTTTTTCTTCTGGTGCGCTATCAATCGCTGCGTAGTCTTTGGCTTCGCCACCAGAGGTGATTGCGGCTACGGTTGCGATAGCGGCAGTTAATGTTGTTTTACCGTGGTCAACGTGTCCGATGGTACCGACGTTGACGTGTGGCTTGCTGCGTTCAAACTTGGCCTTTGCCATGGGTATTTCCTCTTTATTTGGGGTCAAGTAGTTAACTGCTAAACATGCGCAAGTTAAGGAATACTGACCACATTAAGATAATTGTTAAAAGGTTGCACATACAATGTGCAGATATTATAAGAAAATCGCGACCAATAACAAGTCTTTTAACCAATTATTGGCGCAATCTCTACGGACAATAGAGAGATTGACTCAATATTGTCCTATTAATACGTAATATTTACTCGTCTTCATCTTTAGAGTTGAATTTAGAGATGATAGATTCTGCAACTGATTTTGGAATCTCAGCGTACTTTTGGAATTCCATTGAATAGGTTGCACGGCCTTGCGACATAGAACGCATTTGCGTGGCGTAACCAAACATTTCTGCTAATGGTACTTCTGCACGAATCTGCTTAGTGCCACCAGGTAAGTCTTCCATACCTTGAACCATACCACGGCGGCGGTTTAAATCGCCCATGATATCGCCCATATAGTCTTCAGGCGTTTCAACTTCTACTTTCATTACTGGCTCAAGTAGAGTTGGGTTTGCTGCCATGAAGCCTTTACGGAATGCAATAGAACCAGCCATTTTAAATGACAACTCATCCGAGTCAACATCATGGTAAGAACCATCATACAAGGTCGCTTTAACGCCAACAACTGGGTAACCTGCAAGTACGCCGTTTTTCATGCGCTCTTGGATACCTTTGTCGACTGCACCGTGGAATTCTTTTGGTACGGTACCACCAACAACTTCTTCAGCGAATTCATATAGAACGTCGCCCGCTGGGTCCATAGGCTCAAGACGTAACCAAACGTGACCGAATTTACCACGACCACCAGTCTGACGTACGAATTTACCTTCTTGCTCAACCACGTTACGAATAGTTTCACGATAAGCAACCTGCGGCGCACCGATGTTTGCTTCAACGTTAAACTCACGTTTCATACGGTCAACAAGAATCTCTAGATGCAGCTCACCCATACCACTGATAATGGTCTGACCAGATTCTTCGTCAGTATGGACGCGGAATGATGGATCTTCTTTTGCCAAACGGCCCAAAGCAATAGACATTTTTTCTTGGTCAGCTTTGGTCTTAGGTTCAACCGCTAGAGAGATAACTGGATCTGGGAATTCCATACGCTCTAGCGTGATGACGTTATTTTCGTCACATAGCGTATCACCAGTAGTGACGTCTTTCATACCAACTAAGGCTGCAATATCACCCGTGCTGATTTCTTGTAGCTCTACCTGAGCATCTGCCATCATCTGAACGATACGGCCAACACGCTCGCGCTTCATTTTAACAGGGTTATAAACGCTACTACCTTGTTTTAGAACACCTGAATACACACGAACGAAGGTCAAGTTACCAACGAACTTGTCGTTCATGATTTTGAACGCTAGTGCTGCGAACGGCGCATCATCAGAGGCTTCACGCGTGCCTTCAGTTTCATCTTTGTCATCAAGGATACCGCGGATAGCAGGTACGTCCATTGGCGCCGGCAGATACTGAATAACCGCGTCCAACATCTTTTGTACACCTTTGTTTTTAAAGGCAGTACCACAAAGAAGTGGAATAATTTCGTTGTCGATGGTCAATTGACGAATAGCGTCGTTGATCTGCTCTACCGTCAATTCGCCATTTTCAAGATACTCATTCATGAGTTCTTCTGAGGCTTCAGCAGCGTTTTCTACTAGATACTCACGGTACTCTTCCGCTTTTTCTTGTAGTTCAGTTGGGATTTCGCGCTCTTCGTACTTCATCCCTTGAGACGCTTCGTCCCAATAGATAGCTTTCATGGTCACAAGATCCACAACGCCTTCAAAGTCGTCTTCTTTACCAATTGGAATAACCAACGGCACTGGCTTGCCACCTAGACGAGTTTTGATTTGTTCTACCACACGGTAGAAATCAGCACCAACACGGTCCATTTTGTTAATGAACGCTAAGCGTGGTACTTTATATTTGTTTGCTTGACGCCATACGGTTTCAGACTGTGGCTGAACCCCGCCTACCGCGCAATAAACCATACAAGCACCATCAAGAACACGCATAGAACGCTCAACTTCAATCGTGAAGTCAACGTGGCCTGGGGTGTCAATGATGTTGATACGGTGTTCAGGGAACTGCTTTGCCATACCTGACCAAAAACAAGTCGTCGCCGCAGAAGCAATGGTAATACCGCGCTCTTGTTCTTGCTCCATAAAGTCCATGGTAGCTGCACCATCATGGGTTTCGCCAAGCTTGTGGCTAACACCGGTATAGAACAAAACACGCTCAGTAGTGGTCGTCTTACCAGCATCAATGTGCGCTGAGATACCAATATTGCGATAGCGCTTTAGGGGAGTTTTACGAGCCATAGTGTTTTCCTAGGGAAATTCGTGTATATATTAATGTGTTGTGTCTCTACCTCATACTCTATGACAAAGCCATGAGACCATGAACTTTGTTATATTACTTACTGTTTATTGGGCCAAATACGGACAAAAAAAGAGCAAATATTAAGAATAGTGCGGCATCAAATTTAGGAGACTTTTTTAAGCGGTGCATATTTTTTGCAGGCTTTATAGAAAAGCATCCCTTACAAAACAGCATCTTGACAGATGTCCGCCATCTAAATTATTCAATACATTCTCAGCTTTTGAGGAAAAATTAAACAACCCAATAATGATGGCGGCAATCAATAGAATAAATCAACAATATCAGGATTAACTGATCGAAACCGTTAATCCTAAGCATTTAAACCAGTTTTAAAAATAAAACCAGCTTAGAAGCGGTAATGAGAGAATGCTTTGTTGGCATCTGCCATGCGGTGAACTTCGTCACGCTTTTTCATAGCATTACCTTTACCGTCAGCAGCATCATTCAATTCGCCTGCAAGACGCAAAGCCATTGATTTTTCAGAACGCTTAGCAGCAGCTTCAGCTAACCAACGCATAGCCAAGGCAGTACGACGGGAGGGGCGTACTTCCATTGGTACTTGATAAGTTGCACCACCAACACGGCGAGCTTTTACTTCGACCATTGGGCGGACATTCTCTAAAACTTCTTCAAAGAAAGCGACTGGATCTTCGATGTTGCGCTTTTGGCCTACTGTCTCAAGAGCACCATAAACGATACGCTCAGCAGTAGATTTTTTACCATGACTCATGACATGGTTGATGAATTTTGCAACAGTTTGGCTACCAAACTTAGGATCCGGTAGGATCTCACGGGCAGCAACGACGCGACGTCTTGGCATAATAATAATCCTTTTCTTCAGGAGTGTCTGACATTCACAACCTCGCACCAATTACTATTGGATGGCGTTATATCGAGTTGTCAGTCAGCCTTACTGCATGGCGGTATGTTATAGCGTCAATTAATAACTTAAAAATACCGCTAACACCAGTCCCATGCACAGTTAATGGGTGATACAAATCAGCTTATTTAATAGCAATTAGCTATTAAACTTTAGGCTTCTTCGCACCATATTTAGAACGACCTTGCTTACGGTCTTTTACGCCTGCGCAGTCAAGTGCACCGCGGACGGTGTGATAACGTACACCTGGTAGATCTTTCACACGACCACCACGGATAAGAACAACACTGTGCTCTTGTAGGTTATGACCTTCACCACCGATGTAGCTTGATACTTCATAGCCTGAAGTCAAACGTACACGACATACTTTACGCATGGCTGAGTTAGGTTTTTTAGGGGTAGTAGTATATACGCGAGTACATACACCACGGCGTTGTGGGCACGCTTCCAACGCAGGAACTTTTGACTTTTCCTTGATGGTTTTGCGACCTTTACGAATCAATTGGTTAGTTGTTGCCATAAGGCATCCTTCTCCCGTTTGGTATAAAACAAAAAAATGGGCTAATGCGCCAGCAATCTGACATTAACGACAGATTTCGGAACACCCATTTTTAGGACAGTGTATTATAAAGAGTTGTTGCTGCTATTTCAACCACTTATGAGCGGTTGTCCTTTACAACATTCGATAGATGTGCATGAGCAAAGATTGTAGCAGACTTAACGGTAAGCAACAGATTTTAAGATGAGCAATTATTTCATTGCAAGATGGTAAAATCGATGTTTCCTATTAATGGAGTTGGTTATTTATTTTTCAAGGCAAAATTTGAATTTTAGATACTTTTTTAGCCTTAAAACCCCTTCATAAAAAAGACATATTTATAAAAAAGGCATAAGCCGATTTATATCAGCTTCTGCCTTCATACAGTAAATTATAGTTAAACCGCTATAGACTAAAACGTTAATCTTTTTTACTTGCCTGAGCTTTTTTGTAGTTTTCATCTACTGATTCTTCATCCGTAGTTTTTGACACAGGTTCTGAGGCAGCTTTTACTTTACTTTCTGTTTGGTCAGCTTTAGATTTATCGTCGTCAGCCTTGGATTTGTTGTTTTCAGCTTTGGTCTTATCGTCTTTTGCCTTATCTGTGTCTTTTTTTGCATTGTCAGATTTAGGGCTTTGCTCTTCATTCTTACTGTCGGTATTTTTCTTCACCTGCGCTTCGCTACTGCTATCGTCGGTAATGGCGCGGTTAGCAAGTTTGGCTTCTGGGGCAAATGTCGCTTGTGCCACGCCAATCACTTCATCAATCAGCTGACTGTTGTAACGCATACCAACGATGACGGCAGTGGCTGGTAAAAAGCGGCGTACCCATGATAAGTTGATGTTATCTAAGTTAATGCCAATTTGGCTGGCAATATTATCTACTTGTTCAGCGTAAAAATTGACGTTTTTATTTTTTAGACCAAGGTTTTTAAGCTCACTATGCAAACCATTGCTTTGCGCATTATCAAGCAAGCCTTTACCAATACCGATACCCGCTAATAAAGCCTGCTTCTCTTGCATTTTGCTCAAATCGGCACTTGCCAGTAATTCATAAGCCATTTTGACACCTTGCTTACCAGTCAATGGCTTATTATAAATAGCGCCTAGCTGATAAACGGTACGTAATGAGACAAGTAACAACCACAAAGTATCAGCAAGTAAGCCTGGTAGGCCTGCTAATCCTGTTAAGCCGCCCAATGTCGCCAAAGCGCGGTTTTGATTGGCGATATCCGTTGCTAGAGCATAACGCTGCTCATTATCTAAGTTTGCAATATTGGCAAAGCG
Source organism: Psychrobacter pulmonis (assembly GCF_904846465.1). NCBI lineage: Bacteria > Pseudomonadati > Pseudomonadota > Gammaproteobacteria > Moraxellales > Moraxellaceae > Psychrobacter > Psychrobacter pulmonis. Next base: position 5,667 of record NZ_CAJHAT010000008.1, read on the forward strand.
ATGCTGATTTGGCAGGTCAATCTGACTCCAGTTTGAAGCAAGCTTGGCAATCTGCGCAAAAGCGCCATCGACCGTCGAATCAAACAAGCTGTTTGGCACTATTTTTTTGGCATACTTGCCATAAGTAGCAAAACGCGTACCCAATAACTGCTGGGTAGCTTTTAAGGTTTGCTCGCGAAACAAATCCTGCTGATAATCTTCATCGCCGAGATTTACTGCTTTAAATTGGCGCGGTTTGCCGCTTTTGGCATTGACGCTATCAATCATTGCGCCCATGCGTTCCAAATTACCACGAGTAAAAGAACCAACGCTGCTGATGCCTTTAAATAGTGTGCTAGGCTTTGCCATCTTTATATCCTTAATGTGATGAGTGTTTGTTATTAATATTATTTATAAGAGCTTGTTATCAGAACTTTGCAAATTGACTGCCATTTTAGCCAACGCTTACGATAACTGTCAGTGCCAACAATGTTATCACTAGCGTCAATTTTGTATCTAAAAGTATCGCTTATTTTAAACCATAAATAGCGTCAACATATATTAAATATGTCTTAGCTAAAAATAATTTTTACTCTGTTAACGGAAATTTTACTGCCATTGCTGCTTTAACACGGCCAAAAACTTTACCTGCTTTGATAATAAGTTCATTTAAAAATAAAGACCATTTTGGCGTTATTTTACACTTACGCCAAGATTTTAAACCGTCGATACGTTATTATATGCCATCACTCAAAGTACAGTTGTACTTTTATTTATCAAACAGCATTTAAGCAGCCTATTGTAGGTTTTTGCGCACTAAAATGACTGTCAAATAAGCATTTAAAAGCGATTGTTAAAGGTCATTATCAAAAAATCGTTACTCATAAGGAATAGAATATGCGCCGCGTTGTTATCACTGGAGCAGGGATTGTCTCTTGTATCGGACATGATTTGGCGACTGTCACCGATGCTCTTAAACAAGGGCGCTCAGGTATTACGTTCAATGAATCGTATGCTGAGCACGACTTTAAATCACAGGTTAGCGGTAGTATTGATCAAGCAGAACTTGATACCTCGGGCATTGACCGTAAATTGAAGCGTTTTTTTAGTGATGCCAGTCTTTACGCTTATGTCAGCGCGTTAAACGCCATTGAGCAGTCGGGATTGCCGCTTGAAACCATTAACAATAACCCGCGCGTGGGTGTGGTCGCAAGCTCGGGCGGTGCGTCAACTGAAAACATCGTCAATGCCGTCGATGCAATGCGCGAAAAAGGTTTGCGCGGTGTCGGTGCGATGGCGGTACCAAAAACCATGGGCAGCTCGGTATCAGCGGCGCTTGCAACGGGGTTAAAAATCCAAGGGATTTCTTATTCATTGAGCTCTGCGTGCGCAACGTCGACGCATTGTATCGGTCATGCCGCCGAACTTATCCAACTTGGCAAAGCCGATGTGATACTTGCTGGCGGTAGTGAAGCGGAACATTGGACGCAGTCGTGTATGTTTGATGCGATGGGTGCGGTCAGTACACAGTATAATGACACGCCAACCCTTGCTTCTAGAGCCTACGATAAAGACCGCGATGGCTTTGTGATTGCCGCAGGCGGGGCAATGGTGGTGGTTGAAAGTCTTGAGCACGCCCAAGCGCGCGGTGCCAATATTTTGGCTGAAATCGTCGGTTATGGCGCCAGCTCCGATGGTGCTGAAATGGTTGCACCAAGCGGTGAAGGCGCTGTTCGCTGTATGCAACTCGCCCTTGCTGAAGCAGGCTTAGAAAGCGTTGACTACATTAATAGCCATGGTACCAGTACGCCGCTAGGGGATGTGACTGAGCTTAAAGCCATTGCCAAAGTATTTGGTGATGATGTTAGTCAAGTACCTGCTATCAGCTCAACCAAATCAATGACCGGTCATAGCTTGGGTGCAGTCGGCGCGCAAGAATTGATTTATTGCTTACTGATGCTACAAGAAGGCTTTATCGCGCCAAGTATCAATATTACAGAATTAGACCCTGCTGCCAAAGGCTTTGATATTGTCACTGAAAAGCGTGATATTGAGCTTAAAACGCTTATGAGCAATAGCTTTGGCTTTGGCGGTACTAACGCCACTCTTATTATTAAAAAGTTTGATGCTTAACTATGCCTCTAGCTCCGCCTGTTAAAACTGAGCAGACAGCATCTGCCCCATCGCCAGCTACTTATCCTAGCTGGCGTTTTGGTGGGCTAACTGCTGCCGAATTAATGCCCCGTCTACAACGTTACTTATATGTACAAAAACCTAATGTAAATTGGCAACTGGTTTGGCTGAATAACGACGGAAGACCTGTCATCGGTTTATTACCAAAAATGAGCTGGTCGGTTTATCCTCTTTCTAATGATGCAGCAAACTCTAATAAGCCAGCGCCTATTTATAAAGTTATAAGAACTTACCGTGATGGTTTAGATAGCCATGCTAAGACCAATCAAGCGATTATTAGTAGCTATATGAGTTATAGCGACTGGCAAGAGGATTTAATTGCTTATAGTCAGACTTATGACATAGATGATACTTGTGATAATAACTCGTCCTCAACTACAGAAATCGAGCAGCAGCCAAGTTATCAGCATGGATTAATAGGCTTTATTGGTTATGATATTGCCGCTTATGAGCTTAGCCCAAACGCGCGAATAGAGCTCGCAGTGCAGCCTTGTGCCGCCTTAGGGCATTATGATATTTATCTAACACCAAACGCTGAGCAAACCAGTTGGCAGCTCACTATAAAAGACAGCGTCACTGATACTGATAACGAACAAAAAGGCGTACTGGTTAAAACGCTTATCTCATATTTAGATATAATGGATAAGGAATTATCTAACCAAGCTTTAGAAAAACCAGCACTTGAAACGTCCTATAAAACCACGCCTTTATTATTAAAAGCACAATGGAGTAAGCGAGATTATCAGCAAGCTTTTGATAAAACGCAATCCTACCTGCAACAAGGTGACTGCTATCAAATCAATCTCACCCAAGCATGGCAAGGCGCTTTTAATACTCTAAGTGATAATGGTAGCGGAGTAAAACTGATTGATTACTTACCTACCCTACATCGTAATACCCAAGCGCCGTTTGCAGGATATTTAGCGGTTAATCATATTGATAACGAAATAAGCGTTGATACGCAAGATTATCAATTTGAATTGTTAAGCTGCTCGCCTGAACTGTTTTTTACCTTTATCAAAGACAATAATAGTGGCAAACACCATATACGCACCAAGCCCATTAAAGGGACGATGCCGCGCGGGTTAAATACTGCACAAGACAACGCTTATAAACAGCAGCTTATCGATAGCGAAAAAGACCGTGCCGAAAATGTCATGATTGTTGATTTATTGCGCAATGATTTGGGTAAATATGCCAAGATTGGCAGCGTCAAAGTGCCGCAATTATTTGCGATTGAAAGCTTTAGCAATGTGCATCATATGGTCAGCACCATTACCGCTGAGCTAAAGACAGATAGTCATCCGCTCAAAGTATTGTTTGGCAGTTTACCTGCTGGCTCTATCACTGGCACGCCAAAAAAACGCGCTGTTGAAATTATCTCAGAGCTAGAAGGTGCCGCGCGCGGTGCGTATTGCGGCACACTGGGCTATATGAACTTTGATGGTAGCGGTCAATGGAATGTATTAATTCGTACTTTGCAAGCCAATACCTTATCGAATGATAAGTCAGAACAAGAAAGACGTGTCAGCTTATGGGCAGGCGGTGGTATCACGGTTGCTTCTGATTGCAATGCTGAATATCAAGAATGTTTGGATAAAGTCGGCAACCTGTTAGGCGTTTTAGCTCAAAACAATATAAAGCAATAAACTTACGCTTTATCTAAAAGGCAAATTAAAAACCAATAGAAAGCCTGCTTAACATAACGTTAGCAGGCTCTTTTATTTATATAACTTGTTGTTTTGGCTTTACATTATTAAGGTATTACTCAGTAACGCTTTCAGCCTCTGTTTGTAGCGATTTTAAGGCATCAATCAAACGCTTATTCTGCGCTGCCGTACCAACAGTAATACGCAAGTAATCATTGATGCGCGGTTTCTCAAAATGACGCACAATGATACCTTGCTCGCGTAAATCAGCTGCCACACCTTTGGCATCGCCGTTTTTTGGACGCGCAAAGACAAAGTTGGCGTGCGATGGTAACACCTCATAATCGAGCGCTATAAGATCAGCGCTGAGCGCTTGGCGTAAATCAATGACTTGCTGACAGGTCTGGGTAAAATATTCGACATCTAAGACACTTGCGGTTGCTCCTGCTTGCGCCAACTTATCGAGCGGATAGCTATTAAAGCTATTTTTCATACGCGTCAGTGCTTCGATTAACGAGGCATTACCAAACGCCATACCGACCCGTAAACCGGCAAGCGAGCGTGATTTTGAAAAAGTTTGCGTGACAAGGATGTTATCGCAGTCATTGATTAGACTAATCGCCGACACTTCTGCATCTGAATCATTTTCTTGTTTCTGCGCAAAATCGATATAAGCTTCATCAATCACAACCACTGAGTTTGAATGCTCGCCAGCAAGTTTACGAATATCAGCAAGCGATAACAGCATACCCGTTGGCGCATTTGGGTTAGCAATAATGATACCGCTACAAGGCTGACGATAAGCATCAGGGCTGATACTAAAATCGGCTTCTAGGGCGATTTGTACCAACTCAATACCAAAGGTATGAGCGTAAACCGGATAAAAACTATAGCTAATATCAGGCGCTAAAATAGGGCGCTCTTTTAAGAAAAAGCTGGCAAATACCAATGCCAATACTTCATCTGAGCCATTACCGACAAACACTTGATTGATATCAAGGTTATATAACTCTGCTAATGCGGCACGCAAATCATCCGATTCAGGCGCAGGATATAAACGCAGCTCATCGGCTTGCTGCGCTAAGACTTTTGCGATGGCCTCGCCGACTTTTGGTGACGGCGGAAATGGGTTTTCATTGGTATTTAATTTGCACAAATTTTCATGCTGAGGCTGCTCGCCAGGGACGTAAGGTGACAGATTTCGCGCTTTAGATGACCAAAGTCTGGTGTCTATCTTTAACTCACTCATAAGTTATCCTACTCATTAGCCACATAAATGATTAAACGTAAATATTAAAATTAGCTTATTAAAACTCAACTACCTAACTGGATTATTAACTATCTTTTTGGTAGCGATAGCGGGCTGAGCGCGCATGGGCTTCTAAGTCCTCGCGCTGCGCTAAAATATCCGCCGTCGCAGCCAGTGGTTTACTACCCGCCTCACTACAATAAATAATCGAGGATTTCTTTTGGAAGTCATAAACACCGAGCGGAGAAGAAAAGCGCGCGGTACCAGAGGTCGGCAACACATGGTTGGGACCGGCACAGTAATCGCCAATCGCTTCAGGTGTATGACGACCCATAAAGATAGCGCCCGCATGACGAACCTCATTTAGCAGTGCATCAGGATTATCTACAGACAGCTCTAAATGCTCAGGGGCAACGCGATTAATCACCGCCATACCTTCCGCGCGGTCTTTGACCAAGATCAGCGCGCCGCGGTTTTTTAGTGAATCACGGGCGATATCGGCTTTTGGCAATTCTGCTAAGGCTTTTTCAATTTCCTCTGCTACTTCTTCTAACTGCTCTCTACTTGTCGTGACAAAGATAGCTTGGGCAATACAGTCATGCTCCGCTTGCGATAACAAATCCATCGCCAACCAATCGGCTCGATCTTGTGCCTCTCCTTCTGCATAGACCAATACTTCAGAAGGACCGGCAATCATATCAATCCCAACTTGACCAAATACCGCCCGCTTCGCTGCAGCGACATATTTGTTACCAGGACCTGTGATTTTATCTACGGCTGGTATGGTCTCGGTACCATAAGCTAAGGCAGCAACCGCTTGTGCTCCGCCAATGGTAAAGACGCGGTCAACTTGTGCCAAATGCGCCGCTGCCAACACTAATGGATTGAGCACGCCCTTTGGCGCTGGCACCACCATGATTACCTCGGCAACGCCAGCCACTTTAGCAGGAATCGCATTCATCAATACCGAAGATGGATAAGAGGCCAAACCGCCGGGCACATAAATACCGACACGATCAAGCGGCGTGACTTTTTGACCTAAACGATTGCCAAGCTCATCTTCATATTGCCAAGTTTCTTGCACTTGGCGCTCATGGAATGTTTGCACGCGTGTCGCTGCTGTCATTAACGCCTTTTTTACCTCATCATCAAGATTGGCAAACGCGTCAGCAAGCGCTTGTTTAGACAGCTCTAACTCTTGTATCGCCTTCGCTGGATGCTGATCAAACTCTTGAGTCAACGCCAATACCACGCTGTCGCCACCATGACGTACCTTTGCAATGATATCATCAACGGTTTTTAATAACTCAACATCGTTGACGGTTTCAAAAGCGAGAAGCTGGGTCAATTGACTGTCAAAATCAGCATCTTGGGTACTTAGTTGGCGCATGACTGAATCCTATAGGTGAGCATAAAAGTCGGCTATAAAAAAATAGTTTGGATAAAAGAGCAAATAAGAAAAGTTTGGTGGGTCTGCTTATTTCCGCTTATTTGTACTTATTCTTAGTTATCTCACTCAGATTATACTGAGCTTTTATTTTCTAGCAAGCAAATACAACAAAACCAGTTTAGCACGCTATATCTATCCTAGAGCGCCAAACTGGTTTAAATTTTTGTATAGTCATGCTTGATATTATCAATGATTGCTAACGTTTAATAACAGTATTTTATCAAAATTGAATAAACGCTCATTTAAGAAGCGCTAGCAATACTATTTTTAAAACTGTCTAAAATCGGCTCAAGCAGAGCAAATTTACGTTTGTAGCTGACTTGATTAACAATAAGGCGTGACGACACATCACAAATATGGTCGCGCGCTTCCAGTCCATTGGCGCGCAGCGTATTGCCGGTATCGACGACGTCAACAATCAAATCGCCCAGACCAACCAATGGCGCAAGCTCCATCGAACCATACAGCTTAATCACATCAACTTGCTGTCCTTGGCTGGCAAAGTAAGCGCGGGCAACATTGACGTATTTGGTCGCGATACGCAGACGACGATTTGGCAGCGGCGCACCTTTCACACCAGCGGTCATCAGCTTACACTGGGCAATCTGTAAATCGAGCAATTCATAAACGTGATTGGCGCCATGCTCAAGCAGCACATCTTTACCCGCCACGCCAAAATCAGCAGCGCCGTGTTCAACATAGGTTGGTACGTCACTGGCGCGTAAAATTAATACGCGTACATTTGGGTTAGAAGTTGGGAAAATAAGCTTGCGCGACGCTTCAGGGTCTTCTAGTAATTCAACACCAGCAGCGCGCAGTAAAGGCATCGTCTCTTCTAAGATACGACCCTTTGATAGCGCCAATGTCAAACCTGAAAACGCCTCATTTACTTCATTTAATAAACCATCATTTGGTAAGCTGTTACTTGCTTCAGTCATAATGACTCGTGTCCGTGTACAGTTAGCTGCCTTAGTTAACAGGCATTATTAATTTGTTATATGTCCATACTAATAACAATGGTTAGTGAATCAATTTAGTCATTAGTATTAATACGCTCGATATTGACCCCAAGCGCGCGCAGTTTTTCTTCGACGTGCTCATAGCCACGATCAATATGGTAAATACGATCAATCAAGCTCTCGCCTTCAGCAGAAGCCGCCGCCATGACCAGTGACATCGACGCGCGCAAATCTGTTGCCATCACTGGGGCCGCAGTAAAATGCTCGACGCCTTTAACCACAGCTGTATGACCGTCTACTTGAATGGAGGCGCCCAAGCGGTTGAGTTCTGGCACATGCATATAGCGATTTTCAAAGATATTTTCGATAAAGGTGCTGGTACCGTCAGCGAGGCAGGCAATCGCCATGACCTGCGCTTGCATATCGGTTGGAAAACCTGGATGTGGCTGGGTACGAATATTGACTGGTAGTGGGCGACCTTGCATTTGCGCGCGAATCCAATCATCGCCTGTAGTGATAATCGCTCCCATATCTTCAAATTTTTCTAACACAGGCGCCAATAAAAGTGCCGAAGTGTTTTTGGTCAGCACATCACCGCGCGTCATCAAAGCACCGGCAAGATAGGAGCCGGTTTCGATACGATCGGGTACGACTGAATATTCACAGCCATGCAAGCGCTCAACGCCTTCGATGGTCATGGTTGCCGTACCAATACCGCTGATTTTAGCACCCATAGCTACCAGCATATTGGCCAAATCGACCACTTCTGGCTCAAGCGCACAGTTACCGAGTACGGTCGTGCCTTTTGCCAATGCCGCGGCCATAATAACGTTTTCCGTACCGCCAACCGTCACCATATCAAATGAAAAATTACAACCGATAAGCTTGCCGCCTTTTGGCGCTTGCGCTTTGACATAGCCATTTTCGACGCTTATCTCAGCACCCATGGCTTCAAAGGCTTTTAGATGCTGGTCGACAGGACGTGAGCCGATAGCACAGCCGCCCGGTAAAGACACTTCGGCTTCGCCAAAACGCGCCAGCAAAGGACCTAAAACCAAAATCGAGGCGCGCATGGTTTTGACCAAATCATACGGCGCATAGAAATTATCGATATTCTTGGTATCGCAAACGACAGTGTCACCCTGCTTTTGAATATCAATGCCCATGCCAGCGATCAATTCAATCAAGGTGCGCACATCTTGTAACGATGGCACGTTGTGCAATGTCGTTGGGGTCTCGGCCAAAATCATAGCAGCGAGTAACGGCAGAGCGGCATTTTTGGCGCCTGAGATAGTGACTTCCCCTGCGATACGACTGCTACCGGTGATTAAAAATTGATCCATAAAGGTGACAACCTAGCGATAAATATAAAAAATATGAAAAACCAGAAATGATAAAACCAGCAATATCCATTGCCGGTGCGACAAATTCTAGTCATAAAAAAAGCTTAGCCTTGCGATTGAACTTCCCATTCGGCAGGCGTTAACGCTTGAATATTGAGCGCATGAATATCACCGCTGGCAATTTTGTCATTGACCAATGCGTAAACGGACTGCTGGCGTTGTACTGCGCGTTTACCTTCAAAACTGGCATCAACTACCCGTACATCAAACTTAGTACCTTGATTGGCAGCTTGAATAAAAGCATCAGGAAAGTGAGTTTGTAAAAATGCAATCAAATCGTCAGCGTTCATGCTCATAGAATATTCTGCCTTAAAGGTTTAATAGGTGGATATAAAGTTAGCCATTATAACAAGAGTTTGACCATCTTACAGTACTGTCTTCTACAACTGCCTTTAACTATTGCAGCGTTTTATCCAAATAGCTGAGCACTTGCGCACGTACATTATTGACCCAGCGTAAAGGTGGCGCCATCGCCCCAATACTGGTGGCATGGCTAGCACCTTTAATTTCGCCTGTTTCAACCTTAACGCCCGCCGCTTTTAACGCCTGTGTCATTTTAACAGTATTGCTTATATGGACGACTTTGTCTTTTTCAGCAGTCAATAATAGATATGGCGGCTGTGCGCCTTTGATATTGCGGTCTGGCATGATGTTATCGGGCGTGGCGTTTGCCCCAAAAGCGCTGGCACTACTGAATTTACGAAAGTCATAACTATAAGGCCCTGCGATGCCAATCACAGCGCTAATATCGTTTGGTTTTACCCCATACGGCGCTAAAAAATCTTCATTAGCGACGGCAGCAACCGCGTTAAATGCGCCAGCAGAATGCCCTATCACCGCCAAGCGCTTGGTGTCAGCATGTAAACTTTCGGCATTCTTATAACTCCAAGCGATGGCCTGCGCGGCATCTTGCACGTAATCAGGATAAACGTGCTCAGGTGCTTTACGATAATTAATCACTGCCGTGACATAGCCTGCTTGTGCCAAACTCTGACCAACAAAGGCGTATTCATCTTTACTGCCGCTTTCCCACGAACCGCCATGGACAAAAACCACCATCGGATAACTGTGGTTAATGAGGTTATCAGCAGTCGCTTTTTTTGACTGCATGGCTTTTGCTAAAGGTTTGGGATAATAAATATCTAAATCCTGCAAAGGTTTGTCGCCATACAAGATATTTTTACTGACACCAACGCCGCCATTTAAAGTGATACTATTCACAACAGCCAGTGCCGATAATGCTTGTGCTTGCTGAGTCGCGAGCGCAATACCGCCGACAGCCAATGCTGCTGTCACACCTACGCTGATAGGTTTAGGTAGGCGATTTTTTCTTGGTGCAGGCTGTACGGTTGCTTTACTTAAATCCTTCATCGCCAGTATTCCTATTATAAGCTTGTCGTTGGGTCATAGTTGATTAAAACTCAATAGTAGAGTCACGGCTTTTTCATTTTTTATTATTTTAATTAGCGCGTTTTTGGCTAAAGCCACACTTCTACTTTTTACGTTTTATATCTTACTGGCAGACTGAGGATTTATCGTTCTGTTCCTGTTATGAGTGTTTAGGTTTCTTGTGTTTATTAGCGAGACAAGACTTTTGATAAAGGTAAACATAGCAACTTGATAATGGCAACTTAATGACGGCTAATTAACGGGCGCGCCATTCTCGTCGACGATAATTGGCGTAGCGTTAATCGGTGGCTCTACTACACTTGTGACCTCAGGCGCTGCCCGACTATCGAGCGCTGGCCCTCTGGTAGGATTGGCTAAATTCTCTTCATACATGATATCGTCCTCGCCTATCTTCACCCCTCTATCGTCAACGACGGTGGTCAGCAGCACCAGCTCTGTAATGCCGACGGTATTATTGGCAATATCAATCAGGTGGCTTTGCTGCGTCGGCGTCATGCGACCCATAATATAAACCACGCCATCATTGGTGACCGCCTTTATTTGCGAGGCTTTTACGCCATTACTAGAGGCTATTTTTGCCAGTAGTTTGGAGGTAATATAACCATCGTGAACGGTTGAGCTATAGCCCCTTGAGGCGCTCACATTAAGCTCATTATAAACATGACGAACATCTGGCATAGAGCCAACCACTTTTTCAATTTCTGTCTTAATTTCTTGCGTTGGCACCTCACCGGTGAGTAGCACCTCACTATTAAAACTATCAATGCTCATACGGCTGATTTGCTGCAAATTTTCTTGCAGACCATAGACGTTAATCTTGACGGTATGCTCGATACTGCGGTCGAGCAGGCGCTGCGGAATGGTGCGCTCGGTCATCGGTACGCCATACGTTCCTTCTGTACTATTGGTCAAATAGTTAGTGGTACAACCTGTGGCGACGATGCTGGTCAATAGCATAACGCCAATCGCCTTACGGCGTGATGAACCAAAAATAGCAGTGCACAAATGCATCCGTGTCATGATTTACCTCTTAGAACATGATGTAGTGATTAACTGGTGAGTAGCTGGTAATTAATAGTGTGACGCTTGATAATAATGGTGATAGCTTTATGTAGTTAATGACTTTTTAATGGCGCTACTTTACTGAATATTTACCCGAGGCGTTTAGGCTTTTGGTAACGGTAACTTGATACGCTTATTTATTTTACTTTTTTAGCTGAGTTATCGGGCTTAATTTTTTAAAATACTCACGCTAAAAAACCTATTACCAAGCCGAGGCAATAAAAGCCCCTTGCAGCCATTCTGGTTGAGTGTTTTTTGACGTCGTTTCTTTAACGTCCCTGCTGTTATTTTTAGTATTGGTATCATAAGCTATCACATCAAACCGGCACTCATAATCATTATATTCAGGATGCTGCTGCAAAAAATAGCGGGCTGCTTTGATAATTTTATACTGCTTACTTTTCGTCACGCTAAGCGCCGCATCACCAAATCCTGAACGCTGCCGCTGCCGCACTTCAATAAATACCAGTATCGACCATGCCTGCCCTTTTTCTAGCATAATTAGATCGAGCTCACCCACTTTTGGTTGTTGCCAATTTTGCGCAATCAATATCAAGCCTTGCGCTTGTAAAAACGCACACGCCTGCTGCTCAAAACGGCTGCCTTGACGCTGGGTCGGCGAAGTCAGGGTTAGAGGTTTGTTATTTACCATCACGGGCTTTTATTATCATGGCTATCGATCAGCGGAACATTTGAGAATTATCATAGCACATCATGCTAAACTAACCACTTTCGCGTTTTCATAATCGCTTTTCATATGCGTTTTTAATGTTCTTTCTTAAGATAATTTCTTAATACTCCGAGGTTTTCATGTCTAGCCCTACCGCGATGCCAGCTTGTCTTTATATCGTTGCCACGCCGATTGGTAATTTAAGCGACATGACACCGCACGCAATCGATGTTTTAAAGCAAGTTGCCATCATTGCCTGTGAAGACACCCGCACCTCAGGCAAACTGTTATCACATTTTGGCATTAATACCAAAGCCAATAAGGTTGAAGATAGCGAAGAAGGAACGGCTTATTATAATAGACATGACGCCGAAAACGAGTCTGATGGCGCTGCCAAACAAAAAGGTCATCATAAGCTTTGGGCGTATCATGAACACAATAGTGCCATTCAAACGCCCAAAATCATTGAGATGATTCAGCAAGGTCATTCGGTTGCGCTGATTAGTGATGCTGGTACGCCGCTGATTAGCGATCCCGGTTATCAATTGGTGCAAGCCGCCCATGCCGCTGGCGTTCGCGTCTCCCCTATTATTGGTGCCTCTGCTGCCATTGCCGCGCTATCGGTTGCAGGATTGCCATCAGACCGCTTTAGCTTTATTGGTTTTTTAGCGTCCAAAACCCACGGGCGCCAAAAACACTTAACGGCTCTCCATTCACGTACCGAAACTTTGATATTTTATGAAGCGCCGCATCGTATTGTCGCTAGCTTAGAAGATATGGCGGCTATATTTGGGGCAGAGCGCGAAGTGACGTTTTGCCGTGAATTGACCAAAACCTTTGAAACCGTGCATAAAAGCACGCTTGGCGAATTGGTTGAATTTGTCAAAGCCGATGACAATCAGCAACGCGGTGAAATCGTCGTGGTCGTCGCCGGGGTAAATGCAGCGCAGGACGATGATGATATCAGTATCCACGATAAATTATTACAGCGTTTATTAGAGGATTTATCGGTTAAAAAAGCCGCCGCTTTGGCCGCTGATATTACAGGCGTTAAGAAAAACGCACTTTATCAACGCCTACTTGAACTGCAAGCAGAATAGTTTTCAGCTAAAAAATATAGGTTAAAAACTGATAAATTTATTGAGGAGAGAAGCAGTATGTACGATGTGATGGCGATAGGTAATGCCTTGGTTGACCACGAATATCTGCTGTCAGATGCAGCGCTAGAAGAAACTGACCTGACCAAAGGCAATATGACGCTAGCAGGAATCGAAGAGCAGCAGCAGTTATTGGCATATTTTAAATTGGCAGAGATTAAGCCATCAAAACAAGCGGGCGGCGGCTCAGCGGCCAATGCAATGTATGCCTTTGCAAGTTTGGGCGGCAAACCTTTTTATGCTTGCCGCGTCGGCGATGACAAACAAGGCGAGTTTTACCTAAAAGACTTACACGAAGCGGGCGTCGCCACCTCCCCGCAGTCGATTCATGCAGGCGGTGTGACGGGCTCATGCGTGGTAGCAGTGACCGAAGATGGTGAGCGTACCATGCAAACTTTCCTTGGTACCTCAAGCGATATCACCGCTGATAACGTCGATTTTGAAGCATTAACGCAAGCTGGCTGGTTATATTTAGAAGGTTATTTGGCGATGTCTGAAGGTATTCAGCCTGCGATGACCAAACTACGCCAACAAGCTGGTATCCATGGTGCCAAAATTGCCGTCAGCTTTGCTGATCCTGCGGTCGTAAAGTTTGCCAAAGAAGGCTTACTCAACATGCTTGGCAATAAAGTCGCGGTGATATTTTGTAATAGTGAAGAAGCAAAATTATTCACCGATAAAAAACAGCATAAGGCAGCAGCGCGTGCCTTACTTGAGCATTGTCAGACAGCAGTCGTTACCGATGGTCCCAATGGCGCTATCATCGCCCATAAGCCAAATGATGAGTCTGATATTGAAATTTATGAGATTCCGACGCCAGTTGTTACTAATGTTATTGATACCAATGGTGCCGGCGACAACTATTCTGGGGCCTTTTTATATGCTTTATCACAGCATTATAGCTTACCAGAATGCGGACGACTTGCCAGCGAAATCGCCGCCCAAGTGATTCAGCAATTCGGCCCACGTTTATCATCGCAAGAGTATCAAGATATCTCGCGCCACGTTTTAACAGTTTAGTGGCTGGATTATTTGATTACTAAAGCGCTAAAATCTAAGTTTCTAAGTGTCTGAGATGGCGTTTCTAGTTTACTCCTAATAAAGGATAGTGCTGCTGGGATAAATTTCGCGCAGCCTCTGGAGCGACGAAGTCGCACAGCAAGCAAGGAAAATTTGTACCAGTAGCACTTTATAATATTTTCGCGCTTTTATTTAGGATTGCCTACAAAACTTTAGCATCTAATAAGCAAAAGCCCATGTCATCGGATATGGGCTTTTTAGTATTCATTTATAAAACAAAATAATCGCTCAATTAAACAGCGGCAAGTGCTTGCTCTAAATCAGCTTTGATATCTTCAATGTGCTCAATCCCAATTGACAGACGCACCATATCCGCACTAACACCCGCGTTCTCTAGCTCTTGCTCGTTAAGCTGACGATGGGTCGTGGTCGCTGGATGACAAGCGAGCGACTTAGCATCACCGATATTGACCAAGCGCGTAATCAGTTGCAGTGCATCAATAAAGCGCGCGCCTGCTTCGAGGCCACCTTTTACCCCAAAGGTCAAAATAGCAGATGGCGTGCCCTTCATATATTTTTTAGCAAGCTCATGCTCAGGATGGTCTGGCAAACCAGCATATTTTACCCAGGCGACTTTGTCATGGTCGCGTAGATATTCAGCAACTGCTTGGGCGTTTTGGACATGACGCTCCATACGTAAACTTAACGTCTCCATACCTTGCATGATACCGAAGGCATTGAGCGGGCTGATGGCCGCGCCGGTATTACGCAGTGGCGCGACACGAGCACGGGCAATAAATGCCGCTGCGCCGACGTCTTTGACAAAGTTTACGCCGTGATAGCTTTCATCTGGGGTGTTTAATAATGGGAAGCGCTCAGGATAATCGCCCCAAGGGAAAGTTCCGCTATCAACAATCGCGCCACCAATCGAAGTACCAGTACCGCTCATATATTTGGTCAATGAATGAATGACGATATCAGCGCCAAACTCAAATGGACGGCACAGCGCTGGCGTCGCAACCGTACTATCAATCACCACTGGCACGCCATATTCATGGGCGATGTCACTCAGAGCTTGGATATCGACGATATTACCCAGTGGATTACCGATACTTTCTGCAAAGACCATTTTGGTTTTATCATCAATTAAATCACGAATCGCTTCAGGGTTTTTATGATCAAAAAAGCGCACTTCGATACCTTGACGCGGCAGCGCATGGGCGAATAAATTATAAGTGCCGCCGTATAGCGTTGATACGGCGACGATATTATCACCTGCTTCACAAATGGTTTGAATCGCATAAGTAATAGCCGCCATACCTGAGGCAACCGCTAACGCCCCGATACCGCCTTCAAGTGCTGCAACGCGCTCCTCTAACACCGCCGTCGTCGGATTCATGATACGGGTGTAAATGTTGCCAGCAACTTTTAAATCAAATAAATCGGCGCCATGCTGGGTATTATCAAAGGCATACGAGCTGGTATGATAAATAGGCACGGCGACCGCTTTGGTGGTTGGCTCGACGCTATAGCCAGCGTGAATGGCTAAGGTTTCAAGGCGCTGAGTATTCTGCTTGGCTGGTTGTCCGTCACTCATAAGGTGCTCCTAAAATTTTATGGGATATTTACAGGGGTATTAATAGGTTATTAAACCCATATTTTTTTTATCAAAATTAGTTATAACAAAAAGTCATAAAAAAAGCTGAGTTAATCATAACCCAGCTTCTTTATTAAAAGAATAGCAAATTTTTTATCTCTTAATGACAAATATTCATAAGCAATTTTTATAAACAAAGAAACTAATAAACGCCAATCTCAACTTATCGTAGGCTTTTGATTTTTATAGAATTTAAAATTTTAATTGTTTTAACTGAAATTTTAAAAACTAAGTAAACCAATACCTTAGAAAAACAAGTTGAGAGTGGGGTACTAATAAGCATATTCTTAGATGATATCGGCGCTATTTTTTATAACGACTTGTCATTTTCTATTTATAATAAGCGTTTTCTGTACGTGTGTGGTCGGTTTCATCGATGACTTGGGTCAGCTCTGGAATTTGTTGTTTCAGCTGCACTTCAACACCTTGACGTAAGGTCATATCAACCGCTGAACAGCCTTGGCAACCACCACCGAATTTCAGTATAGCAGTCAGACCAACGCCTTCTTCTTCAACCAATTCAAGCAGCTGGACATCACCGCCGTGAGCGGCCAAGCTTGGATTAATCTCCGACTGTAAGACATAATTGATACGTTCTTCGACACTGGCATCGGCACCAACTTTTGGCACTTTTGAGTTTGGCGCACGGAACGTCAACTGCCCACCAAAACGGTCTTTATTATAATCAATCACCGCATCTTCTAAATAAGGCACGGACGCCGCTTCAATAAATGCCGAAAAATCGTCATAAGTCAGTTTTAAATCAGCGCTGTCTTCTTCGCCCGGCTGGTTATAAGCCATACAGCATTCGGCACGCGGTGTACCTGGATGTTCGACGAAAATACGCACGCCGATACCATCGGTATCTTGCTTCGCCAGTAAATCTGCCAAATACCCTTGCGCCGCTTCAGTGATGGTAATGTTACTTTTAGCTTCGGTTTGCTCAGTATCTAATGCTGACTCGTAATCGGCAGTAGGGTCTACTTGAGTATCAGTTGGATTGTGTTCACTCATAATGCTTCCTATGTGTTATGACACAAGCGTTATATTGTCCACGTCTACTGTGTCGTCTATGTGAGGTTGGGACTAATGAAATCACCATCATTTTGGCTTATCGTTTTAATGCTTTGACCGTGATGAAAACTTCTTTATGGCTCTTTATGGTGTCTATTATAGCGCACTTAACGCATAATTCCGACTGGGCTAGTGTGAATTGGCAGTAGCGATTTTTAAGCGCTGAGGTTTTAAGCGATGGCTATTTTTAATAAGGCTTACCTATAGTAAGCTGCCTTTATCTTCATAGTATATAAAGACGGCGTGCAGACTTATCAAGTCTAGCGGGCGTAGAATGCACTAAAGAGCTTATGAAAATTTTAAAAGAATAAATATCAGAATCTTAACTATTTTGAGAGAGCAGTATGTTGACTGAGAATCTAAATTTTGTGACCACCAAAGATGCCGTACAAATCGCTATTTGGGAAGTTTTTGATAATGAAAAAAGCCATCAATTATCTATCGTTAATGCTCATAAAGGTCAAAATATCTTCTTAACCCATGGCACTTTTTCGGACAAAAAAACCTGCTTAAGAATCGCTGAATACCTAGCTGGACTTGGCCATCATTGCTATATCATGGAATGGCGCGCTCATGGTGCAAGCTCAAACCCCACAGACCAATTCAATTTCGAAACTGTCGCCACCTATGATTTTGCCGCCACTTTTGATTATTTATTTAACGAATTAAAGCTCAGCAATTTACACTGCGTCACCCATAGTGGCGGCGGCGCTTGCTTAACGATGTTTCTCATTCAAAATCCGCAGTATATCAATAAAATAAATAGCATCAGCATGTTTGCTTGCCAAGTGTACGGCGCCATCGTCAATCTGAAGAACTATTTTAAAATAGTCGCCGCCAAGATGTTTACCCGTCTATTTGGCTATATACCCGCCAGAAAACTCAAACTGGGACCCATCAATGAAAACCATCACACCATGAATCAATGGTATGAGTGGAATTTGCATAAAAACTTCCACAGCAGTTTTATTAAACAAAGTGATATAAATGCGAATGGTGTTCAGAAAAGTACTTTTGATAGCCACACTCGCCAGCAAAATACTCCTGAAAGTGCGATTTTTGATTATCGGCAGTATATGCCGAATATTACCGTACCCATTTATGCTATCAGCGCCAAGGGTGATAAATTCATCTCGCCAACTCGAGGTTGCCTGTCACTTTTTAACGACTTTAATCGCTCGCTCAACAAAAACTCTGCTAACGTTTTTCGTGAATACGCGCGAAGTCATGGTGACTTGGATGATTATACCCATAGCCGCATTTTAAACAGTCGTACGGCTGCCAAAGAGATCTGGCCAACGGTGGCGGAATGGATTGAGCAACATGCAGGATGACGCATGCAAGATAAAGTTTGTATGATAATGCTACATCTCCTAAAACTAACTTCACATAACATAACTGACTTGGCCAGATCGGCTGTTTAGACTGGATTGAACGCCATAACAAATTCAAAAGAGTAATTTATGCAGTTATATGTCATACCAGGAACTTGCGCCGTTGTACCGCACACCGCCCTCGAATGGACGGGCGCAGATTACGAGCTCAAGCTATTAAATCATGATTCGGTTAAATCAGAAGAATATCTACGTATCAATCCGCAAGGCGCGGTACCAGCTATCGTCGATGGCGACACTATCATCACCCAAAACATTGCCACCCAAGTCTATATCGATGCCAGCTATCCAGATGCCAATATCTTTGGCTCAGATACCTCACCGGCTGGTAAAGGTGAAATAATGCATTGGCTAGGGTTTTTGAATGCCGATCTGCATAAAGTCTTTGCCCCGCTCTTTGGCCCTGATGGCTTCGTTGAAGGCAATGCTGCACAAGAAAACTTAAAGCAAAAAGCCAAAGAAAAAATCGCCCATTTGCTTAGACTGCCCAACGAGCAGCTCGGTAAAACCGACTATCTAACAGGCAGTAAAACCACGGCTGATATTTACTTATACATCACCCTAACGTGGGCGAAAAAGTTTGAGATCGATCTATCTGACTATAAAAACCTTGATACCTTTGTCAAACGTATTGAAGAAGATAAAGGTTTGACCGCCGTCATTGAGCAGCAAGGCTTAGAAAAAATCAAAACACTTGAGATTTGATATTTTTAATTTTCCAAGCTTTTGCAAAAACCTTTCTAACCTTAACCTTTCTAGCATTTAGAAGGGTCTTTGCTTTTATATCTATAAAAATATTGTCTTTTAAAATAACATTCATAGCGCAAAAACCAAGCGCTAAAATTCGTTAAAGCGATAAAGTCACGGCACTAAACATCTTTATACTTGTCAGCCAGATATAGGCTGTGTCAGTATTAGCCTCTTTGAGACATTTTAAATTGATAATTAATAGCAGTAAGTTAGGAGTTGGCCGTTATGAGTGAATCAGCAGAGCAAGGTTCGGATAAAAGCTCGGATAAAAATAACAGTAAAGACTACCGTTATTTGGTATTTATTGGACGTTTCCAGCCGTTTCACTGCGGGCATAAGGCAGTGGTCGATGAAGCATTAAAACGTGCCGATAACGTCATTATGCTGATCGGTTCTGCCAACCTGCCGCGCAGTCTGCGTAATCCATTTAGTGTCGATGAACGGGCGGCGATGATTAAGAACACCTACTTGCCAGCAGAAGCGGCGCGAATTCACTGTGTCGGCCTCGACGATGCACTCTACAATGACACGCGTTGGCTGCAATATGTGCAGACGGGCGTCAAATCCGTCACCGGCGACTTACAGGCTGATATTGGGCTGATTGGTCATTCAAAAGACAGCTCATCTTATTATTTATCCTTATTCCCAAATTGGGCGTCGGTTTCTGTACCCAATTATCACAATTTATCCGCGACCCCTATTCGTGACAGTTATCTAATGGGCGCCACACCAACGCCTGAGCGCACCCCCGAATCAACCCGCAACGTCCTCAATGACTTTAAAAAGACTGATATTTATCAAAACCTGCATGAAGAAGCCGATTTTGTCGATAAATATAAAAGACAATGGGAGTCTGCGCCTTATCCACCAACCTTTATGACCACTGATGCGCTCGTCGTACAATCAGGGCACATTTTATTGGTTGAACGCCGCAGTATGCCAGGACGCGGGCTATGGGCATTACCGGGTGGTTTTTTGAATCCAAAAGAAACACTCTTTGATGCCTGTATCCGCGAGCTACGCGAAGAGACGCGCTTAAAAGTGCCTGAACCGGTGCTACGCGGCTCTTGTCATAGTCAGCATACCTTTGACGACCCGTATCGCTCAGCGCGTGGGCGTACGATTACCCAAGCTTTTTATTTTCAGCTTAAAAATGACCCAAAAGGCTTGCCAAAAGTAAAAGGTGGCGACGATGCAGCTACCGCGTTTTGGCTGCCACTCGCTGAGCTTGATGCGACCATGATGTTTGAAGACCATTATGCGATTATCACCAAAATGGTTGGTTTGTAGGCGTTTATCAGGCGACTGTGCAATTTTTATTAACCTTTTTTCACGCCAGCGCCGATAGACGGCAATGGCTCACCGCCGCAGCGGTTATTAAAAAACAGCTGCGGCATCTCAAAGCAGAGGAGTTCTGTGATGTACACCAGCAATTTAAACAATTTAATCTTAAATAGCGACAGCTATAAAACCTCCCATTGGGTGCAATATCCAAAAGGTAGCGAGTATCTATCAAGCTATATCGAAGCGCGTAAAGGTGACTACGATGTGGTATTTTTTGGCTTGCAAGCCTTTATCAAAGAATACCTTAGCACGCCGATTACCCATCAAGATATCGATGAAGCCGAAACGGTCATTCAAGCCCATGGCTTAACCTTTAACCGTGCCGGTTGGGAGCTGTTAGTCGATAAGTATGGCGGCTATCTGCCACTGCGCATCGAAGCCATTCCTGAAGGCAGCGTCGTTCCAGCATCCAATGTGGTCTGCCAAATTATTAATACTGACCCTGAGTTCTACTGGCTACCAAGCTATATCGAAACGGCGCTACTGCGTGCGATTTGGTATCCCTCAACCGTCGCTAGCGTCTCGCACTATTGCAAAGGCATCATTCGTCAGGCACTAGAAAAATCTGCCGACAATACCGAGTCGCTGATTTTCCGTTTGCATGATTTTGGTTCGCGCGGTGCGTCTAGTCAAGAATCTGTCGCCCTTGGTAGTCTTGCGCATTTGGTGAACTTTGCTGGTACCGACTCGATGACGGCCTTGGTTGCCGCCAGCCGCTGGTATCACATGGACAAAGAGATGGCAGCCTTTTCTATCCCTGCTGCTGAGCATAGCACCATGACGGCGTGGGGTCGCGACGGAGAAACCGCCGCCTTTGCCAATATGATTGAACAATTTGGCGGCGCTGGTAAAAGTTTTTCTGTGGTATCTGACAGCTATGATTTATGGAATGCCATTGATAATATTTGGGGCGGTAGCCTAAAAGACGACGTCAAAAATATGGGCGGAACTTTGGTTATCCGTCCAGATAGCGGCGATCCGGCAAAAGTGGTGCGCGAAGCCTTAGAGCGCTTGGCGGTAAAGTTTGGCACCACCATAAATAGCAAAGGCTATAAAGTGCTGCCCGACTATGTACGCATTATCCAAGGCGATGGTATCAGCCCGCAAAGCTTAGGCAAAATCATCGATGTGGTCTTAAACGCAGGTTTTAGTGCCGACAACATCACCTTTGGCATGGGCGGCGGGCTACTACAGCAAGTCAATCGCGATACCATGAGCTGGGCGATGAAAGCCAGTGCCATCTCTATCGATGGCGTATGGAAAGATATCTATAAAGACCCTGTCACCAGTCGCTCAAAACGCTCAAAAAGAGGCCGTTTGACACTCATAAAAAACAGCAAAGGCAAGATAGAAACCATTAAAGCGGATGATTTAACGACAGCTGAAGATAACCTACTACGCGATGTATATATCGATGGTAAATTACTTATTGAAGACAACCTCACTACGATTCGGGAGCGTGCAGGATGGTAGCTACTAAAAAAATGCAAAATCAAATAACCGCTGCTGCCAAGGACGTGCTGCTTGCTCCTGTTTACCTTTATCAAGGGCACAAAATCAAGCGTGATACTGTACGCCTACCTGAGCCAAATGGCGAGCGTCATGGACAGGTTCAGCTCAATAACTCGCCTATTACCTCAAAGGGTAAAAGCAATAATATATTGAACCTGATGGTCGTTGGTGATTCGGCAGCGGCTGGCGTCGGTAGTCAGACCCAACAAGAGGCGCTGGTCGGTCATTTGATACCTATTTTGACTGAGCAGGCAGCTATCCAAAGCGCTTTTGATACCTTAAACTGGTCGTTACAAGCGACCACGGGGCATACCAGCTTTGATATTTTGCGCAGGCTTTATGTGTTGCCTGCACCGAGCCAACCTATTGATGTGATGGTATTAAGTGTCGGCGTTAATGACACCACCTCCAAAGTCTCTGCGGCTCAATGGCAACAGCAGATTGAAAATATCATTGCTATCGCCCAGCGTAAATTTGGCGTACGCGAGCTGGTTTTTTTAAGCTTACCTCCGATGGCTCAAATGCCTGCGATACCTGCGCCATTGAATAACTTCGTTGGCGCCAAAGCCGCTATCCTTGATAATAGCTTGCAGCAAATCTGTGCCGCTCATGACAATGTCACTTACATGGCAACGAACTTTGCGCGCATGATAGAAGAACATTCTAACGGCACGCCGATCGATATCAGAGTGATGTTTGCCAGCGACGGTTTTCATCCAAGCAGTTTGATGTATGGTTATTGGGCGCAGCAAGTGGCAGAATTGATTGTGGAGTTGCTAGATTCGTCGACTACTAAGTTAAGTAGCTGAGTAGTGCAAATACTGAACATTAAAATTTAGATAAAAAAAACCGCTGAATAGTCAGCGGTTTTTTATTGCTTAGCAAAAGACTGCTTCGCGACATATATTTATACCATAAGTATAAATTATTCAGCAGAATCAGCAGCTTTCTTGCTACGGCCACCAAACGCACCAAAGCGTTTGTTGAAGCTTGCAACACGGCCTTCAGTAGACGTTTTGCGTTGTTCGCCAGTATAGAATGGATGCGACGCACTTGAAATATCAAGTGGGTAGTATGGGTATTCTTTACCTTCGTATTCACGAGTAGCTTTGGTATTAACGGTTGAGCGAGTTAAGAAAAACACGTCAGCGTTGGTATCATGGAACAAAACTTCTTGGTAATTAGGATGGATATCTTTACGCATAATAAACTCTCTATGTCCGATGTATGGTAAGCATTTTGATTAATAGCCTCTTTAGCTATTAAGCACGCTCACATACGTAACTGAGGCACTAAGGACATCTGTCAGTCTGGCAATTACGTCACTGGCTTATTCCAGCACCCAACACCACACCGCTGCTCACTTAGCCTTTCCCCAGCGGGAAAATCAAACCGCGATTTTAACGGTTTTTGCTACTCGATGCAAGCCGCTTCTACGATAAAACCATGCCATGAACTCGACTTAACGCCATTATGTTGAGTCGAAAAACCTCATAAATAATCATAAAAAAGCAGCCACCCTAGCTGCCTTTTTTATGGAAAACTTATTTTTGGAAAAATGGAAAGTTATTTGGTTTTTACGATATGCCAAACGCCAAGTTTGTTGTCGCCATCTTTATCGCCAACCTTGGTATCATTGGCATAAAAGTATAACGGTTTACCATTCATCGCCCATTGATATTTGCCATCTTCACGTTTAAAGGCGGCAAACTGTCCTGAGGCTTTGGCATTACTTGGTGCCAAAAACGCTGGCCAAGCAACCAGACAAGCTGAGCCACATTCTGATTTATTCATAGAATCTTTATCAAAAGTATATAAGGTCATATGATTGGTTGCATCGACCAACATGCCATTTTTACTGGCAACTGGCGCGGTATTTTTAGTGGTCGCTTGCACCTCATGCATGCCAGAATCGTCCTTGCCCAGCATATTGTTAAACGTAGAACAACCGCTAAGCGCCAATGCACCAGAAATAACAGATAACATAAGTATGTGTTTCATAGTAACGTCCTTGTTAATAGTGGTTTTTTTAAATTGCTTCTTGTGGTCTGCAATCCTATACCTTAAAGCATAAAACGGCTTGAAGCTTACCGTAAGTATTTTTACTATAGCACAGACATAAAATCAGTTATTTTTCGCACCATATAAATTTACAAAAGCGTATAAAGTTTACAAATTAAATAAAGTTTGCTCTTCGATTTTCTAAAAATGCTTTTATAAAGCTGTGTTTTAGTCGCTCCTTGTTTGCCATCCTTTGACAAAACTTATGCATCTACTTACGTTTTTGCCATGCTAATTTGAGTAATTTTTTCGTAGAATAATCCATCTAAATTAAGAACTACTACACAATAAGAAATATGACTATAGCGGTTTAAAATGACTGTTGAACTTAGGGTTCGCTGTACGCATATCGGTAGCCTTGCATGAAAAAACATACGCATTAGAAAAACACGTTATTTAACATATAAGCGCGGCGAATATAAGACACTTAAAAAACGAAATATAGAAACTTAGTAGTTTAAAGACTTAACAACGAATTATTTCACAAAGACGCCGAGCCATTCCTACTAACTGAATATAGGAATGCGACTAAGGATATAACAACGACAATGACTCATTCTGTTATGAACAATCAAGTGCCTGCTAGCAAACGGGTTGGTATTCTCGGTGGCGGTACAGCGGGTGCAACCATCGCGATTCGCCTTGCGGCATTGGGCCTTGAGACGTATTTATTTGAAAAAAACACCTCGCTAATTGACGGGCCGCCGATGTGTCATTTGCATGCTGGCGGCAATCTATATCGTGAAATACCTGATGAAGATTGCGTTGCCCTACTCAAACAATGCATCGATATTCTGCGCCTTTATCCTTATACCATTGATGTACGCCCAACGGTATTTGCAGTACCGACGCGCGATGAAGGTTTGCCTGAGGATTTATTGCCGCGTTTAGATATTTTGACTGACGCTTATCGCGACCTTATCGCCGAAGATGCCAATAATAAAGTGCTCGGCGAACCTGAAAACTACTATCAGCTTTACAGCCATGAGCAACTGATTGCCTTATCTGAGCGCGAGCAAGTCGCGGTGCCGCGCACGGTTGATGAATGGATGATACCAGTTGCTAAGTATTTGGATTTAAACAAGGTCAAATTTCCGCTGATTGTCGTACAAGAATACGGCTGGAATATCTTCCGTTTGGCAGCGTCTGCACAATTGGCTTTAGAAGGCTATGAGCACGCGCATGTCTTTACCGATACGCAGGTAAAGCAAGTGATGCCAGTCGATTGTGAAAACTGCTCAAATGCTGACCATCATGTGACCAAATGGCGCATTGATTATCAACAAGCAGCGAGCTCTGATACTGATACTGAAGCCAAAACCGATTCTATCGAAGTTGATTATTTAATCAACGCTTGTGGTTTTCGTACTGGCATCATAGATGATATGGTCGGTGTCAAAGTCACGCGCATGGTCGAGTTTAAATCCTCTTATATCACTCATTGGGGCGATACTGGCGGTCAAATACCAGAAATTATCGTTTACGGTGAGCGCGGCACACCGGAAGGCATGGCGCAGCTAACACCCTACCCTGATGGTTATTTTCAGATACATGGTATGAGTAAATTTATCACCTTATTTGATGATGGATTGGTCGCCTCTAACAAAAATAGCGCGCAACCGAAATTGCCGTCGCAATATTTGCACTATATCGAAGACGGCTGGGATAAAGCGCCACTACAAGCGCGTAGCCAGCAAGCGATTGATTATGTTGCCGAATTCGTTCCGACCTTTCATAGCGCGCGAACAGTTGGCAATGCGCTCTATGGGGGTCAGCAAATACCTGGGCAAGACGATACCCTGCGCGTTGCCGATGTGAGCTTATACTCTAATATTCGCTATGCGCGGGCAGAAAACATCAAAGCCTCATCGACGCTGATTGCTGCCGATCAAATCGTTGATGAATTGACGACGCTTGGTTTGGTTGCTGATGAAGCGCCAGAAAACCATCAGCGTTATGCGCATGAATGGGCGTATTTGGCACAAAATAATAGCGAAGCAATTGATAAGGTCGCGCGTCATTTAGCGCAAGAGCGCAGCTTTCCAATGGCAATGGCGGGCGTAAATCATAGTATTCATGAGACTAATTAAAATGATTTAAATGTTAATAAAGTCAAAGCAAAAAAGAGAGCAAGGCTTAATGTTAGCCTTGCTCTCTTTTTTATATTTAGTTATTGATAAAAATACCTGCTGCTAGTTTCCCGCCATTTTCTCAGTATCAACGGCGTCATCTATTTTTACGACGGTTTTTAGCATGGCAATCGCTTCGCCAATGGTATTACAAACGACCAAACGCTCAAGGTCTTGTTGCTTCATAAAGCCTTGCTCAGCGGTGTATTGTAAATGTTCAATCATACAGTCATAAAAACCATTGATATTAAGAATAATCATCGGTTTTTCATGCTGATATAGCTGACGCCAGGTGGCAATTTCCATAATTTCCTCTAGCGTCCCAAGCCCGCCCGGCAACGTAATAAAGGCATCGGCGTACTCTGCCATCACCGTTTTACGGGTATGCATGGTATCGGTCAAATGCAGGCGCGTCAGCTGCTCATGAGCAATTTCATGCTTGAGCATAAAGGTTGGAATCACGCCGATCGCTTGTGCGCCACCTCGGATGACCTCATCAGCGACTGCGCCCATCAGCCCGATGCTCGCTCCGCCATAGACCAAACCCATGCCATTATCAGCAAGCGCACTGCCAAGCTCACGCGCCGCCTGCTCATAAACGTCATTATTGCCCAAACGTGAGCCACAATAAACCGCTACCAGTGGCATGGTGAGCGCTGATTTATCCACGGCTTTTTCAATATTGGTAATGTCTTGACTGGTAATGACTTCATAAGTGTCATTGTTAATTTTCATTTGCATAGAGTTTCCTTAATTTTATATACATTGTTCTTATTAAATACTTAACTATTAAAACATGATTAGTTATAGATGTTGTTTTTTTGATGTAGGTTAATTGCTCAAAATATACAACGTCGAGCTTGCTCATAGAACTTAGAAGTCATTTTTGCCTGCCTTCCTTACTAAGATTTATTTTACCATAAGCAGTGTTACTGCAAAGTCATCATGCGGTGATCACCCAGCTAAGCTATAAAGTAAGCAACCAATCACGGCTTAATGACTGCACGCTTAATATTGATTATTAAACGCTGGTTTTTAAACGCTGTGCGCCTAGCAAGCGTTTTTATTTACCCAAAGTCTTTACTTATAAGAAAACTCTTACTCATAAAAATGACAAAAATACATGAAGGTTAAACCATGGAAAATCCGCACAATCAAACAGATATTTATGCCCTAAGCATCATGACTGAGCGCAATCGAGCATTGGCAGCGACCGTTTATCGCCCTAGAGACGAAGTAAAAGCCGCAGTCATGATCGCGCCGGCTACTGGTATCAAACGCCAGTTTTATCATAATTTTGCCACTTATTTAGCAGCAAGCGGCTTTGGGGTCATAACCTTTGATAATGAAGGTATCGGTGAATCGCTATCGTCTGATTTGACGAAATGTGATGCTTCTTTAATCAGTTGGGGTCGTCATGACATGCCAGCCGTCCTTGATGCCTTACAAGACGAATTTGCCGATGCCACTTATCATTTGATTGGACATAGCGCCGGCGGTCAGCTGATAGGTTTGATGCCAAATTATAAGGCGCTTACTTCAGTATTTAATGTTGCTTGTTCATCAGGGCAAATCAAAAATATGGACATGCCTTACAAGCTCAAAGCGATGGGTTTTATGGACGTCTTTATTCCGCTCACCACCTTAACGCTAGGCTATACGCCAGCGGATAAAATCGGCATGGGCGAGCCACTACCACGTGGCGTCGCTCGTCAATGGCGCGAGTGGTGCAATGGCGCAGGCTATATTAAAACCGCGTTTGGCAAAAGTATTCACACCCATTTTTACGATGAGATTGATATGCCTGCGTTGTGGCTCGGCTTTAGCGATGATGAGATTGCCAATAGCAACAATATGGACGATATGATTCGCGTATTTAGCAAAATGCCAGTCGAAAAACGCTATTTTGACCCCGAAGAATTTGGCTTAAATAGTATCGGTCATATGCGCTATTTTAGTAGCAAAACCAATGCTAAAGCCCCGCAGCTTTGGCAAATGGCAATCGATTGGCTAGCCAAGCAGTAATAAGCTTTGTTTAGTGCAGCTATTCAAGCGCATGCCATTCAAGCGCAACTGTATTTAGTCTTGCGTGATTTTTGCTGCTTGTTCTGCTTGTTCTGCTTGCACACGCTTGGTCAACGCAGAATACAGCGACGGCTGCATATTATGAATGTTGCCTAGCATCCATTTTACGTAGCTAATTGGCACGTCTTTAATCAACGTACCCTTATGTTTGCCAAAGGGCATTTTGCTCAGTGGATTGGCTTTATTGGCGATAGCGTGCGCTGCTGCAAAATCTGTCGGCGCAATCTCTAGGCGCTCGCAGCAGGCCTGATATAGCAGATAACACATGCGCGCATCGCCCAGCGCATCATGAGCAGCAATCGTCATTTTACCTGCCTCGCCTTTACCTAATAATTGCTCGATACATTTCGACTGCCCATAGGCGCTCCATTCTGGAAAGGCCACGCGCGCCAGCCGCACCGTACATATCAGCTTAGTAGTCGGACTACCAATCACCCGCCAATCAAAGCGCACATTATGGCCAATCAAATACTGCGGCAACTCAAACGCATCCAACTCAAAGCGCTCAAGACCGGCGACATCATCATCGGTAATACCATGAATTCTAATGACCACGGGTGATATCGGGCGCCCACTATTAAAGTATTTCATCCACTCAAATCCTGTCGCCACATTAATAGTCGCCACTTGAATCGGACGCGGATCACGACCTTGGTCGGTTTCGGTATCGATAATCAGCGCAGTGTCGATCATAAAGATTTGGCCATCATTATTTGAAAATAGGTAGTAATATCAGTTTTCTATATATACCTAAAAAATAGGTGATTTTTAAAAACTACGTTATATTTATGGGGATAAAAGCTAAAGATAACAATGGTATACAAAAAATAGCGGTGATAGCTCTTATACTATCTATGAGCGTTAATTTAAAAAAGAGATATCAATGCTAGCAGATGGCAATAATCCGCAGCCAAGCCCAAGTAAAAAACCAAACCTTTTACGCCGTGTACTAAGTGTATTCATCAAGGCGACGGTGTTACTGATGCTGTTATTTGTCTTTGACAAGCTCTTACCGAGTATCAGCAAGCAAACTCAGTCGTTTGTACTGGCAAAATGGCAACAGCTCAGTTTATTACAACAAGCATTACCGACAGAAAATAGCTTACCTAGCCCACTGCCCGAACAACACTTAACGGATACATGGGGCGCGGCGCGTAGCCAAGGTCGCTCTCACGAAGGCATCGATATATTTGCCAAACGAGGTACGCCGATACAAGCAACGACACAAGGTATCGTCAGCAAAGTTGGCGAAAACAGCTTAGGCGGGCGCGTGGTGGTCATCATTGGCCCGGGCGGCGCCGGACATTATTATGCCCATTTAGAGGATTATGCCGATATCAGCCCGAACGACTGGGTCAATGCCGGCGATATCATCGGTTACGTCGGCGACAGCGGGAATGCCAAAGGCACGCCGCCGCACGTCCATTATGGGATTTATATCAATGGCAGCGCGGTCAACCCTTATCCACTTTTACAAAAGCCTGAACGCTAGCTTTTAAATTTTTAGCCTTTAAAGCTTTAACGTCTAAAACGTTAAAGCTCTAAACTTCTAATAAAAAATTTAACGGCCCATCATTGACACTCGACACTTGCATATCAGCGCCAAATTCACCAGTTGCTACATGGGGATGTTGGGTTTTGGCGTAATTTACCAGTTGCTCAAATAACGCTTGCGCAGCATCAGGTGCCATCGCGCCGCCAAAGTCAGGACGGCGACCTTTATCGGTTTTTGCCATTAAGGTAAATTGTGACACCAATAATAAACCACCGCCTACCTGCTGGACATTTTTATCCAATTTACCAAACTTAGCAGGATCATCGTCATTCTCAAAAATGCGATAAGTAAGGATTTTATCAATCATACGCTGCGCACTTTGCAAGTTATCCTCATGACCCAAGCCAATATAAGCCAAGACTCCATGCTCAATCGCACCAACGCAGTGCGCATCGACAGTGACGCTGGCGCGCTCCACCCTTTGTATCAGTGCTCTCATTTACAGCCTTCCTTATTTATAAATCGCTTACAGTTTATGGTCATACAATCATACCCTGACCATGATAAAATACCGCCATTAACTTGCCTATTAATAATTACATCGAACCCTATTTTGGTAACCTTATTATGAATTTATTTGCCACCCTTCAACAATTTGTACCGCAGCAGCAGCTGAGTAAAGTCGCTGGACGTCTGGCCGCCAGCCGCCACCCTTATGTCAAACGTGCGTTTATCCGCAGCTTTGCCAAAGCTTACAATGTCAGCTTAGATGAATACGAGCGCCAAAGTTTCAATGCTTATGAAAGCTTTAATGACTTTTTTACCCGTGAGCTAAAAGACGACGCGCGGCTCATCGATAGCCGCGCAAATGGAATTGTCAGTCCTGCCGATGGCATTATCTCGCAGTTAGGGCAAATCCGCGACCATAAATTACTGCAAGCCAAAGGTCGTCATTATGACATCGGTCAACTACTCGCTGATAGCGAAGATGGCAGTTATTTTGCTGATGGTAGCTTTGCCACTGTATATCTCGCGCCGAGTAACTATCACCGCGTGCACATGCCATTTGCTGGTACCTTGACCAAGACCCGTTATATACCGGGTACCCTATTTTCTGTCAATAATGTCACGGCGGCAAACGTGCCGGATTTATTTGCCCGTAATGAGCGTTTGGTCTGTTTATTTGATACAGAGTACGGCAAAGCGGCGGTGGTGATGGTTGGCGCTATGATTGTCGCTGGTATCGAAACCGTCGCGACGGGTAAAATCAGCCGCACTGAGGATATCCAAGAAATGGTTCACAATATGAGCTTTGCCAAAGGCGATGAGCTTGGACGCTTTTATTTAGGTTCAACGGCGATTGTCGTTCTACCAAAAGGCGCAAAAGCCGATTGGCAAGACAGCTTACAAGCCAACAGTATGGTAAAAATGGGACAGCTATTGGGTGTTGCGAATAAATAGCAGTTGTATGAAGGCTATAAAAACCTCTACGTATAAGCCTAGTTAAGCCACTCAGCTTAGCTAGGTTTTTTATTAGACGTATTCAATCTAGTACCGAAAGTGCTTGTGAATAGGATACGCAAATAAGATGTTTTCTTCTTGCGTTCCGCGTCCGATATTATGAATAATCAACGGCGAGCCATCAGCGGCGACTTTATTAGAAACGATGCCCATATGCGGTAAATTGCCGTTCGGCAGCCGCCACGTCACTATATCACCGGCTTGAAAGCTAGATTTATCAGTGGTAGATAATGTTTGACCATGACGGCTAAAAAACACCTCAAGATTCGGCACACGGCGGTGATCGATATTTTTATTGGTTGATTTTAGTCCCCACGTCTTTGGATAGGCCGACCAATTGGACTTCATATCTTGATTGACCAACTGCTGTAAATCGATATTTTGCAGACGGTATGCCCGTACGACAACATCGGTACAAACGCCGGTTTCTATCGGTACATCGCCACGCGGAAAATCCAGCTGACGATAGGTAGGATCATAGCTAGTGGTCACACCTATCTGTTTTTTGGCATCATAGGCCAATTTATCGCCCTTACCAACAGACTCGGTCGCCTGCGCCAATTGCGCCAAACTTAGTACGCCAAGAAAAACCAGTGATTTCGCGAATGTTTTATAAGTACCAGCTATTTTCATGTGACCGTCTCTTTGCGTGATTGTCCCTAATATAAAGGCTTTAGTGCAGGAAGATAATGAGTAATTTGTAAACAGCTGACAGGCAAAAAAAACTTTTAACCACTTATCTATCAATCAGCCAGCCTTGCTCGGTTGCATACTCAACCTGTTCCCATAGCCATTGATGAATACTCGGAAAGCTGTCTTTAATAAACCTTATGACGCCAGTCACTTGCGAGCGTGTCACCTCATGATCACTCCATGTTTTCCCGCCCGTATTTAAATTTAACAAAAATGGCAAAATTCGATCAATCACTCTCAGCAGCTCAGCCTCTTTGCTCCTGCCAGTTTCTTGCGCTTCCCAAATCTCACTTAAGTTTTTGATACCATTGCCGCGCTCAGCTCGTAATCGAGCGATGCCCTCGCGCTCTCCAGCGTGAGCGTCAGCTCTACTATTGGCAAATAAAAATGTATCACCGGCATCAACTTCACCCAAGTCATGTATTAATGCCATCTTCAGCAATTTTTCATGATTAACATCAATCTCAAACTGTTCAGCAATTGACCAACAAGCCATCGCCAAATGCCAAGAGTGCTCGGCAGAATTCTCCAACCGATTTGTTTTCGTCACATAACTGCGCCGATTGACGCGTTTTAGCGCATCCAACTCTAATAAAAAATGCGTTACATCGTCAATATCAATATTTGCAGCAGTCGCAGGGTCGGTCAACGGTGTATGGTTGACACCATTAGAATAGGGTAACGTCATGATTCTCTCTAAATAACTGATAAATTTGAGCGCTGTC
Source organism: Psychrobacter pulmonis (assembly GCF_904846465.1). Taxonomy (NCBI): domain Bacteria; kingdom Pseudomonadati; phylum Pseudomonadota; class Gammaproteobacteria; order Moraxellales; family Moraxellaceae; genus Psychrobacter; species Psychrobacter pulmonis. The sequence continues at coordinate 38,308 of NZ_CAJHAT010000008.1, forward strand.
TTTTCACGCAAAGGCAGATATTATAGTAAATATTTAAGCACTGCGGCATTGATAGCCGTTATAAAAACCGTAAACAACTTGCTTCAATATAATTTTTCGATAAAAAAATAGCGCCGATAGTATTGAGCGCTATTTTATTTTTGAGAGTTATTAAGAAACTATTTTTAATAATTAAATTTGCTTAAGCATGAGGCTTAATTAGGCTACTTAATCAAATTGCTAATGGTTTTAAACGCTGGGTCTTTACTGCTGCGACATAACTCAAAAAGAATGGATTCTACCGTGCTAATGACCCCACCAGCGCGGCGAATACGGCGAATCGCTTGCTTTTTATCATAAGGAAAGCGTGAGCCGACCGCATCACCAATAATCACGGGCTGCATGCCATTATCAAGTAAATCAAGCGCCGTTTGCATCACGCAGACATGCGCCTCTACCCCAAACAATAAAACGATACTACGATTTTGCTGGGCTAAATAATGCCACGAATCATCGTTATCGCAGGCGCTAAACGTCACTTTCTCAAAGCTTTTGGCATTGTCACCTTCTAATACATCGCGTATTTCAGGCAAGGTATCGCCAAGTCCCTTTTTATACTGCTCATTGAGCATGATAGGAATATCGAGCGCTTGCAAACCCTTAATCAGAGTGACGGTTTTTTTGACGATATTTTCGTGGTCATAGATATGTGGCGTCAAGCGTTCTTGAATATCGATAATCATCGCTTGGGTATTTTCGCGGGCGATACGATAAGTGCGATCGGTAATCATGGTAGACATAGTACACTCCTTGTACGACTGACCTTATTATTAAAGGCTATGTTAGATTTATCATGGGTGTTTTCGTTATTGTTCTTATTCTTATTTAGTCATAGTTTGCTAAGCGGGTCAATGAAGATAAATCTTATTAACAATTATGAACAGGATATTATAAAACCAGTTTTTAATTGACCAACACAAAAACCCCTAGTCTTCATGACTAGGGGTTTTTTTAAAGATATAAAACTAAAAAGATTTATTAAAACGCTTAAACACGCTCAATTACAGTCGCGATACCTTGACCTAGACCGATACACATAGTGGCAAGACCGATTTCAGTATCCATTTGCTCCATGGCGTTTAGCAAAGTAACTGTGATACGAGCACCAGAACAACCGAGTGGATGACCTAGGGCAATTGCACCACCATTGACGTTGATGATGTCTTGCTTGTCGGTCAAGTTCAAGGCTTTAAGTACCGATAGTGCTTGAGCTGCAAACGCTTCGTTAAGCTCGATGGTTTGCATATCATCGATGCTCATGCCAGCGCGTTTTAGAGCTTTTTGGGTCGCAGGAACTGGGCCATAACCCATGATAGCCGCATCACAACCAGCAACTGCCATGCTGCGAATACGCGCACGTGGTTTTAGACCCAAATCTTTGGCTTTTTGCGCGCTCATGACCAGCATCGCTGACGCACCGTCAGATAGTGCAGATGAGGTCGCAGCAGTGACCGTACCGCCTTTTGGATCAAAGGCTGGACGTAGCTTTTGCATTTGCTCCATCGTCGCATCTGGGCGAATCACTTCGTCAACAGTACATAGTTGTAAACGACCGGCGGCATCATGACCTTCGATACCGATGATTTCATTGTCAAAACGACCTTCTGTGGTGGCAGCCCATGCACGGCGATGCGACTCAAGACCAAAGGCGTCTTGCTCTTCACGAGTGACGTTATTCATACGGCCCAGCATTTCAGCGGTCAAGCCCATCATGTTTGACGCTTTTGCATAGTGCTTTGAAGCTTCAGGGTTTAAGTCAACGCCATGCATCATACCAACGTGACCCATATGCTCAACACCACCGATGATGAAAACCTCACCTTGGTTGGTCATAATTTGCGCCGCAGCTGTATGAAGCGCCTGCATAGATGAGCCGCATAGACGGTTCACCGTTTGGCCGCCCGCAGTCTTTGGAATACCAGCCAGCAGACCGATATTACGACCGATGTTTAAACCTTGCTCTAAAGTCTGGTTCACACAGCCCCAGATGATGTCTTCAACATCACGTGGGTCAAAGTCGTTACGCTCAACTAAGGCACGGACCAATTCAGCAGAAATGCTATCAGCGCGAACGTGGCGGAACATACCGTTTTTAGATTTACCCATTGCTGAGCGTACGCCATCTACGATGACCACGTCTTTTGGACTTAAAGTTGTCATACTATCTTCCTTTTCAATTTTTATTGTCAGTGGCAATACCATAATGCTCGTCATATTTGATGTAAAAGATTATTGATAATAAATAAACCATCAACAACCTTATCAAGCATGGGTACAGCACTTCATCCTAGTAATGACCGACCATTACGCAGTGGCGTAAAAAGTCTCGCCTGCGGCTGCCATATCGCGAATCTTTTGCGGCGCCTCATAAGCTTTGCCAAGGTGCGCGTATTTTTCGCATAGCGCCAAGTAGTTATCTAGACCCATTTGGTCGATATAACGGCAAGGGCCACCACGGAATGGCGGGAAACCAACGCCCATAATCATCGCCATATCGGCTTCAGATGGCGTGCTGACGATGTTGTCTTCTAGGCAGCGAACCGTTTCATTACAGAACGCCAGCATAGTGCGGTCGATGATGGTTTGATCATCAAAGGTTTGCTTGTCGCTATCCGTGGTCGCTTTTAATAGCTCATAAGTCGCTTCGTCAGCCACTTTCTTTGGCTTACCGCGCTTATCAGTCTCATATTTATAGAAACCAACGCCGTTTTTCTGACCTAAGCGTTTGTTTTCATATAGATGCTCGATAGCACCTTTATAATCAGGCTTCATGCGATCAGGGAAACCTTCTGCCATCACTTCTGCGCCGTGTACGCCCGTATCTAAACCAACCACGTCGATCAGATAAGCAGGACCCATTGGCCAGCCGAATTTTTCCATGACTTTATCGACATGAGCAAAATCCGCACCTTGCTTAAGCAGCAAGTCAAAAGCACCAAAGTATGGAAACAACACACGGTTGACCAAGAAACCTGGGCAGTCATTGACGACAACCGGCACTTTGCCCATTTTAGACGCTAGCGCAACTGTAGTTGCAATCGCTTCTTCTGATGATTTTTCACCGCGGATAACTTCGACGAGTGGCATACGATGTACTGGGTTAAAGAAATGCATACCGACGAAGTTTTCTGGACGCTCAAGTGCTTCTGCTAAATAAGTAATAGAAATCGTCGAGGTGTTTGACGCTAGGATACAATCGTCTTTAACCAAACCTTCAACTTCTTTAAGTACCGCACGCTTAACGTTTGGATTTTCTACGACTGCTTCGATAACGATATCAGTCTCTGCAAAATCACCATAGTTCAAAGTTGGACGGATACGGCTTAAGGTTTCACCCATTTTCGCTGGGGTCATCTTTTTGCGTTCGACCATTTTACCAAGTAGCTTGCTAGCTTCGCCCATGCCAAGGTCTAATTGCTCAGACTTGATATCTTTCATGATGATTGGCAAGCCTTTGCTAGCTGCCTGATACGCGATACCGCCGCCCATGATACCGGCGCCTAGTACGGCTGCTTCAGTAATTTCATGTGCTTTTTTGCTGTGCTGCTTGGCAAGTTTTTTGACCAATTGATCGTTTAAGAACAGACCGACCAAGCTTTCTGCTTGTGGGGTTTTCGCCGCTTTGGCAAAACCAGCCGCTTCGACTTCGATTGCTTTATCACGTGGCAAATTGACGTGTTTTTCAATGGTTTCGATAGCGATTGCTGGCGCTGGGTACTGCTTAGGATTGGCTTTGGCAAAGATCATACCTTTGGCACTGTTAAACGCCATCGCTTGCTCAAGCTGGTTTAGCTTTACAGGATTCAGCTTCTCTTCACGCTTCGCTTGCCAATCAAGCTCACCTGAGATACATTTTTTGACTAGGTCAATGGCGGCATCTTGCAAGTCATCGGCAGGAACAGTCGCATCGACTAGGCCTAATTTTAGCGCATCAAGTGGTTTTTTTGGCGTACCAGTGGCAATCAATTCAAGCGCATTGTCGATACCAATCACACGCGTACTACGCACCGTACCACCAAAACCTGGGAAGATACCGAGCTGGGTTTCTGGTAGACCGATAATGGCTTTGTCGCTCATGACACGGTATTCACAAACCAAGGTCATCTCACAACCACCGCCAAGCGCTGCGCCATTGATGGCCGCTACTTTTGGAAATGGCAGGTCTTCAAAGCGGTTGAAAGCGTCATTGATATTAACGACCCAATCTTTGATTTCGTTTTCTGGATTCTTAAATGAACCGACGAATTCTGTGATGTCCGCCCCAGCGATAAACACGCCTTTGCTTGAGGTGACGATTAAGCCTTTCACGTCATCCGCTTTTTCTAGCGCTGTCACAACTTCAGCAAATTGCTTATTGGTTTCAGCATCAAACTTGTTCACGCTCTCATTTTCGGCGTTGTATTGCATGTTGGCGATGCCATCCTCTAGCATTGTCACCGTAATGCGATTTCCTTGGTATACCATTTGAAACTCCTTGCTATATAACGAAAGCTACGTTTTAAAATTAAAAGCTTTAAAATTAAAGGTCATAGTCAGTTATTGTTAGTAAAACGAGTAATAACACTGCCAACATACTGCTTTAAAAGTCAGTATATGAGCAGTGCAGATGTCTTTATTATCCAACGCTCATGTTTGTATTCATTTTTTGCAACGCTATCAGGTAATAGCAAATATGAATACGGCGCTTCATTTATATACGTTTGTTACCGGTACTGATGTTATAAACACTGACTGAACATTGAGATGATCAGTCACTTAAATCAGGCTAAAAACCTATGCGCTAAGTGCCAGACCATTTTCACGCCAATTAGTGTAGGGGATTATGCCCCCGACTGTCACAAGCTAATACCATACTCGCAAGTCACTCTTAAGTCGACACCAACCCTTTACCTTGCGGCCAAGGTGCTTTAGGTGTCCGCCTGTATACTGAGATTTAAGATAAGAATTAGCCTTTATTATCAAAACACATCTAACCGTCAAGTTAAATCAATAATAGGTAACAAGGGTTTGTTGCATTATTACACCTATTCAACGGGCTTTTTTACGCCAATTTTTAACATTAAACCGCCAAAAATACGTCATTGATAATACTCGTAGCATAAGGAATATAATCTATCATGCTACACTAGCGCTATTTTTATTATTCACCTGATTAATGGTTGGATTATGACTGTTTCCCCTGCTTCTACTTCTATGCCAAGCCCTATGTCTTCAACAACAGCTTCAAACACTGTTTCAACAACGGTGCCTTTTGCGAGCTTTAATAATAATACTGAGCAATTTCATAGCGCCGTGCGCGCGCAACTGGCGCAAGATATCGAGATGCTATTTGCTTACGCTGAGCTGCCAAGTCCGCTGCTTGATGCCTGCCGTTATGTGATGACCGGTCAGGGTAAATTGGTACGGCCGTTATTGGTCGCCAGCGCCTTTGATAGTGTCAATCGAAGCAATGCGAATGACGACGTTAATAGGGCTGATGAATATGTCGATAAAAGCACTGATAAAGAAGCTAAGCAAATTCAGCAAAATAGCGATTTAGAATCACTACTAGAAAACGACTCCGATTACGATATGGCGCGCCGTGCAGCATTGGCGGTAGAGCTGTTGCATACCTATTCACTGGTGCATGATGACTTGCCCTGTATGGACGATGATGAGCTGCGCCGTGGTCAGCCAACTGCCCATATCGTCTTTGCAGAATCGACCGCCCTGCTCGCCGGTGACGTGCTACAAACACTTGCTTTTGAAGTACTAACCGCTGAGCTGCCAACCTTTGCGCCCTATGACTCTGCTATCGCAAGCCAGCTGATCGCGATATTCGCGCCGCGTGCCAGACGCATGGTTTCTGGGCAAATGCTCGACCTCAATGCCGAAGCCAGCACTGATATCACGCAAAGTGATTTAGAAGCCATCCACCGTGACAAAACAGGTGCGTTGATTGAAGCGGCGATGCTCATGGGCGGCATCTGTGCAGGTGCGACGGCGCCGCAGCGTATTGCTTTGCAAGATTGCGCCCAGCATATTGGTCTGGCTTTTCAAGTCCAAGACGATATCTTAGATGTGACCACCAGCACCGATACCCTCGGCAAACCTGCGGGCAGCGATGAAAAGTTAGACAAATCTACCTATGTGAAACTGATGGGCGTTGAGCAAGCGACCCACTATGCGCAATCGCTATTTAATGACGGCCGCGCAGCGCTTAATCGTGAATTAAATAGTCGTGAGTTAAGCGCTAATAAGGACACCAACGCCTTATTGGCACTCATTGAATGGCTATGGTCACGTAAAAAATAAGTTCAGCAATAAACATTAAAAACGATAAAGGGTGGTCAACATGGAAAGTACCCCTACTCAGCGTATCTACCTCGGCACGGGCGGCTATAGCGATACCGATCTGCTTGGTACGCTGTACCCAACTGGCACCAAAAAGACCGACTTCTTACGCGAATACGCCAAGCAATACGGCGCGGTCGAGATTAATAGCACCTTTTACGCTCCCATTGGACAAAAAGCCTTTGCTGGTATGGTCGATAAAGCCTACGTGCAAGCAGACAGTGAGTTGAAATTTGCCGTCAAGCTGCATCAAGACTTTACTCATGCACGTAAAGGCACAAGCGAGCATGCGCAAGCTTTTATTACTGCCCTCACGCCACTTATCGAAGCCAATGCGCTCGCGCCATTACTACTACAATTCCCACACGGCTTTGATCGTACCCGCGAGCATCGTCTATATCTGGCAAACCTTGTCAGCTGGTTTCAGGATTATCCACTAGCCGTTGAGTTTCGTCATAATGGCTGGCACACCCCGCAAGTGGTTGATAGTTTTGTCAAACAAGGTCTGATTTGGTGTAGCGTCGATTATCCAAAAGTCAGCGGTCTTCCACCGTCACGATTGATATTTACTCAGCGCACGGGCTATCTGCGCATGCATGGTAATAACTTAAACTGGTGGGATGCCATGAGCGCTGCTGACCGCCATGATTATCGCTATAGCGAAGCGGAGATGCAGGACTGGGCGCAGGCGATTGCCAATCAGCGTCAACACTTTGATACGCTGTATATCTTCTTCCAAAATACCGTCAATGCTCATGCTTATTATAATATTGCGATGTTAAGGGAAGCGTTGGGTAAGTTTGGGTTTGAGGTGTTGTGATTTATATGCTCGCTTTGAGCAAGGTAGTATTCTCAATAAAAATAGTTTTATAAAAGTAAATTTTAGATAAATTTGAATTAATTTAGCGGAGTAATTTAATGTACCCTGAAATAGTAAAGCTAGATATTAAGCACGAAATAGATGGATTCGAACGAACAGCTCTTACTCGGTTATTTAACAGTTTTGAAGGCATTGAGTTAGAAGCAATAGAAAGAAGAAAGGCCTTCCTAAAAAATAAAGCGAAGAGCTTCGACCCTGATGTAGACGATGAAGCACATATAGAAGAAGATGCTTATTTCAAAGAAATTAACCATCTTTCAATTGAAAAACAGTTAAAGCAAGAGTTTTTAAACTCTACAGCAACTTGGTTATTTCATTTGTTTGAAAAACAGAAAAAAAGAGTGTTAGGATCAGATAAATCTAATATATTAAAACCTCAGTTAGCTAAAAATAATTATGACCTTAGCGTTTGCCCAAATTGGAAAACACTAAATAAAGAGCTAAGAAACGCAGCTAACGCAATTAAGCATGGCTTAGATGGTCAAGCTGGAAAAAACCTCCAACTGGATTTTCCATATCTTATAGTAAATGGAAACGTTGTTTTATCCGAAATGGATATTCAGCGTTACATCGGAGCTTTAAGAGGTTTTTGGGTCGAGGCATTAAGAAACAAAGTAATAACGTAGAAGCCCTATCTAAAACCAAAAAAAGGACGCCTCTCAGCGTCCTTTTTTATTAATCAAATGCTTAAAAGTTAAAGATTACTCTTCAACACCGGCATCTTGACCTTTATATTTCGCATTTGCGTAGTCCCAGTTCACTAGCTTGTCTAGGAACGTATCAACATAGTCAGGACGACGGTTACGATAATCGATGTAGTACGCATGTTCCCATACGTCACAAGTCAATACTGCTACTTGACCATGTGCCAATGGGTTATCAGCGTTACCAGTCTTAGCGATTGATAGTTTGCCACCGACTTTATCAGCCACTAGCCAAGCCCAACCAGAACCAAACTGTGAAGTCGCTGCATTTTTGAACTCTTCGCGGAATTTGTCATAGCTACCGAAATCTTCTTCGATTTTCGCTTTCAAATCACCAGTAGGTTCGCCGCCACCATTGTCAGGTGTCATGCAGTTCCAATAGAACGTATGGTTCCATACTTGCGCTGCTTGGTTAAACATGGTTTTTTTGCTGTCATCTTTCGCAGTCGCTACGATGATTTCTGGCAATGTTTTGTCTTCTAGACCAGAACCCGGGAGCAATTCATTTAGCTTGTTTACATAAGCGGCATGGTGCTTGTCATGATGGTATTCTAGCGTCTCAGCACTGATATGTGGCTCGAGCGCGTCTTTTGCATAAGGTAGGTCTGGTAAAGTAATATTTGACATAGTTATTTTATCCTTGCTGGTTTAGCCATTAGTATTAGGTATAGCTTAAATCAACGCTATAAATTATTGGACCAAATTGGCTTAGTTTATTGTTAGTGAAAGTCATTACTCAATATGCTAAACATATTGCGGTAAACCTAAAAGGCTTGCATGCTAAAATTATCTCAAGCGCGAATCACTTATTCATTAATAAACTTATAAATATATAATGGGCAAAAACCATGATAAATATTTATAAGAATTATTAATTAAAAGTTCACAAGCTATAAGATATAATTCACTGTAGCTTGTCGCCTATTATAGCAAGAGTGGTGACAAATATCAGTTACCAAATGTTATGAATCAACGATTCGTTATGCTAATTGGTAATTTAGCTCATGCTAGCCTAGAATATAGCAGTATTAGCGAATCAATGACGGACAAAAAATATGACGCAAGCCAGCAGCGCAAACCTTACTCCACAAGAGCATTTAACGCAAACAAAGCTCGCCAATCAATGGGTGCTTGCCAGTAATAATAAAGGCAAACTTGGTGAGTTTAAACGCTTATTTGCAGCGGCAGATTTGGCTGTGACGATTGTCCCGCAAGGTCAGCTTGATATCGATGATGCCATCGAGGACGGTTTGAGCTTCATTGAGAACGCTATTATCAAAGCGCGGCATGCCAGCCGAGCAAGTGGCCTACCGGCGATTGCGGATGATTCAGGGCTTTGTGTGCCTGTATTGGGCAATGCGCCCGGTATCTACTCTGCCCGTTATGCCGACGAGCATGGCAATGACGCCAAAAACAACGCCAAGCTTATCGCTGACTTGCAGCCTATTCGTGCAGCCAAGCCAGATACCCCTATCAAAGGTATGTTTGTGTGTATACTCGCCATGGTGCGTCATGCCGATGACCCACTACCGATTATCGCCCAAGGTTTATGGCACGGCGAGATTTTAGATGCGCCACATGGTGATGGTGGTTTTGGTTATGACCCGCTGTTTTGGTTGCCAGAATTACAAGCGACGGCGGCAAGTCTCAGCGCTGCGGACAAAAACAGCATCAGTCATCGTGGTCAGGCCATTGAGCAGTTATTGGCGCAATTGCCGTTATAAGCGTATTTATAATAAGTAGGCTATTACAATGATAGCTAAACCTATAAATCCTCGACGGGGCGATTAAACAGATAATTTTTACTTTAATAAACAGATAGATTATACTGTTCTACTTTTAAAATTTTGTTGAAAGCCGTTATTTGTCTGTATAATTGAGCAAAAAGCGTTATTATGCGGGCGATTAGCAGTTAATATTGATATCTGAGAGCGTTTATTTAGAATAAAGCGTTTCATATTTTTGTGTCGGCAGCGATTGCTACGCTCACAGATTGCGAAATCGCGCGCTAGCAATATCCCCTATTTATTCCAACGGCAACCAGTAGCACACGCGTATTTTGCAGCCTGGTTGTCTATTTCTATTTAATCCTAAAGGTGTAACGAACATGGCTACAGATTTACAAGTCACAACCAACAAGCTGTCTAACAAAGAAACTCAGCTAACGGTTAAAGTACCCGTTGAAAAAATTCAAAACAAAGTTGAAGGCCGTATCAGCCAAGTGGCGAAAACCGCCAAGATTGACGGTTTCCGTAAAGGTAAAGTACCGATGTCGCATATCCGTTCACAGTACGGTGCCGGCATTCAGCAAGAAGTCATCAACGATGTGATCCGTGATACCGTATTTGAAGCGATCAAATCTGAAGATATCCGTGCTGTTGGCATGCCAAACATCGACGACGTCAAACTTGAAGACGACTTCTTGGTTTATCAAGCGACTGTTGAAATCTTCCCAGAAATCGATGTCCAAGGTATCGATGAAATCGAAGTTGAGCGTCACACAGCGACCGTCAGCGACGAAGACGTTGACACCATGATCGAAAACCTACAAAAGCAGCGTCAAGAGTTCGTTGAGAAAAAAGGTAAAGCGGCCAAAGACAACCAAGTGACCTTTGACTTTGAAGGTTCAATCGACGGCGAAAAATTCGAAGGCGGCTCTGCTGAAGACTTCAAGTTGGTTATCGGTAGCAATCAGATGATTCCAGGCTTTGAAGATGGTATCAAAGGTATGAAAGCGGGCGAAGAAAAAGTCATCGACGTCACCTTCCCAGAAGATTACCAAGCTGAGAACTTGGCTGGTAAAGAAGCACAATTTAAAATCAATGTAAAATTGGTTGAAAAATCAAAGCTTCCAGAAATCGACGAAGAATTCCTAGAGCTATTCGGCGTGAAAGAAGGCGGCGTTGAGAAATTAAAAGAAGACGTACGTAAAAACATGGAACGCGAAATCAAAAATGCCGCGCGTAGCCAAGTAAAACAAGCGACCTTTGACGCACTATTAGAAAAGAACGAGTTTGACGTACCAAACGCTATGCTAGAGCAAGAAATCGATCGTCAACGCAACATGATGATGCAACGTTTTTCTCAGCAGTTCGGCGCCAATGCAGATAGCTTCGATAAAGACATGCTGCCAAATGAGCTGTTTGAAGAGCAAGCGCTACGTGCTGCCCGTCTTGGCATCATCGTTGCTCGCGTTATCGACACCAAAGGCTTAGAAGTCGACCAAGAGCGTGTTGAAAGCTTTATCAAAGAAGCCGCTGAAAACTACGAAGACCCAGCGGAAGTCATCGAGTACTACACCAATGACAAGCAGCAACGCGCTAACATTGAGTCAGTAGTGCTAGAAGACCAAGTGGTTGATTATCTAATCGAGCAAGGCAAAGTAACGGACAAAGAAGTGAGCTACCAAGACCTACTAGCCGCTCAGCAGCAACAAGCGATGTAATAATGTAATTTAGCGTTTTGCCAGTCGATATTGGCTGGTTTAATACCAAGCAATAAAAATGCCCTGACACATTTGTTAGGGCATTTTTATTGCTTGGTTATAAACTACTTTCTTAATATAGTGAGTGAAAAGTACTATTGATACATCACACACTGCTGATATCAATTTTTCTTGCTTGCTGTGCCTGCGCAGACAGAGACTACAAAAAATTGATGTCAGCAATACCGTAGCGTGTTTAGAATATTTTGAATATAGCATTTTTTATAAACAGATTATTCATGCTGCCCTTGATAAGTGCGCACAGACGCCTTATTAATAGGGAGTCGTTTATCATTTGTCACATTAAACCGTTATTATTGCTGTGATAAAAAAGTTACCATTGGCTCACTTATTTCTAACGGCGACCAATATTTATTAGCGGTTATTTTAGCAGGCATAGCCAATCTGCTTGATTGAGTATATTTTGGCACCGGATTAATTTAATAAAATGTATGCGCGAATAGGTTTTATTTTCTAGTAGGTTTTATTACCAAGCGATAATGTTTACAATGATAATCATCAATAACAATGTAGCCAACAGCTAGCTTCTATTTTTTATTTTATGGACTTATAAACAGGACATCTTTATGACAGATTATGATCGCATCACTGCTAACCCGCGTTTTGATATGTTGATGAGTGCGCATGACAATGTACAAAGCTCGACTCAAGCCGCATTGGTTCCTATGGTGGTTGAGCAATCAGCGCGCGGTGAACGCTCGTTTGATATTTTCTCACGCCTATTACGTGAGCGTGTTATCTTTTTGACCGGTCAAGTTGAAGACCACATGGCCAATCTTATCGTGGCGCAGCTATTATTTTTAGAAGCCGAAAACCCTGATAAAGACATTCATTTATATATCAACTCGCCCGGCGGCTCAGTCAGTGCAGGTTTGGCTATTTTTGATACCATGAACTTTATCAAACCTGAAGTCTCAACCATTTGTATGGGCGGCGCGTATAGCATGGGCTCATTCTTACTGGCAGCGGGCGAAAAAGGCAAACGTTATGCCCTAGCCAACTCGCGCGTGATGATTCATCAGCCTTCAGGCGGCGCGCAAGGTCAAGCAACCGATATCGAAATTAATGCGCGTGAAATCCTAAAAACCCGTGCTCGCTTGAACGAGATTTTGGCTGAGCGTACTGGTCAACCGGTTGAAAAAATCGAAAAAGACGTTGAGCGTGACTATTGGTTAGATGCTAAAGAGGCCAAAGAATACGGCTTGGTTGACGAAGTATTAGAGCGTCGCCCTGATTCTTTATAAGCTTTAATTTCTTTATAAGCTTTGATAATAAACGTCTAAAAGACTTTAAAACATCAGTGGCCTAAATGCGCTAAGGTAAGTGAGAATATATCCATTGCCCTACGCTTTGGCGCTGATGTCCATAATCAAAACATTGATAAGCATTAAATTTTAGGAGTGCCTGTATATGGCAGAAGATAACACCCCGCATTGTTCGTTTTGCGGCAAAGAAAAAAGTGAAGTAAAGCAGCTGATTGCCGCTGACGACGCCAATATCTGTAATGAATGTATCGAGCTATGTACGGACCTGATTGCTGATAGCGCCGAAGATGGCGACGACGACAGCGACATTGATACCTCTTGGGTCAATAAAAAACTACCAACGCCAAAAGAGCTGCGTGCCAAGCTTGATGAATATGTCATCGGCCAAGATGCGGCGAAAAAAGCCTTAGCGGTCGCAGTTTATAACCATTATAAACGCCTAAAAGTCAGCCAAACGTTGGCTAGAGATAGCAAAAAAGCCAAAATCGGTGCTGATGACGCCATGGTTGAGTTGGCAAAAAGTAATATCTTGCTGATTGGCCCAACGGGTTCTGGTAAGACCTTGCTTGCGCAAACACTCGCACGCTTACTTGATGTGCCGTTTGCGATGGCAGATGCGACGACGTTAACGGAAGCCGGTTATGTCGGTGAAGACGTTGAAAACATCGTGCAAAAGCTCTTGCAAGCCTCCGACTATGATGTTAGCAAAGCTGAGCAAGGCATCATCTATATTGATGAGATTGATAAAATCAGTAAGAAAGGCGACAACCCTTCTATCACTCGCGACGTGTCGGGCGAAGGCGTACAGCAAGCGTTGCTGAAACTTATCGAAGGCACGGTTGCCGCTATCCCGCCACATGGTGGTCGTAAGCATCCACAGCAAGAGCTGATCCAAGTCGATACCAGCAATATCTTGATTATCGTTGGCGGTGCGTTTGCCGGTCTTGATAAAGTCATTCAGCAGCGAACAGAAAAAGGCGGTATTGGTTTTAACGCCGATGTCAGCTCAAAAGATGACAGTCGCCGCAGCTCTGATTTGCTGCAGCAAGTCGAGCCAGAAGATTTAATCAAATTTGGTCTCATTCCTGAATTGATTGGTCGTCTGCCTGTACTTGCAGCGCTACAAGAGCTTGATGAAGAAGCTTTGGTACAGATTTTGACAGAACCGAAAAACGCATTGGTAAAACAGTATAAATATCTGTTTGAGATGGAAGGCGCTGAGATTGAGTTTACCAAAGAAGCGCTTGATGCGATTGCCAAAAAAGCTATGGAGCGTAAAACCGGTGCTCGTGGTCTGCGCTCTATCGTCGAAAACGCTTTGCTTGAAACCATGTACGAGCTGCCATCGATGAAAAATGCCAAAACGGTATTGGTTGACGAGCAAGTGATTAACGAAGGCAAAACCCCTAAAATTGCATAAGTGATGATTGGGTAAAAGCGCTTCATCATGTTTGACGGGCTATATGCTTAACAGGCTATTGATTTAAAAAGCGTCTGATAGTTATTCAGGCGCTTTTTTGTGTCTGTGATTTATCATCATAGGCTGGCTAAAAATGACAGCTGCGTTTATCAATCGATAGCAGCCAAAGGGACAAATCATGCTAAGGTAAAGCGACTTTTATACGTTATCCTTATCGACCAACAAACTCTTCAAATCAATGATACAAAGGACTGTTTATCATGCTTAACCACGTTTCTAGCAATGTCTCAACTATAGCGAATTCACTGCGCCAATATCTACCTTTTCCCTCGCAGCAAGACCACGATATTACCCCTTATTATGCCAATCATGTCGCCGCTATCACTGGCGCAGGTTCTGGCATGGGGCGCGAGCTTGCCTTGCATTTAGCAAAAATGGGCTGCCATCTGGCGTTATCGGATATCAATCCTGAACAATTAGCGCAGACCAAGGAGCTACTGGTCGGCTATGATGTCAAAGTTACTACTACCGTACTCGACGTCTCGGACAATAAAGCTGTCGAAGCGTGGGCGGACAGCGTGATGGCGGAACATAGCAAAGTGAATTTTATCTTTAATAATGCAGGCGTGGCGCTCTACTCTTCCGTTGAAGGCAGCAGTATTGGCGAGCTTGAATGGGTAATGGATATCAATTTTTGGGGCGTGGTTTATGGCACCAAGGCGTTTTTACCCCTAATTAAAAATAGCGTCAAAGAAAGCGAAATTGATACTGGTAAAAAAGACAGCAAGCCACGCCAATTTAACGAACATGGTCATATCATCAATATCTCAAGCCTGTTTGGTTTGACCGCGCAGCCGTCACAATCTGCCTATAACGCCAGTAAATTTGCGGTGCGCGGCTTTACCGAAAGCTTGCGCCAAGAGCTAGACATTCAGCGCTGCGGCGTGTCGGCAACTTCTGTGCATCCCGGCGGTATCAAAACCAATATTGCCAATAGCGCACGCGGTAACGACAGTATCAGCGACCTCGGTATGCGTAGCGGTAGCAAAGCCATTCGTAGCTTTAATAAATTCTTAAAATTCGATGCCAGTAAAGCGGCTTGGATTATTTTACACGCCGCCGCCACCAACCAGCCACGCTGTTTGATTGGCAACGATGCCAAAATGATGGATGCCGTCCAGCGCGTATTCCCGTCTCGTTATGGTCAGGTACTCAATGATATCAACAAATTATCGCGTAAATTAAAAGGCAAAAAGCGCGCGAAAAGTGCCAACCGTAAAGCGGTAACTACTCATTAATATAGCGGCAAATACACGACGATAAGTTAAACTATTAAACAAACATGCTTAGCAAAAAGCGCGTGAATACTTCGCTATTCACGCGCTTTTTTAGTAGAAAACAACATATAGTCAAAATATCCTAAAAACGCGACGGTATTGCTGATATCAATTTTTTGTAGCCTCTGTCTGCGCAGGCACAGCAAGCAAGTAAGAAAAATTGATATCAGCAGTGCGTAATGTAGCGATATTACTTCCCACTCACTATAGATACTTTGGTTTGCGCTTCAGCTTTCTTTAACTTGGTTTGTCACGTTATGTTTTATTTTCAATTTAAAATCACTTTACGTATTTGTATTTGATACCATCATGTTACTGATTGATTACCCCGTAGTTTTTGATGAACAAAGTGGAGCGTATACGCAAAGTCATGCTGTCGTTTTTATCTAAACCACAGCATAAGTGCTGCCATCATTGCTGCTAAATTGACACATCGATAGATTTTTATATATTATATTTTAAGATAATGACATTCCAATGAGAAAGTTTTTACGCACTAAGTCTTCTATTTTAGTAGCGTCTATCTTTGCTCTTGGTGCAACCGTTCTCACAGGTTGTGATAATAGTAGTGAAACTAAGGCAGTTGATCGCGTTGAAGAGGCAGCAGCCCTAGCACGCGTAAAGGATCTTGAGGCACGTGCAGACGCCTTAAAAGGTAACATGCCTGCTGCCAATGATATAACTGTAGGCGGCGCTGATGCTGCAAGCGGTAAGCCGTCCATTAAGATGCCAGATGAATTGACCATTCCAGATGATGAGTATGGCGCTGCCGTACGGCGCGGTCTACAGCTTGCCAACCATACTTATAAAGAGCTGCCGAATAACGTTGGTAACCAGCTTAACTGTACCAGCTGTCACCTAGGCAATGGCTCAGAAGCGTCTGCCGCGCCTTGGAACAATATGCCCAGCGTCTATCCGATTTATCGCTCACGTGCAGGTCGCGTCGATACCATACAAGAGCATATTAACGGTTGTTTTGAGCGTTCGATGAATGGTAAAGCACTTGTTCTTGATTCAGATAATATGAATGCGATGGTGTCTTATATGAGCTGGTTGTCGCAAGATATGCCATTTGGGGTATCACCTGAAGGTCGCGGTTTTGTAAAAGTGGATAAAGAGTTAGAGCCAAACCCTGAAACCGGCAAAAAGCTGTTTGCAGAAAAATGCAGCGTTTGCCACGGTGCTGATGGCGAAGGTCAATACAATGCTGATGGTACTTACCTTTACCCAGCAGTCGCAGGCGACAAGTCTTTTAATGATGGCGCAGGCATGGCGCGTACATATACCGCCGCGGCCTTTATCAAAGGTAAAATGCCGTTCGGTCAGGGCAATACACTAAGCGATCAAGAAGCGGTCGATATTGCCGCCTACTTTACCCATTTGCCGCGCCCTGTCAAAGCCAATAAAGACAAAGATTGGCCAAATGGCGATGCACCAAAAGATGTGCGTCGTTAATTGAAAAACTTATGAGTTAGACCATAAAAAAATCCAGTTATTGAATAGCTGGGCTTTTTTATCATAGATAGTTAAGACAAATAGTTAGGAAAATTGGCGTGCTTTAGCTTTAGCCTTACTATTCATTTAGGGCAATTTCATATCGCCATCGACCAACCAGCCAAGGCGACGCATCACGTAAGCGACCACACCAGCAATGAGCGCTGGTAATACAAACATCAATAAGATAATCGCCGTCCACAACTGAGCACTGCTCATGATTTCTTGTGATGCTTCAATGACGCCAAACACCCCAACCAGTCCTGCCGTGCCCATACCAGCACCAGTTGCTGTGCAAGCTAGCCCAAAGCCAACGGTTGCGATAGGACCAACGATGGCGCTGGCAATCACAGCAGGCAATAGTACGAGCGGTTTTTTAAGGACATTAGGAATCTGTAGCATACTGGTGCCCAGCCCTTGGGATATGACACCACTGACGCCGTTGTCTTTAAAACTGGCCACCGCAAAGCCAATCATATGTGCCGCGCAGCCAACTACCGCTGCCCCACCTGCTAAGCCGCCAAGTCCAATAGCGATACAGATAGCCGCGCTTGAGGTCGGTAGCGTCAATAAAATACCCACGACGACTGCTATCACGATACCCATGAGAAGCGGCTGTAATTCAGTCGCTGCTTGAATACCCTGACCAATGGCGTTGACCGCAGCGACGACTGGAGGATTAAGTAGCGCACAGACGATGAGTGCCACCGTACATACCACTAACGGTATCAGCAAAATATCGAGCTTGGTCTTGCCAGCGACCCAAGTACCAGCGCGATAAGCAAATACTGAAGCCAAATAAGCACCAATTGGATTACCGGGCACAGCAGCGAAAGTTGCCGGACCTGCCTCTTGCGCGATAAATAAATTGCCCGCCATCAAAGCTTCAGAATGCGCGCCAAGCATCCCTGCAACCAAGCAGCTTAGCATCACCAAAGTTGGTGCTTTGAGGTAGTAGGCGATACCAACACCGATACCTGCGCCCATTAATACTGACGCCAGCTTGCCGACCGCTACCAAGGCTGGCAGGCTTAACCAACCACCAATTTGCGAGATGATAAGGCCAGCGATAAGGGTCACAAACAACCCTAACGCCATGCCGGTAAAAGCATCGATAAAATACTTTTGAAAAAAAGCTTTCATCATACCAACGGGCGCAGTTTCTGAAGGAGTCACAGTCATCATGATGCTCTTATATTGAGTTTGCGGAAAGGAGCTAAGAAACATATCAAAAAAAAGGGATAAAAAAAGCGTCCTCTGACGCTTTCTTTATCAATGCTTTAGGTTTAACGGCGCTGCTCAACGATAATAGAATCAATACCGTTATTTTGCAGGCGCTGCTGAGCGGTGGCAACCGCTTGACGATTATTCATCGGGCGTGAAATCACCTGGTAAATAGGCAGGCCATTACTGGTAGTGTTTTTCACCACTCTAGCATCGACACCAGCCATCAACACTTGTGCACGGCGACGGTCTGCTTCATCGGCATCACCAAAGCTGTTGATTTGCAAAATATAAGTCGCCGCAGGCTTCGCTGGCTGAATGCTAGCATTGCTAGCGTTCGCTGTATTAGCTCTGTTTGCAGCCGCGCCTGTATTATTGGCAGCTGGCGTACCATCATAAGTCGCATCTTCTTCGACGATGACAATATCGTCGTCATTACTACTATTTGCTGCATTATTCGCGTTGTTGCTACGACTAGGCTCAATCGTAGTGCTCTCAGAGATACCAAAATTACCCGCATCATTATTACTTGGCGCGGTGTTTTCTGGCTGATTAACGACTACATCTGGCTCAAAATCAGTGATTTGACCGGATTGGCTACTACTACTGCCTTCACCAAAGTCTTCATCAGGGATGGTCGCCATCTCTTGATTTGGCAAAATATCATAGAACTCATAATCACCATTGTCGGTGTCGGTATCGACTCGTTGCTGAACTTGTCTATCAGGATCGGTACCGTCTTCGCTGCCCGCAGGACTAAAATTAAACAATGGTGAAAGGTATAAAAACACCCCAATCATGAGCGTCAATACTGCCCCAACAAACATCCATAATAAGCCTGACACACTACTGGTTTTGCGTTTTTCAGTGGCACCTTTTGGTTTTTTGGCTAACATGGATCTCGTTCTCCCTACTGAATTATCTGTCGTTGTCGAGTTATCGTAATCGAATTGTCTTTATCGAATCAGCACTGTCGATTAGATTAGAATTGAAGAATTATCATCAAATAATGGCTACAGCCGTCTTCCTTTATACTACATGCTAGACGGTGCAGACAAGCCTAATAAGCTCAATCCATTGGCCAATACTTGACGCACGGCTTTAGATAAGCGTAAACGCGCTTGCATCAAATCCATCTCAACTTGGCTTGGCGTTTCACCTGAAGTTAGGCTGACCGGCAAGATGCGATTGCCATCATACCAACCATGAAATAACGCCGCCAACTCTTTTAGATAGTTGGTTAAGATATGCGGTTCATAGCCTGTCGCTGAGCGTAGCAAGGTTGACGGATAAGCGGCAAGTAACTTAATCAATTCTTCTTCACTTGGTGCGACTAGTAACGCTTGCTTTTCAGCGCCAGTAATATCGTCTACTTGCAGACCACTGGTTTCTAGTTTTTCTAACACACGGCAAACCCGGGCATGCGCATACTGAATGTAGTAAACCAAGTTGTCTTTACTTTGCGATTTGGCCAGCTCCAAGTCAAAATCGACGTGCACTTCAGGCTTACGAGCGACGTAATAAAAACGCGCAGCATCGTTACCGACTTCATGGCGCAGCTCACGTAAGGTGACAAATTTGCCCGAGCGCGATGACATTTGCACTTTTTCACTACCGCGCCATAAGGCAACAAACTGTACCAATACCACATCAAGGCGGTCGGCATCGATACCAAGCGCCGTCAATGCCGCTTTTACGCGCGGCACATAACCATGATGGTCAGCGCCCCAAACATTAATGACTTTATCAAAACCGCGATCGAACTTGTTTTTATGATAAGCAATATCAGAGGCAAAATAGGTGCTTTGACCATTGGCACGGCGCACAACGCGATCTTTTTCATCGCCAAAATCAGTCGATTTAAACCAGATATTGCCGTCTTTTTCGTATAAATAGCCTTTTTCATCAAGGATTTGTAAAACAGGCTCAATCTCGCTATCGATGGATCTTTCGCTAAACCAGCACTCATAACGGACACCAAAGTCATTTAAGTCGTCTTTGATATCAGCCAAAATACTGCTCAATGCTGCATTTAAAAACAGCTCATAACCGGCGCCAAGCAAGGCTTTGCTATTGGCAATCAAACCATCGATATGGGCTTCTTTATCGCCTGATAGCAGTACTTTTTCGCCATCATTATTTATTTCAAACTGCGCATCTGCTGCTACGTCCTTTGCAATATCAGCAAAACTATGAACGTAGCTGTCGCCATGCTGGGTTTTTAGCGTTTGCGCGATATCACTGACATAATCGCCTTGATAGCCATTGACTGGGAAGGTGACTGCCTCGCCGTTGGCCTCTAGATAACGCAAATAAGTACTGGTCGCTAAAATGTCCATTTGGCGTCCGGCGTCATTGACATAATACTCACGCGTGACGTCATAACCAATGGCTTCAAGCAAATTTGCCACGCTCATTCCAAAAGCAGCGCCGCGTCCATGACCGACGTGTAAGCTAGACGTAGGGTTGGCCGAGACAAATTCAACTTGGATTTTTTGACCTTTAAACTGCTTGCTTAAACCAAAGCGTTCTTGCAACTTAAAGATATCTTCTAACACCGCAAATTTGGCTTCAGTATTTAAAAAGACGTTGATAAAACCGGGGCCTGCGATTTCTACTTGACGAATATTTTGATTTTCAGGCAAGGCATTAACGATTTTTTCAGCAAGCTGGCGCGGATTGGCTTTCGCAGCTTTGGCAGCCGTTAGGGCGATATTGCTCGCAAAGTCACCATGACTGGTATCTTTAGTCCGCGTAATTTGGCTGTTGTTTTGCCAATCAGCCGGTAGTTCGCCGTTCGTTTTTAGGACTTTAATGGCACTGTCAAACAGTGAGGCGAGCGTATCGATTTGGGCTTGTGACATAGGACTATAAACTCAGATAAATGAACAAAAAATTGGGGTAATATAAGATAAGGCAGAAAAAATAAGTAACCTATAAATATAACAACCTTTAGCTGCTATTGCACTATTTGAACCAAAAATAGCATTAAAATCACCGCTATTATACTAGATATGCGCAAGTGACAAGGTAACGGCTATTATAGGCTGCCAATACAAGTCTATTTAGGCGGATTGTAGCGTTACTGTTGTCTGACGTTGGTGAAACATTTATAGCAACCTCATTCCGCGTTATAATGGCAACATTAATCTATTACTGCTATAAATGCTGATGCCATTTATAACCATATATAAAAACAGACCATAGAAAACGCAGCACTTTACACTTTCATTGACAGGATAAAACCATGTTTGCTATTGCTTCTAGTACCGTCACCAGTTGGGGCATGTATATTTTATTGCCCATTTTTATTGCTTTCTTATTCTTTATTATTTGGGATTTATCAAAACAGTCTAACGCTGGACGCGCTGGTACTTTTTGGATGTTTTTAGCGTTAGGTGCAGGCTTTATTGGTTTTATCCTCAAAGTATTGATAGAGATGGCATTTAAACGTTGGTTTATTTAACCGACCTCCCTTTGCCAACCGCAAACTAACCAGCGCTATTTTTTTGCAATTAAGGTTGCCCGTTTCGGCGCCGGATACCCTTCGATGGTTTTACTGGCATCACTAGGATCTAAAAAATCCGCCAAGGAATGATACGTCATCCATTCGGTTTTGCGCTGCTCCTCAGTCGATGTAACCGCTACATCGACGCAGCGTACCTCGCTAAACCCCGCTTTTTCTAGCCAACCAGTGAGCGCCTCAACCGATGGCAAAAAATAGACATTATTCATCTGTGCGTAGCGGTCGTGCGGTACAAGGACAGTATTGGCATCGCCATCGATAACCAAGGTTTCAAGCACCAGCTCGCCACCTTTGACCAACTGACCTTTTAGCTGTTGTAAATGCTCAAACGGCGACTGGCGATGATAGAGCACACCCATACTAAATACGGTATCAAATAGCTGGCTATGCTCCGGCAAGGCCTCAAGCGGTACGGGAATATAATGCGTTTTATAATGATCAGCGGCGCCGACAAAATGACGAATAGCCATAAATTGATGATAAAACAAGCACGACGGGTCAATAATGATGACCGTCTCTGCGCCCGCACCTGCCATCCGCCAACCGTGATAACCCGAGCCACCGCCCACATCTAATATTCGTCGTCCTTTTAACGTGCCTAAATGCGGCGCGACCCTTTGCCATTTCCAATCGCTACGCCATTCGGTATCAATCTTAATACCTGACTCATCATCGCCAATCTGACCACCAATCTGAAAAGGCCCTTTGCGCCACGGCATTAGCTGCTTTAGTAGCGCTAAGGTTTGTTTGCGCTCAGAGTCGCTGAGATTGGCGGCAATCGTTAACACATCACTATCCAAATCTACCTTATCAACCGCTACTGTTGGCAAACGTGCTACCGACGCTTGGTAAGCAGGCGCGTGCGCGTAATTGGCTTTATCTTTGATAGCATTAAGCCACGTCGGCAAGCGCGTGAGCCACTCATAAGCGCTTGGCTGCTGCTGCGCCAGTGACAGCAAGGTTAAATATAATTCGCGTTCAGCATGGGTGATGGTGTCATTAAGCATAAAAACAGATTGCCATGTTGGTAAAAAGATAGAGTAAAAATTTACATTAAAAGTCGAGCCGTTATTACTATCGCGTTTAAATATTATTTAAAGGCCACAATAGAGACAAAGTTTAAAAATTGAAACCACGTCAAATGACGCTCAAAGCCAACTTGCGCTAGACGCGTATGATGCTCATCCAAGGTATCGGTAATCAAAACGTTCTCTAACGCATTGCGTTTGCCGCTGATTTCCATCTCGGTATAACCATTGGCGCGTTTAAAATCATAATAACGCTCAACCAACCACGCATCATACTGCTCATCAAAAGCATGGGTTTTTTCGGTCAATACCAAAATACCCCCTTCACTTAATGCGGCATAAATTTTCTCAAGCACTGTCACTCTATCGGCAGCGGGCAAAAACTGTAGCGTCAGATTCAGAATGACCATATCGCATGGCTCAAGCTCGACATCACGAATATCGGCGGTGATAACCTCGATGTTATGCGCGGGATAATTCTCCGTTAATAACGTGCTCGCCTCATTGGTCATCGCGGGTGAGATATCAATCGCCTTCATCTGTAAATCTTGCGGCTCAAACTCGCCTGCCAACGCCATACTTGCTGCACCCAGTGAGCAGCCCAAATCATAGACACGGCTGACACGCTGGCCGCTATCATCTTGCTGGCGGTATTTACAGTGACGACGAGCGAATATCGGCAACATCGCCAGCACTTGACCATAACCGGGTACACTACGGCGAATCATATCAGGAAAACACGCCACCACTTGCTCATCAAAAGAAAAACGCGCCGCTTTATCGAGTGGCGTGGTAAATAAGGTATCGTGCTTTACGGTGTTATTAGTCAGGTTAGTAGGCTTAGTTTGGCTCATGAGGTTGCTCATTTTTTGATAGTGGTTCGTTTTTTAATAATGAAACTTTGATTCTTTAAAAATAAAATATTAATTAAATGGTGAATTGCTCAGTGCTTTAAAGATAGCAAAAGCCCATTATAACATTACTGTTTGTTACTTATGGCGAGCAACTGCCCTGCTAAGCTAAATAGGTAACGCTAATTCTTTATAAAGGCAATATTGAGACATAAAATTAGTATTGAAAGATGAGATATTGCAACTAAATAAAAACCTTAGCGCATCTCTATGACAACAGCTATAATAATAGGAACAATTATGCAAACCATTATCTTAGGCGGTGGCTGCTTTTGGTGCACCGAATCAGTATTTTTATCCGTAAAAGGCGTGCAATCTGTGGTGTCAGGCTATATGGGAGGCGATGCCGTTTCTGCTAACTATGAAGCGGTCTGTGGCGGTGATACCGGACACGTTGAAGTAATCAAGGTTGAATTTGATGAGTCTATCGTACCATTAGAAGTGGTTCTTGATGTGTTTTTTGCCACGCATGATCCCACCACCATGGATCGTCAAGGCAATGATGTCGGCAGCCAATACCGCAGCGTGGTTTTTTATACCGATGAGGCGCAAAAACCAACGGTCGACCGTACTATTAACAAATTACGTGACATGGGCCTTAATGTGGTGACAGAAGTCCATCCTGCTATGGAATTTTACAAAGCTGAAGACGCCCATCAAGATTTCTATAATAGAAACCCGGGTCAAGCCTATTGTAACTTTGCTATTCCGCCAAAACTTGCCAAACTACGCAAAGAATTTAGTGAGTATATGGTGCATTAAACAAGTAACGTAAGTTTTATACGCTATCAAAGCCAAGGGTTAAGACGCTTGGCTTTTTTATTGCGTTTAGCGGTATGATAATATCAGACATCTAAAGTATATATAGGTTAGGAATAAAGGTATGGATTCTAAATTTTGGCAACAGCGCTGGCAAGATGGCCGTATTGGCTTTCATAAGTCTAACATCAATCCTCAACTAACCGAGTATTTTTCTGAACTGGCAGTGCCCATCGGCAGCCAAGTCTTGGTACCTTTATGCGGTAAATCGGTTGATATGGTATGGCTTGCGCACGCAGGCTACGACGTCGTTGGCGTCGAGCTGGTGGAAACGGCTGTGCAAGCGTTCTTTGCTGAGCAAAAGGTTATTCCAACTATTACTGAATTTACGAGCGCTACTGCTAACGCCATTTTAAAACGCTATCAGGGTCAGCTAGCTGGGCAAACCATTACTTTATGGGCAGCAGATATTTTTGCCCTGAGCGCCACAGATATAGGCGAGATTAATGCCGTTTATGATAGAGCAGCATTGATAGCCTTTCCAGCAACGATGCGTGCTGATTATAGTGCGCAAATAGTCAAACTTAGCAATCATGCGCCACAACTATTAATCACCCTAAACTATGACCAAAGTAAAAAAGACGGCCCGCCTTTTTCGATTAGTCAGCAGCAGTTACAGCAGTATTATGATACCGACTATAAAATTATCGAGCTTGAAAACCAGTCATCAACCCTTAATGCGGCATCTGAGCTAGCCGTAACTGAACAGGTTTGGTTATTAAATTCTTAATCAACTTATTCATTGGAGCTAAACCACGAAAAAGCGCTAAAGCTTGCTTCAACAGGATAGCCAAACCCTCTCTTAACCTCACGCTCACGTCAATTTATAGTAACTGAGTGCTTCGATACCTTTTCTTTACTATTGAGATTGGTTACTCTAAGTTCATACTGCTTAATACAGCTTTGTTCTCTTTCAATGACTATTTCGATGTTTATAGGATATTTCCATGCGTTTTTCTTCGACCTCTACGTTATCACTACTTAGCATCGCGGTTGGCCTCAGCTTTGCCAATACTGCGCAAGCGGCTAAACCACCCGCACCAGACTTATCTAATAGCCAGTTTCAGCAGTGCTTAGATGGTTTAAAAAACTCTAGTAAATTCCGCGGCGTCGATAGCTATACGTTTAATAATTATCGTCCAAGCCAGCCTGATCCTAGTGTGATTCAGTCACTCAATTACCAGCCTGAATTTCAAAAAGACGTTTGGGATTATCTATCATCGTTGGTAGATAAAGAGCGGGTCGAAGATGGTATTCGCGCAAAGCACCAATGGGCAGATACCTTGCGCCGCATTGAATCGCGCTATGGGGTCAAAGCCGAGCATGTACTGGGCGTATGGGGCGTGGAGTCAAACTTTGGTCAGACATTGGGTAAAAAACCCTTGTTTGAGTCTTTAGCGACGCTGTCATGTTTTGATCGTCGTCAAAGCTATTTCCAAGGAGAATATGCCAATGCGCTAAAAATCGTCCAAAATGGCGATATTGCACCTAGTGATATGACCGGCTCATGGGCAGGTGCATTTGGGCAAACGCAGTTTATGCCAAGTACCTTTTTAGAACTGGCTGTCGATTTCGATGGTGATGGCCGCCGCGACTTAGTTAATAGCGTCCCTGATGCGCTCGCCTCTACTGCCAACTTTTTGGACAAACGTGGTTACCGTACCGGCGAGCCATGGGGTTATGAAGTCAAACTGCCGAGTGGTTTTTGGGGCGCATCAAACCGTAAAGACAAAAAATCTATCAGCCATTGGCGCAATCAAGGGCTGACATTGGCGAACGGCAGCCCTCTGCCTTCTACCTTGGGCAGCGCAGGTTTATTATTACCAGCCGGCACTGATGGCCCAGCATTCTTGGTGGGTAAAAACTTCGACACGTTTTATTCGTATAACGCTTCAGAAAATTATGCTTTAGCGATTGCCCACTTATCAGACTTAATCGCGCGTGAAGACAGCAGCAAAACCGACTTTGTCACTGCCTGGCCGACGGACGACCCTGGTATTAGCCGTCAGCAATCTAAAGATATCCAGCAAGCATTATTAAATGCAGGCTACGATATTGGCGAAGTGGACGGTATCATTGGTGATAATACGCGTGCGGCGATTCAGCAATATCAATCAAGCCATGGCATCTTTCCAGCCGATGGACGCGCCGGACAAAAATTTTATCGCGCCATCGTTGGCAATAGTGCTGCAAGCACTTCCCAATATGGCAATC
Source organism: Psychrobacter pulmonis (assembly GCF_904846465.1). Lineage (NCBI taxonomy): Bacteria > Pseudomonadati > Pseudomonadota > Gammaproteobacteria > Moraxellales > Moraxellaceae > Psychrobacter > Psychrobacter pulmonis. Next base: position 65,007 of record NZ_CAJHAT010000008.1, read on the forward strand.
CGTACGGACAACCCGCAAACAGCCGTCCCTTAAACCCTGCGCCTGCAGACCGTATGGGGCAATTGATTCAACAGCAAACTGGCAGCTCAAACTCTAATCATTACTCGGCACAGCCGTCTGCACAGCCAACCGTTAGACCATCAACCTCATCGGGCAATACGCGCTATCGCCGTGTTACCAGTCCTGATGGTACGATAAAGCTTGTACGTGTCGATGAAGGTTCATAATTAGCTAAGCTAAAGAATGAATTATTTAGTATCTACAAGCATGTATTAGCGACTAATAAAAAAGCCACGCAAATGAGCGTGGCTTTTTTATTAAATGAATTGAATAAACTGAAAAAATACGGTCAATGTTCCATTATTTTGTTAAATAATACCTACTAGATAACAGGTGGCGGATTTGGTTTACCATTATCGCCATCCCAATTTTCGCGGGCTTTATCATCTAAATCCGCAGGCGTTTTTGGTTTCCATTTACCGTTTTCTTTCCACGTCGCATCACCCCAATCAGCATCTTCTTCCTTTCTATCCAAGTCCTTATAGGCTTGGGTTGGGTCGATGCCGCGGCGCTTCATATCGGCGACTTGTTCTTCGAGCGTACGAAACTGGTCGGCTTCAAGCATGGTTTCTTCTAAGCTGGTTAGTTCACTATTTAAATTTTTTTTGGCATCACTCATTGTTCGTTCTCCCTAATTATTAAGCATTATTATGTATTTATACGCTTATTATTACGGGTATTGCTCAGCTTCACAACTACAGAGACGTATGCTTTGTATTACAAAGGGTAAGCGCCGGATTTATAAATGGATTTTTTATCCATAAAATTATAAATAGAGCAGAGAGCATTTGCCCTAGCTAAGCGGTAAAGTTGGCGCACTAGGAGTGTTGGCGTCAGTGCCTGTCAATAAGCTCTTCGCATAAAAGGTGAGTTTCCAAAGCTCTTGTGACACGCGCGTGCCATAGGTGGTGAGTTGAATCCAGTTAGCCGCCACCAACTGCCGCTGTAATTGGTTTAAGTCATCTTGATAAATCTGACAACGTGCCACCGCGTGAACATTTGGCATGTCATTTTTGATATCTGTTTCAGCTTTGACTGCGATTAAGCGATTAATGGCGCTCTGTAAACCATAGCTTGAAAAGGTAGCCGGTATTTTTATTAAGGCGATGAGCACTTCTTGCCACGATAAAGTCATAGGGCGGGTGACGTCGGTTAAATTACCGCCTTCATAGGCTTGGGCTTTGTACTGAATCTCAAAAGTGTCTGTCAGCACCAGTGGCTTGCTGACACTATCGGCTGCTAAATGATCGGTAACAGCAGGGCGAGATTGGGTAATTTCGGCTTTCTTGGTAGAAAAGCTCGTGGCCGTTTCTTCGGCCAGTGCCGATTTATTGGCTTTCATCAGCTCGTCGCTCACTCTTACCCAGCCGTCCCCTACTTCATGATTGGCGACCATTTTATAGAAGGCCTGAATGAGTAGCTGCTCGATATCATTTTCTGTTTCATAGTAATAAATCTTATCGGCTTTTTTGGTCACCATGTTGGTGAATTCTTGCAGCTGCCGACTGATATTGACCTCGTTATGATGACTTTTGACCAATATTAACAAGGGTTTGAGCTTGGCTTTGGCATTGAGATAGCTCAAATGCATTTGACTGACACCAGTATTTTGCGCCGTGCCATAGCTATCACCGATTATCATCAGCGCATAATCGCAAGCATCGATACACTGGCGACCATATAACGCCGCTTTGGGTAATTTGCTAGAAACGTCATAGGTTAAAAATGCGCGGCCTTGGAAAAACATCGCCACACTGTCTAAAACCAACAGTTGGTCGTTGTCAGCGCATATGACGTGAATATGATAGCGACGGTTTGACACAATCACCTCTAAACTTATTAGTCATATAAATGAAAGTTATCTCGATTGTTATCGAAAAGCGATAGCATCAGAGCCTGTCTAATATTCTGTTTGGCAAATACTAGCCTAGCATTATATTACGCGAATACGTTTAATTTATTGCTAATTCCACTAATATATTGCGGGATTATAACAGCTACTTCACTATTGCACAGGCAAAAAACCCTATTAGACTAAAACAAAAGGGCTTAAGGCGAAAGAATATACTGTATACGAGACTGTTTACCCAATAAACGTCGCACTACAGCGCCGAGCTGTTTATCATACTTAGTCGCATAAAAAGTCAAAGCCGGCGGTATATCTATAGCGGTCGCTAGGCCATTTAACGCTTCATTAGCTGATACCTTAACGGGTAATGCTAACAACTGTTCTGCTATCAATAGCTGCTTAACGCGCTCAGCGATTGCATGCCCCGAATCGACAATATGTAGCGCTAACTGCTGCTGAGTAATTTCTTGGCGTAAAAACGCTTTAAAAAATGGATAATGGGTACAGCCTAATACCAACTGATCGACGCCATCTTGCGAAAATTGCTGCAATTGCAGGCGTAAATCCTGAGCCGTTTTGCTGTCTTTAGGCATACCTGACTCAACCCAAGGGACTAAGTTTGGGTCAAAGTATTTGGAGACTCTGGTGGCATGAGGAATGGCAACATTCGTAATGACGTCATTTAGTAGCGCACCGTTTAACGTCGCTTTCGTTGCCAATACGGCTACGTGATGAGTTTTGCTGGCCAATACCGCAGGTTTTAAAGCAGGCACCAGACCAACAATAAGCAGCTGCGGATAATAGCGTCTGGCAGTCTCTAACGCATACGCCGAAGCACTATTACAGGCGATGACGATAAGCTTGCAGCCTTGTTGGTATAGCCATGCCACTGCAGCGAGCGTTAAGGCTTTAATGTCTTCACTATCACGATTGCCATACGGTACATGCAAGGTATCGGCATAATAAACGTAACGCTCATGCGGTAATTGCTGAGCCAGATGTAGATAGACCGACAAGCCGCCGACGCCCGAATCGAACAAGCCGATTGGCGCACTGCGTTCCTTTTTAAGCGCGTTATTTATCACGCTATCATCTGCTTTAAGCGTTTTAAAACTATCATTAATAAATGTGGTTTTGTGCGTCTCAAGGCTATCAATAATATCAAGGCTTGTATTATCAGGCACTGCTTTTACGGCAACCTTCATTGCTTTCTTACCGCCGTTCTTATATAAGTATTAAATATAGTCTATTATGAATCTGATGGCATTGATAACGTATAAGCGTTATCACCACTTTGCAGCGTTAGTATCGTCTCACCTTCACGCTCTGTCAATTCACCAATTTCTGTTAAATGATAAAAAGCGTTACGTCCAATCAATGCTTCCAAGCCGTTTCGTACCATCATATAAGGACGAATTTGCGTAGAGCTTTCTGTACTTTTATTATCTTCTTTATTCTTACTTTTGTCAGAATGGCTATTGTCATCAGAGTCTTTCATTGTATAAGCACGCAAACTAATCGGATGTTCATCATCTAAACGAACTACATCACCGGTGGTGGTCGTAAATTCTAGCCAGCTTTCACCTTGTTCTTCAACGATACCAACATCGTTAATCAGTAACGGCGCATCTTCTACGTGGATACGCAGTTTTTGTACCGGTGTCTTTAAAAAATACTCAACCGCGCCATTATTTTCTTCTTTCCACAAAATAGTGGCAAACAAACTGACTAATGACTGACGGGTCATGTGCCCGCCTTCGTGCCACCACTCGCCGTTGGCTTTGATGGTTAGATCCATGTCCGTTACTTGCTCAGGATGCCAGTTCTCAAGCGGCGGTATAGCGCGCCCTTCGCGTATACTTGGCGCTGACTTAAAATACTGACTCAAAGCATCCATACCATTTGGCGCAGACACCTTGTCATTCGTGACTTTGAGGCTATCTTTATCATTAGAATTGTCGTTTTTATTATCGTCATTCATCATAAAATCCTTTATGTAGTAATCAAAGTTTGGCGCATCTATTATTACTATAAATTTTTGTTTCGGGTATGATGAAAGCCTATCGTCATTGTACCCCCATTATTTCCCTCTTACCTTAACATTGATACCCAGAAATGCGTATCGTGTTTGTAGGACTTTTCTTTTATAATGAGTAACGATTATTTATTTGCAATGGTTCAGTGGGTGTTGAATTAACAACACATTTTACGTTATGGGTGCTAGATTTTACGTCAATCTTTGTACGCTTAACGTCGTCAATTGATGCCGCAAAGACAGTTCTTATCGGGCAGCCATATGTCTGAGTAACGTTAGCGCCGCAAGCTTTATTATTCAATTGTTAAGCTAATGATGCCCTGAGATAAGCCACTAAAAGTTTAGGAGTAGGTATGCAAGAGCAAGACAATCAAAAGCCTGTTGTTGATAATGACACTGTTAGCAACGACGTTGTTAATAATGACACTGTCAGTAACGACACTGTAAATAGCGACATCGCACATACTGATGTAGCCGTAGAAGAAGTCGCCACTACTGAAGAAAGCGCTGCAACTGAGGCGACAGAAGTTGCCGCTGAGCCAGTAGAAGCCACTACTGCAACAGAAGCAACGCCCGAGCCAGCCGTAGAACCAGAAACTACTGAGCCTGAAATCGAACGTGAATCAATGGAATTTGATGTCATCATCGTCGGCGGCGGCCCAGCGGGTTTATCAGCGGCCATTCGTCTGCGTCAGCTTGCTCTTGCAGCGGGCAATGAAGAATTTATGGTTTGTGTGGTCGAAAAAGGCTCAGAGTTTGGTGCGCACACCTTATCTGGTGCGGTTATTGAGCCGCGCGCCTTAAACGAGCTGATACCAGATTGGAAAGAAAAAGGCGCGCCACTAAACGTACCTGCCATTGAAGACCGCGTTTATATGCTTGGTTCTGCGACCAAAGCAACCAAGCTCCCTGATTCTATCGTACCTGCCAGCATGCACAATGAAGGTAACTACATTGTCTCATTGGGCAACGTCGTTCGCTGGTTAGCTGAGCAAGCAGAAGAGCTTGAAGTCATGATGTTCCCAGGCTTTGCTGCCGATGAGATTTTATATAATGATGACGGTTCGGTAAGAGGGGTTTTGACCGGCGACATGGGCGTGGCTGCCAATGGTGAAGCCAAGCCGAGCTTTGAGCCAGGTTACGAGCTGCTAGGTAAATATACCATCTTTGCCGAAGGTTGCCGTGGACATTTGGGCAAGCGCCTCATCAGCCGTTTCGCGCTTGATAAAGACTCAGACCCTCAGCATTATGGTATCGGTCTAAAAGAGCTATGGGAAGTCAGCCCAGAGAAGCACGAGCAAGGCGTGGTCATGCATGGTTCAGGTTGGCCATTAACGGATACCGGCTCATCTGGCGGTTGGTGGTTGTACTTCGATGAAAACAACCAAGTCAGCTTTGGTATGGTCATCGACCTATCGTACTCAAACCCTTATATGTCACCGTTTGATGAGATGCAGCGCTTAAAACTGCATCCAGTCATTCGCAACGTCTTAGAAGGCGGCAAACGCCTGTCATACGGCGCGCGTGCGTTGACCAAAGGCGGCTTAAACTCCTTACCAAAATTCACCTTCCCAGGTGGCGTGTTGGTCGGTGATGAGGCAGGCTTCTTAAACCCTGCCAAAATCAAAGGTACGCACACCTCAATGAAGTCAGGTATGTTGGCGGCTGAAGCGATTTTTGAAGCGTTACAAGCAGGCCGTGAGTATGACGACGTGGTTGCCTATAGCACCATGTATAAAGAATCATGGCTGTATCAAGACAACTACGAAGCGCGTAACTTTGCCCCAGCCATGCACCGTATGGGTCAATGGATGGGCGGCGCCTTTACCTTTATCGAGCAAAATTTGCTTGGCGGTAAAATGCCTTTGACCATTCATGATAATAAGAGAGATTATGATCAGCTAGAGCGTGCGGCGCATGCTTATCAGCCAACCTATCCTAAGCCAGATGGTAAGCTGATATTTGATAAGCTGTCATCAGTCTTTATCTCCAACACCAACCACGCTGAAGACCAACCGACGCATCTGAAACTCACCGATCCTACGGTGCCTGTTTCAATTAACTTACCGCTGTATGCTGAGCCTGCGCGTCTGTACTGCCCAGCTGGCGTTTACGAGGTGGTGAAAGATGCCGAAGGTGCTAAGTTTGTTATCAATGCGCAAAACTGTGTGCATTGTAAGACCTGTGATATCAAAGACCCGTCACAGAACATTACTTGGGTAACGCCAGAAGGCGGCGGCGGTCCTAACTATCCAAACATGTAAATCATGTTTGATATAATTATGGCTTAATAAAAAACCGCTCTTAATATAAGGGCGGTTTTTTTATATTTATAGCTTCGACAGCATAACTTTTTAGCTTACCAAAAAGATCTAATCAGTCCACGCATCACGGTTGGCTTCATCTTTTAGTTTCACAAAATCATCGGGGTCAAATTTGATTTGCTCGCCGGTTTTGCCTTCTTTGATTTGTCTTTCATAATCACGCAAAATTCTAAGCGCCACTGGCGACAAGATTAAAATCGCTATCAAGTTGACGAGTGCCATGAGACCCATTGATAAGTCAGCGAAGTTCCAAATAGCAGGTAAGCTAGCAATAGCACCAACAAATACCATGCCTAAAACCATAAAACGGAAAATCATAATCATGACTTTGGCATTTTTTTCACCAGAGATAAATTCAAGATTGGACTCGCCATAGCTGTAGTTGGCAATGATAGAGGTAAACGAAAAGAAGAAAATTGCAATCGCGACAAAAACTACGCCCATATCGCCCACATACTGCGACAGTGCCAACTGGGTTAATTGAATACCTTCTTGTTCGACATTTGGATCGACGACCCCTGAAAGTATAATAATCGCCGCGGTTGCCGTACAGATAACCAGCGTATCCATAAAGACACCGAGCATTTGCATAAAGCCTTGCACCGCTGGATGGTCAGGATGGCTTTTTGCCGTCGCTGCGGCATTGGGCGCTGAGCCCATACCCGCTTCGTTCGAAAACAAACCACGCTTGATACCGTTAATCATTGCTTGCGCAATACCATAACCAATCACACCGCCCGCTGCCTGCTCAAAGCCAAAGGCCGATTTTACAATCAAGGCAACCGCCGCTGGGAATTCGCTAAAGTTGGTGATAATAATATAAAGCGCCAACAAGATATAAAGAATCGCCATGACTGGCACGATTTTACCTGCAATACGTGCAACCGAGCGTAGTCCGCCAAATACCACTGGGGCGACGAGCGCGACCAGTATTAACCCTGTCATCCACGTTGGAACACCAAACGCTTCATTGGTCGCCTGCGCAATCGTATTCGACTGCACGCCATTAAACGCCAAACCAAACGCAACCAGCAAACAAAGCGAGAAAAATATCGCCAGCCAGCGCTTGCCCAAACCTTTTTCGATATAGTAAGCCGGTCCACCGCGGTAAACATTGTCATTATGCGGCACTTTATAGGCTTGGGCTAAGGTTGACTCGATAAAACTGGTCGACATACCGACGAGCGCCGTCATCCACATCCAAAATACTGCGCCCGGTCCACCAAGATAGATAGCGATCGCTACCCCTGCCAGATTACCGGTACCGACACGCGCCGCTAAAGACGTCATCAGCGCCTCAAACGAGCTGATACCACCATCTTTACGGCCTTGGTTTGACACCCGTAATAATTGCCACATATGACCAAAGTGACGAAACTGAATAAAACGCGTAGCAACGGTGAAATATAGACCAGCCCCAATCAACACAAACATCAACAATCCATACCAAGGATTGCTGGCGATTAACCAATCATTATTACCCCAAATAATACTAACACCGTAGTTAACGATGCTATTAAACCAACCTGCTATGCCTTCATTCATAAGAACTCCTCACTTACGCTGTATAAATTTTGCTTATTTTTATCTAAAAATTCATTTAATCGATTAAAATAGCCAACAACCTTGCTAAAAATGCCTGCTAACAAGATACCGTGTGCATTCTATAGAGATTAAGACGCCTACTACTATCAAATTTTTTTATTAATTTAAAAAAACTATTTCCGAAATAAATGTCACTTACTATTGAAGTCCTATAGAATGGAGAATGTAACAAATCAGTAGCATTGGTTAGACATTTATCGTACGATTTCAGTAATATTAAATGTTCTAAACACTTATAGAAGTCTACTTTATTACCGACCACGTTTTTTAACTATGATAGAGTGGATTTTATAGATATTAGCATTCGGTTGATATTGACTTATTGGCATGAATAGTTAGCGTATTAAAAACTTTAAGACTCTTGTCAGGAAGACGGGATCGTAAAAAGACAGCGGATTGTTCCACCCCATCGTATTTCCTCGATAAATCCCCTTTTTCTGCAAGATATACTTAAAAGCCGTAATCACCACCCTCGTTAACTTTTTATTTTAAAAAACACTCTGTTCATACGCTCTACTTCAACAATCTTTACCTGAACTTTTTTTATAGACTCGACTATTAAATACCTCATTTTGATAGCAGCAGTTTTTAAATAACAGGTTGTTAGATGAGTATTTTTTAAAACGTTATGAATGGTGCACTTTTAAGTATTTTTATCATTTTGATGGTATGAGGCAGCAAATAGCTATTTCTCGTCGTTTATTGACTGACAAATAGCCAACGCCTCTTTCATGGGTAAGTATTTTTTTCAGCCAAGTACTTGAGTCCGATTGCATAAGCCACCTATATCGCAGTTTTATAGGGCTAATAGCGCGTGAAGCGCCACGCAATCAGCACTTGTTAGGCTCAAATCAATAATTATGTTTTTAAGCTAGACAAAAGGAGTTGTCCTATGGAGAACCACAACGATTCATCAGGTTATTGGCGTGCCAATCTCCGTCTCATTAAAGTTAGCCTTGTCATTTGGGCCTTAGTCTCTTATGGTTTTGGCATCTTACTACGTCCATTATTGTCAGGTATTAGAGTAGGCGGTACCGATATAAGCTTCTGGTTTGCACAACAAGGGGCTCTTATCGTTTTTATCGCTTTAATCTTCTTCTATGCATGGCGCATGAATAAACTCGATAAACAATATGGTGTAGACGAGGAATAGTCCTATGAGTCAATTTACGATTAATATTATTTTTGTAGGTCTATCCTTCGCTTTATACTTCGGTATTGCTTGGTGGGCACGTGCAGGTTCGACCAGTGAATTCTATGTTGCTGGCGGCGGTGTGCATCCCGTTATGAATGGTATGGCAACAGCCGCTGACTGGATGAGTGCGGCGTCATTTATCTCAATGGCAGGTATTATTGCTACTGGCGGCTATGCGGCCTCAACTTATTTGATGGGTTGGACAGGCGGTTATGTACTACTGGCCATGCTCCTAGCACCTTACTTACGTAAATTTGGTAAGTTCACGGTTCCTGACTTTATCGGGGACCGTTTTTATTCTAAAACTGCTGCTATGATTGCGGTTGTTTGTTTGATTATTGCCTCAACCACTTACGTTATCGGTCAGATGACCGGCGCTGGGGTAGCATTCTCACGATTCTTAGAAGTGGATAATACCACCGGTCTGATTATTGCCGCGGTCGTCGTATTCTTCTACGCCGTACTTGGTGGTATGAAAGGGATTACCTACACGCAGGTTGCGCAGTATATCGTTCTTATGATTGCTTATACCATTCCTGCGGTGTTTATCTCACTTGAATTAACAGGCAATCCGATTCCGGGTCTTGGTTTGTTCTCAAACCATGTTGAAGCAGGTGTTCCTATTTTAACTAAGCTTGACCAAATCGTCGTCGACCTAGGCTTTACCGCTTATACCGCTGATGTACCAAACAAGCTAAATATGGTGCTGTTTACTTTATCACTGATGATTGGTACCGCGGGTTTACCGCACGTTATCATTCGCTTCTTCACGGTTCCTAAAGTTGCTGACGCCCGTTGGACAGCTGGTTGGACGTTAGTTTTCATCTCGCTACTCTATTTTACTGCTCCGGCAGTAGGTGCGATGGCACGTTTAAACCTAATCGATACCATTTATCCACAAGGTGTTGATGCCCCTGCGATCGAATATGATCAACGTCCAGATTGGATGAGAACATGGGAAGATACCGGTCTTATTAAATATAACGATCTAAATAACGATGGTCGTATTCAGTTATATAGCGATAGCGGACTTGGTGCAGCAGAGCTAGCATTGGCTGCCGCAACAGCTGACGGCGGTGATGTTGCTGCTGCTACTACGACAGTTGAAGAAGCTAAAGCTGAGCATGCTTTAGAGCGTGATGGTATCTTTGTCGATAGAGGCTGGGAAGGTAACGAGCTTGATGTCAACGCTGATATCTTGGTATTGGCCAATCCGGAAATTGCACAGCTACCAGGTTGGGTTATTGGTCTTATCGCCGCCGGTGGTTTGGCAGCAGCGCTATCAACGGCAGCGGGTCTACTACTTGCCATCTCATCAGCGATCAGTCATGACTTGATTAAACGTAACTTAAATCCAAACATTACTGATGCAGGCGAGCTAAAAGTCGCGCGTATCACGATGGCTATCGCGATTGTGGTTGCGACATGGCTCGGTATTAATCCCCCAGGATTTGCCGCACAGGTCGTTGCATTAGCCTTTGGTATTGCAGGTGCTTCACTGTTCCCTGCATTGATGATGGGTATTTTCTCGAAGCGTATTAATAACCTTGGCGCCATCGCTGGCATGCTCACAGGTTTGATTAGTATCTTGGTTTATATCTTTGTCTTCAAAGGCTGGTTCTTTATCACTGGTACGGCAAACTTCCCTGATACGGAAGAGTATTGGTTATTTGGTATCTCACCACTATCGTTTGGTGCGGTTGGTGCATTACTTAACTTCATCGTCGCATTCGCTGTTTCTTATGCGACTGCGCCACCACCAGCCCATATCCAAGAATTGGTTGAAAGTGTTCGTTCGCCACGCGGAGCTGGCGGCGCAATCGATCACTAATCTAGACGATATTATGTGCTATTCTTTGTAAGATAATCACTCACCGGCAGCAACTGCTTGTGAGTGATTTTTTTATCTTTTTATGAATTGGTTTTAAATGCGCTGATGGCGTTAAGGAAAAATCTTATGCTTTTTGAGTTTATCGCCACCATAGCTGCTGGATTTGGTATGGCTGGGATAGCACTAATCATAACTCATCTCAGCAAACTGGCAGGAAAAAAAGCCCCAAGATGGCTGATTCCATTATTTGGGGCGATTGGTATTTTTGGCTTTCAAATCAGCCAAGAATATAGCTGGTTCGAGCAGCAAACTGCGCAACTACCTAACGGCGTGCATGTGGTGAAAAAAGTTGAACAGAGCACTTGGTTTCGTCCTTGGTCATATATCAAACCACAAACCTTTCGTTTTATGGCCGCAGACAGTGGGCACGCGCGCGCTAATGCTGATAATCCAGATGTTTATTTGGTGAATTTATATTTGTTTGAGCGACGTCGAAGTGTGCAGCAAGTACCGCAAGTTATTGACTGTGCTGCCCCTGCCCGCGCCGATTACGTATTGCAAGAAAAGGATAGTAAGCTGAGCATTGATGAGCATGTGAAGCAAACCACTAAGTGGCGGCCATTAGAAAAAAATGATCCGTTATATATCAACGTTTGTATCAATAAAATTTAATAACGCGTGTTGATACTGGTATAAGCATGTTTTGAGTTTGCCCCCAATAATAAGCCGGCGCATAGTCCGCCAAAATGCGCCGCAAATGAGATGCCTTGCTGCGGCATCAAACCTTGTTTGATGGTCAACCAGTAACCAGTTCCCATGACAATACAAGCAAACAGATAACCCCAGCGCCGCGCAAATAACGCTCCGCCTATCATATAACCCAGCATCGCAAAACATAGCCCCGAAGCGCCGATATGAATCGACAATGGCGAACCGATAATCCAAGTCGCCAATCCTGACGCCACGATCAATTTAATTACCGTACGATAAGCATTATTTTCAAATAGTCCGAACAAAAATAAAATTTGTAATAACGTCAACGTATTGCCAAGTAAGTGAGAAAAATTGCCATGCATCGTCCATGACGCAAACACCCCAATCATACTACCTAAGTCTAACGCCCGTGGCACAATCCCAAAGATATTCCATAGCCCGAAAAGCAGCGTTTCATTGAGAAAAAACATGCCCCACATCGGTATAAGAACAAACGCATATAAGCCAAAAACTTGCTTAATTCTGCGTGTTATTAAGCTAAATAATTGCTGCCACTTCATAACAAACCTTATCTTTTAAACCTTTGAATGTTATTAAAACCCTATTGCTCGCTCACAGAAGACCGTGGGCTTTTTACAGGTTTAAATGACAATGATGAGGCGTCTTCTTCTGCCGTTAATACACTCTTGGCATGCAGCAAAGAGGTCGAATGATAAGGAACCAACGCCGTTGGCATAAAATCACGCGCCGCATCAATATGTTTGACCGAATCATCAAAGAAGATATGTGGCGCAAAGGTTTTTAATACTGCCGTCTTTTCAAGTCCGCCCAAAAAAAATGCCATATCGAGATCAACACCCCAATCACGTAGCGTTTTAATCGCCCGTAAGTCCGCAGGGGCATTACGGGCAGTGACTAACGCTATCTTCATGGGAGAAGTATGCAAGCTTGCAGGCAAACGCTCTTGCATTTTTGACAGCTTAATCAACAGTTCTGCATAAGGTCCTTTTTCTATCGGCAAATCCCGCATTTCGGCTTCACGCTCATGAAAAGCCCGCAACCCTTTTTGTTTATAAAGCAGCTCACCTGAGTCATCAAACAATACCGCATCACCATCAAATGCGATACGCAGCTGCTTAGTATCGAGCTCATAAGTATTTACTGGTGTGGCATCTAATATCGCACAGGCACAAATATTGGCATCGGCAACTTGCTGAGCGTCATCACGATTGGTGGTCAAAAACAAATCCACATTAAAGTCTTTAATATAAGGCGCTATAGGGCTTCCGGATATAAATGCCGAGCGAGAAATGGTTAAACCATGTTCACGAATTGCATTAAGCACCTGAATACCTGTATCAGGGCTACTTTTTGAGACGATAACCACTTCTACCAATGGCGTCTCGATACCTGCGTCCTGCGCCTCGCAATCATGGCAATAATTATTCAAATTTAACAATGCTTTAATAAGCGGATAGCCGGCTCCAATGCTGAGCGAATCATTCTCGCGTTCAGCCATATAGTCACGGAACTCTTTAATCGCCTCGCTGGGTCGCTGCTGTAATAATGCTATCAGATGATTTTCAGACTCTGATAAATCAAATAAAGCGGTTGCTGATATCGCAACGATCAAGGTATTGGTAAAATCAACTGCCATAGCTTTCTCTATTTATAAAAACTTTGTTAAAAAAATTATGTTAAAAATATCAAACGACCAGTTTACTACATCTACCTCAATCTATAATGTTAAGAAATTTCTATGAGTAAACCTTTGTTTTATGACGGATTAAAAGACATAAAAAAAGCCTGCATACACAGGCTTTTTATTTTTTAATAAATCAGGTCTATAAGTAATTCTATATTATTAATAATGATTAACTAAGGTCAGTATCTTCATTAATGACAAAGCTCACAATCATAATGACATGATACTTATTAATCTTACCATCGGTAATACCAACTTTCTGCTCTTTTACCCAAGCACCTTGAACATTGTTAACGGTTTTGGCGATACGCGCCACGCCTTTTTGAATAGCGTCTTCAAAACTTGTTTCTGAGGTGCTGCTTACTTCAATATTCTTTGCAATAGTCATAATCATCTCATCCTTGTGATTATTAATTTTTATGATATTAAGTTCATTTATAAAAGCCCATGTTTCTCTAGTAATCCTGCATCGATAACATGAACTGTAATAATCATAGCTTTAATAAGTCATCTCAACAATACATAGCTGTTAAGTTATGTATTAGGATATGTAAAATAGTTTTCTAACCTCAACCGCTAGACAAAGAAAAGCCCCTCAACAATTAAGTTGAGGGGCGATTCAGGAATAGAGAGCTGACGATGACCTACTCTCACATGGCCGGGGCCACACTACCATTGGCGCGATGATGTTTCACTTCTGAGTTCGGGAAGGGATCAGGTGGTGCCATCATGCTATTGTCGTCAGCAAAGGGGGTTAGATATGAGTCTGCAAA
>NZ_CAJHAT010000009.1:0-44656 GCF_904846465.1 Psychrobacter pulmonis
TAGCACTCTACACCATCAACACCTGTGAGCTTGTGCAAGACAGTCGCGGCCACTGGTATGCCTGTATCACCATTAAAGAGTACCCAAAAATTGAGTGCGGTACAGGCGAAACTGGTATTGATTTAGGCTGCAGGGACTCAGCAACGACAAGTAATGGTGAGGTACTAAAAACCAAAGTCACCCAGCAATACGCTAAAAAACTAGGCATTGCTCAGCGGGCTAAAAACAAACAAAGAGTTAAGGCGATTCACGCCAAGATTAAAAATACACGCCAAGACTTGATTCATAAATTTACCACCAACCTTACCAAGACTAATAAAATAATCATCATTGGCAAACTTCAATCAAAATCATTCACTAGGGGCAAACTCGCCAAGTCCGTCTATGATGCAGGTTGGTTTGAGATTAAGCGGCAACTGACCTATAAGTGCGAGAACGCAGGTTGCTACTATGATGAGGTAAATGAAAGTTACACCACCCAAACTTGTTCGTGTTGTGGCTCACGCCAAAACAGTCCGAAAGGTAGAGCAAACTTAGGAATAAGAGAATGGCTTTGCGAGTGCGGTGTCACTCATGACCGTGATATTAATGCGGCAAAAAACATTCTCGCGCTCGGGCTTGAGCGTCTAGTAGTAGGAATCCCCTCACTTTAGAGAGGGGAGGAAGTCAAATTAACATTGACTGTAATTGACACTGACACCGCGGGTAGCAGTGGGAATGCGGTTATCAGCATAAATAGCCAGACCGCCGCGTGCGGTTTCTTTGTATTTATCAGACATATCAGCGCCTGTTTGCTTCATGGTTTCAATCGCTTTGTCTAGTGAAACAAAATGCTGCCCATTGCCGCGGCAGGCAAGACGCGCGGCATTGATGGCTTTGACAGCGCCCATCGCATTACGCTCGATACAAGGGACTTGTACCAAACCACCAATCGGATCACAAGTCAGACCTAAATTGTGCTCAATCCCAATCTCGGCGGCATTCAAACACTGCGCTGGCGAGCCACCCATTATTTCGGCCAATGCCGAACCTGCCATCGCACAGGCTGAACCGACTTCGCCTTGGCAGCCAACTTCCGCACCCGAAATAGAAGCGTTTTGTTTAATTAAGCTGCCGATAGCGGTGGCATTTAATAAAAAGTTACGCACGCCAGCTTGGTTATAATTAAGCAGAAAATCACGATAGTAGTGCAAGACCGCCGGAATGATGCCCGCCGCACCATTAGTTGGGGCGGTGACCACTTTACCGCCATTGGCATTTTCTTCATTGACGGCAAGGGCATACAAATCGACCCAATCCATTGCTGCCAGCTTGTCAGTCTTGGCGATAGGCAGACCTTTTTCAGCACATAATTGATTGTGTAAATCGTGGGCACGGCGTTTAACGTCAAGGCCACCGGGTAAAACGCCGCTGTTTTTACAGCCTTGGGTTACACAGTCTTGCATCACTTGCCAAATAGCATCTAAATAACTAAAAACATCTGCTTGATCGCGGTAATGGCATTCGTTAGCAAGTACCAACTCGCTGATACTTAGTCCATGCTTATGGCACTGCTCAAGTAACTCTGCGGCAGTATTAAAAGGGTAGGGAACGATATCAATCGTTGGGCTGGCATGGTCCTCATCGGGATTATTGGCGTCATCTTCGTTAATCACGAAGCCACCGCCAACCGAATAATAGGTCTGCTGATATTTGCTACCATCGGTCAATATAGCGCGGATGGTCAAAGCATTCGGATGATAAGGCAATACCGTATCATCATACCAATACACATCACGCTCGGTGTCAAACTCGATAACATGTTTGCCAGACAAATTAAGCAGCTTGTCCGCGAAAATAGGCGCCAAGTATTGATCCGTTAAGCGCGTATCAATGGTGCTTGGCGTATGGCCAAGTAAGCCTAAATATATCGCCGTATCAGTTGCGTGCCCTTTACCAGTAGCAGCCAAAGAACCATAAAGCTCGATTTCAATATTCTTAATCGTTGTCAATGCGCTTTGTTTAAGCAATGACGTCAAAAATAAGTTGGCTGCCACCATAGGCCCAACGGTATGAGAGCTTGATGGCCCAATACCAATTTTAAATAAGTCGAAAACACTAATCATAAAAATACCAAGAAATTGTCAGTGCATCAGCGTCTGTTGTAGAAGGGGCTTAGTACTGGGGTGAAAAAATAATAGATAGCCGTCCAAAAACCTCTGATAAATACCGTACTATGACGATACAGAGCGTTTTTTTAGATGTTTACTTAAATAAAAAAGCTAAGCATTTAAAAATTTGCGACGTTATCTATGAATACCTGTCAGTATAAGCGGACACAAGGCAGCTGAATAATAACTTTTATTTATCATAGAACTCCGTTATCATGCTCGCAACCAATATCCTTGTAACATCCTGTAATTCAGCCATCACTATAGTGTAGAGAATGGCGCAAACAGTCGAGCATGTTTTTTAATGCTATTTATGTAGCGATTTATATTTACTGTAAGGAAATATATTTTCACTATTATCGTTTTGACTCAATTCACAGTTGTATTTTTACAGTGGCTTTTTAACAGTTTTTAGCTGATTGGTATTTTCTTAGCTCAAATAGGACAGCGCATGACAACACCTGAACCTCACGCTCCAGCACCGGAGAGCAATCACTCAGAGCCTCATAATGCATTAGCAGCGGCTGGTATCGATACAGCTGCGGTGAGTTATCCGCACAATCCAGACTTTGATAATGGTCGTTGGTTTCCAACGTGGCGTCCTTATAAGGGCAACTTGGATCGCGATCCGGTCGGCATTAATGAATATGTACCGCCTGGCAAGAGTGTGTTATTAGGGGTGCAGCATACGTTTGCCATGTTTGGCTCGACCGTGCTCGCGCCATTATTAATGGGGTTTGACCCCAATTTGGCCATTTTGATGTCCGGTATCTGTACGGTGATGTTTTTTATCATTACTGGCGGGCGCATGCCCAGTTATTTGGGCTCAAGCTTTGCTTTTATCGGTCCTGTGATTGCGATTACTGCTTATGCGGGTGTGGGATTCAATGACAATCTGAATGTCGCCTTGGGCGGTATCATGGCTTGCGGCATCATTTATGCCTTGATAGGTTTGTTGGTAATGAAGACGGGTACAGGCTGGATTGAGCGTTTGATGCCGCCTATTGTCACCGGTGCTATTGTGATGATTATTGGTCTAAATTTAGCGCCTGTGACCATTCAAGGGGTGTCTGCCAACCAGTTTGATGCATGGATGGCGACGCTGACGGTATTGCTTATCAGTGGGGTTGCAGTATTTACCCGCGGTATGCTGCGCCGTCTGTTGTTGCTGGTTGGTTTAATCCTATCTTATATTGCTTATTTTGTTACGACCAATATACTCGGTTATGGCGTACCGATTGATTTTAGCAATGTATCGGCGGCTTCATGGTTTGGTCTGCCAAGTATTCATACGCCGCATTTTGAGATGAGTGCGATTATTTTGATTGCGCCCGTGGCCTTTATCTTAATTGCCGAAAACTTAGGGCACTTTAAAGCAGTCGAAGGCATGACTAAAGCGCGCGTGACGCCTTATATGGGCAGAGCATTTTTTGCTGATGGCTTGGCGACGACGTTTTCAGCAGGCTTTGGTGGCACAGGGGTGACCACTTATGCAGAAAATATCGGTGTCATGGCCGTGACCAAAGTCTATAGCACGACGATTTTTGTGATAGCGGGTTTGGTTGCTATTTTGCTCGGCTTGTCGCCAAAGTTTGGTGCTATTATTCAGACCATACCGGCGGCTTTATTGGGCGGCGCCTCTATCGTCGTATTTGGTTTGATTGCCATTGCTGGGGCAAAAATTTGGATAGACAGTCATATCGATTTTAGCAAAAATAGCAATTTAATCATTGCCGCGGTTACCGTTATTATGGGTACGGGTAATTTTAGCTTGCATCTAGGCGGCTTTGATTTAGGCGGAATTGGCACCGCGACTTTAGCGGCGATTGTACTGAATGCTTTATTTAATCGACAAAAAGATTAACCGTCAAAAAGATTGATTTGTTCATCGTAAAAAAAGCCACAATGATTATTGTGGCTTTTACTTATTACGGCTCTTACTTATTATAACTTTTATTCATTACCGCTTTATTTATAATTTCGTTTATAAAATCTGGCAAAAAAGCGATAACGGCGTAGTGCGCGTGGCTTAGGTTTTAACGACCCTAAATAAATGGCAAACATCGTCAATAGCGCGCCGCTCCATTGCAGCGTATTAATCGGTTTATCAAGCCAGCTATAATCAATCACCAAGGCCGCAATGGGCTCGGTTAATAAGAGCAGCCCTGTCAATGCTAAAGACAGCTTAGGAATCGAGTAGGCGATAAGCCCCCACGCCAAGCATTGCATCACCGTGCCATAAATCAATATCCAACCAATCTCATACCAAGTATTGGGTAAGATATTACCCATATCAAAGATAAACATTGGCAGAATCATTGCTATGACGCCGCCGATACTCACCAGCTGCATCAGCATAAATATCGGCGTTGGCTCAGTATCATGGGTTTTACGGATAAAGGTCATCGACGCGGCAAGCATAGCGCCTGAAACAATACCCGTGACGAACCCCCAAGTCGCCGCGGTATTTTGCGCAAACTCAGGGCTACCTATCATTGCCACGCCTAGCATGGCTAAAAATAAACTGATGAGCTGCAAAATAGATTGGCGCTCATTAAAGTATAAAAAGCCAATGGCCGCCAAAAAGAAAATCTGCAAGCTATTAAGTAAGGTTGAGATACCGGGACCGACCGCATAAATACTCTCATGCCATAGCGCTAAATCGAGTCCTAAAAACGCGCCTGATAATAGACCGTAAAAAACAGCACGCTTTGAGCGCGGAAGTCGTTGCCCTGTCATTTTAGCCAATATAGCAAACACCACGCCAGAAATAGCCAGTCGCCAAAATGACATTGCCCAGCCACCGATATCGACATGGGCGACAATTAAGCTGCCCAAACCAAAAATAACGCAACCAATGACCAAGCCAGTAGCGGCGGAGCGTGAAGAGGCGATAGCCATGCAATATCCTTATCTCATTACTATGTTACTTTTTTAAAATGCTTTTTAAGTGTGGTTTGCTAAAGAGTTGATTTGTATAGACAAGCCATATTGTCAGTGTTTTGCTCTTGAATTGGAATGCTTTGGTGCAATTTATTTTATAATGACTTATCACTCACCATAGATAAATAAAGCGGTCACCTTCTTACAGTAATAGCATTGGCGCACAAGCTGCCATTTGTTACTCTATCATCTATTTGTATTTTGAATCACATCCTGTTTTAAAATAGTGATACTCTTCAAATACTTAACTTAATATAGTGAATTTTATATAAAATAAAGACATGATATTTTTGCGCGAAACTGTCGTAAATTTTCCTCGCTTGTTGTGCGCTTTGCTCTCCAGAGGCTTCAAAAAATCTATGACAGTTCCGCTATATCGTTTTTACAATGAACTCACCATATATTTACAGTGCTTCTATTACTTTTAGCCTAGGTTTGCTTATGCTGCAACGTTCTATATCGAAACGACAAATAGACTTCTTATCTACACTGCTGCCACGTCGCAGTTTCATTGCGCGTCTATTTGTCATGAGCGCCATAGCTGCTACGTTTTTTGGGATGTCAAATGCACAAGCCGCCAGCTGCAAAATACCCAAAAGCTATTATAAAAATGTCTCTTGTACCTCTAGTAGCGGCTATTTTTTAGCCATAAAAGATTACGGAGCACCAGTTGCCTTGATTGATAAGCAAGGCAAAAGTGTGCTTGATTTAACCCGCTATCAAAGAGTAGATGCTGACAAAATATCGGGCGGCTTGCTACCAGTGCTGCGTAATGGTCGGGTGGGCTACGTCAATATGCAAGGTCGCGAGGTTATTCCTGCGATGTACGATATGCTCAAAGAAGGACAAAGTTGGGCGCGTCCCGTCTCTGAAGGTCGCATTGTGGTCAAGCAAAACGGTCATTATGGGGTTGTAGATACTGCCAACAAGACAGTCATACCATTTTCCGCTGCAATTAGTGATATTGACGATTATCGTAGCGGCATGACGCGCGTACGTAAAAATCAAGCTATCAGCTGGTTGGATAAAAACGGCAAACCTACCTCTGACCCAAATAGCAAGGCTGCTAGTCAAAATTCGAAAAGTACACTTGTTAGCAGCAATGAAGCTGCGCAAAAGTTGCCACCGTCCCGTAGTTTTACCACCTTGCAGCCACGGCAACAAGACGGCAAATGGGGTTTTGTTGATGATAATAATGTGTCTATGATTACCTATTCTTTCGATGAAGTGCGACCATTTTCTGAAGGTTTGGCGGGCGTGCGTATCGATAATGAATGGGGCTTTGTCAATTTAGGCGGTGAATTAGTGATTCCTTTTCGCTTTGATAATAACGGTGTGAATGCGAGCGATCATTATAAAGACCAACCTGCATTTGTATTTACGAATGGCAAAGCTTGGATTGGCAATTTAGAAAATGGCAATAAAATGTGTATTGATAAAGAGGGTGATAGTATTGGATGTGATTGATACTTAAGACTTATCATTTAATATCACGCTTAAATTTGCCGGCGAAAAAAGAGTGTCAGAGCGATAGATCATTCATCTTTCTGACACTCTTTTTTTATACTTAATGATCATTAATTTTAAGCTTGAAGTACTACTTGTCTAATAGATGCTTGCTAATTAAATCGACCATATAGGGCTGATAGTATTCGGGAATATCGTGTGCCATACCTTCGATTAAATGAAAGCTTGCATTAGGAATGGTCTTTGCAACCACTCGACCTTGTGAGGCGGGTAACAGACCATCAGCGCTACCATGCAGCACAATCGTCGGTGCTTTAACTTGTTTGCTATATTTGCTAATCGAGCCAGAAGCTAAGATAGCATTGAGCTGTTGTACCGTACCAAGCGGATGAAAATTACGCTGATAACGTATCTTGGCGATGTCACGTACCATGCGCACATTGACGTGCCCTGGTGTGCCAACGGTTTTCATAAACCAGACGCTATGCCGTACGATATCGCGCTCAGAGTGGCTCTCAGGGCGGTTGATCAGGGTATATAACTGCTTGGGTTTGGGCGGCTTTAAAAAAGCACGATTGGTGGTGGTAAACATCAAGGCCATGCGCTGTACCAAACTTGGATAACGCGCGGCAACGATTTGCGCAATCATCCCGCCCATAGAAGCGCCAAGCAGATGCGTTTTACCAAGCTTTAAGGCTTTGATTAAACGCGCCGTATCTTCTGCCATGTCGGTTAAATTATAAGCAACCGGCGCGCCTTTATTCGACAGTCCCGTTTGCAGACGCATCATCATTTTTAATTGGCTGATACGCGGCAAACCATCAATCTGTACTTTGGACGACAAGCCGATATCACGATTGTCAAAACGAATTACAAAAAAACCGGCATCGATAAAGCGCTTTATGAAACTATTGGGCCAAAACACCATTTGTGAGCCAAGCCCCATAATCATAAGTAACGGCGGATTCTTGGGATCACCACCTGCCTCAACACACAGCTCAATGCCATCGCCGATATCGATCATCGATTGATAAAGATGCTCGCTCAAATCAGACGGATACCAAGCATGATCGCCAAACTTTTGCCATTCAGGCGTCGGGTAATCGATTGTTGGAGAGTCGATTATCGCAGCGCTAAGTGCTGAAGAATTAGATGGTGAAGAGCTGAGCACTGTATCATTCGTCATTTTGTCATTAAGCACTAAAGCATTGTCGGTTTCTTCTGAATTTACAGACGCGTTTGTGTGATTGGTGGGGTTTGATTCTGTCATGAAGTATCCTATTTAGATGGTCGTTGGCTTAAAATTCGAGCATCTCAAAATCAAGCTTGCCAACGCCGCATTCTGGGCACGTCCAGTCGTCTGGAATGTCTTCCCATTTGGTACCAGGCGCGATGCCTTCTTCAGGGCAGCCAAGCTCTTCGTCGTATATCCAGCCGCAGACAATACATTCATAACGTTTCATAAATAGTCCTATCGATTATTTCCAGTATTACGATTACCAATGTTTCTTTTACCAGCGTTTTTGCTATTACCAGTGGCGTTAATTAGATTAATTGGCGTTTTTAAAGCAATTATTAAGTATTCTAGCCAACATTTAGCATGTAAAAACGCACGTAGTTTAGCATATAGCGGTTATTTTCATAGTTAAGTTTACACTTGTATATTGAGATTCACCAGCTTTTATCAAGTGCTTATGCGTCACTTTCAAGGTTTTAGCTGGGCTGTCATTGCCGATTTTGCCGTCACGATAAAGCCGATTATGCTATAATTCTCGCCGCTATTTTTAGCGATTGTCATCTCATTTATCACCTACCTCATTTACCACCGTCATATCATTATTTAAGTTTTATAAGTTAAGGGTTACTATGAGCGCGAATGCCGCCGTTACATCAGCTGAAGTTAAGACCACAACCGATTCATCTAATATGCTCAATACTGACCATCCATTTTGGCAAATCATTCGCACAGTACCAGACTTCCCAAAAGTTGGTATCGATTTCTATGATATTACACCGTTACTACGCAGTCATATCAATGCGGTGATTGATGAGATGTTGGCGGTTTTGCCTAAAGGTTTGCTTGATGAAGTGGATTGCTTAGGCGCCGTAGAAGCGCGTGGGTTTGTATTTGCCAGTTTGCTGGCGGGACGTTTGGGTAAAGGCATGATTTTGCTGCGTAAACCCGGTAAATTACCGCCGCCGGTTGCTAATAAAGCTTATGTATTAGAATACGGCAAAGACACGCTTGAGATGCAAAATAATTTGCCGCCTGAGCGGGTATTATTGGTCGACGATATCTTGGCGACAGGCGGCACGCTGATGACCGCTTATGAGCTTTGTAAATCTGCACAGCATACGGTGGTTGGCGCCTTGGTATTGTTAGATTTAGTTGCTTTACATGGCGAGTTTCCTGTACCTATTTATACCGTTTTAAAAGCTTAGAGAAATGGTTTTAGCATAATAAAAAGCGCGCTGGATAATTATAGTTCAGCGCGCTTTTTTTAATGCTATTTGTTTGTCTTAATTCGTTTTACTTTACGCTATTTAGCTTGCTGATAACTTTTACACGCTTGTTCGACGAGCAAGCGACTGATCGTTTTTGGTTTGGTCAGCTTAAAGTCTTTGGTCGTTAATATCGGCTTATCAGATTGCCAAGATTTTAATACTTTATCGTCAGCTGCATAATTGACGTAAGCACGCTGATAGTAGCTTGCGTCCTTACATGAGATAAGCCATTGCTGGTCGCTATGATGAATGCTGGTTTCTTTCACTGTTTTATTAGCGCCTTTGTCTTTACTCTCTTTTGCTTTCGCCTCATTTTCTTTAGCGTCTTTTGCGCTATCCTTTGGCGCAGGATAGGTTCTACGAATCGAGACAGTAATGTTTTCGACTTCTTTTTCATCAATAATATGAATGTCTGAGCGTTCGATAGAATCCACATCCAAGCTAAAAATAGAGCCAGTTTGGCTTTTTGAGACCTCTAACCAGTTTGCCGCATAGCCACTCATTGCAAGCGTACTACCTGCTAATATCACTGCTAGCCGTTTCATAATCGAGCCTTGCTTGTTGTTATATAAAGTCGCTTATCATAGCCAACTTGATAGAAGCAGGCAAATTACTTTTATGACAAGGGGTTCATACTGAGACAATCTCAGCACTCGTGATTAGCAGGCAAACGCATAAAATATATAAATATCGCAGTTAATCTCGCATCGCCGCGAGCATTTGCGCAAGCTCATCACGCGCACCGATAAAGCCATCGATACCCTTGGGTAATAAGTCTTGGGTGACGATATCTTGCTGATAAGCGGCACTGAACTCGTCATGGGTTAAGCTGACCTTCGCCATGTCGGGCAAATCCATTGACATACTTGGTGACAGTTGGCGTGTCACTTCGACATCCATGGCTGCCAGCTCATCAATCAGATTGGGCGCGATGGTCAATAGATCACAACCAGCCAGTGCTAATATTTGCTCGGTCGAGCGGAAACTTGCGCCCATCACTTGGGTCTTATAGCCATGTTGTTTGTAGTATTGGTAAATAAGCTTGACCGATTGCACACCCATATCATCTGAAGCAGGGACATTTTGGCGGTTTTGCTGACGTTTTTGCCAGTCTAAAATACGCCCTACAAAAGGCGAGATTAGGGTCACGCCCGCATCGGCACAAGCAATCGCTTGATGCTGACCGAATAATAACGTCAAGTTGCAGTGAATTCCCTGCGTTTCAAGGTAACGCGCCGCTTCAATACCTTGCCACGTTGCGGCCATCTTAATTAAGACGCGCTCTGAATCAATACCTGCTTTTTGGTAGGCTTCCATAAAGCTGAGCGCTTTATCAATGGTGGCTTGAGTGTCATAAGATAAGCGTGCATCGACTTCGGTTGAAACGCGACCTTCAATCAATGCTAAAATATTACAGCCGATTTGAACGGTTAATTCATCAATCACTGCATCGACATCACCGCGATGGCGACTCATGGTTTCTGACATCAGCGCTTCATTGTCCGGATGAATCAGCGCTTTGGTAATAAGGCTTGGATTGGTCGTGGCATCGATGGGTTTTAGACGCGCAATGGCGGCAAGGTCGCCCGTATCAGCGACAATAGTGGTCATGGTGCGAAGCTGTTGTAATGCGCTCATCAGATATCCTATGATTAATTTACGTTTTGATGTTTTTATTTAGCCGTGTTATTTAGATTGGTTATTTCAGTTAGTTGCTTATGAATTTTCATTGATAAAGCGATTTATCATGGCGGTATGGTGAATTTAACGGCTATCTTTAAACTGTATCATATATTTGGACGGTTGTAGCCTGATAGTTTTATAGGGTATAGCGTTTATCGTGCATAACTGTGCTAAGATTTATGGCAAATTGCTTATTTGCGCGTATTTACGAATGGGCACTGTCGATAGTTTTTGCTATAGTAGAGCCGATCCACTGTTTGGCTCGCTAAACATGAGAACTAAGCGAGCATTTATTATTAAAATAAGCAGGTTACCTAGCTAGTAGACAACAGTCATAAACTTTAGCAATAACTTTAGCAATAATATTAGAAAAAGGATGGGCGGTAATGAGTGAGCAGTCACCAGAGCAAAATGTAGACAATCTAAGCCAAACCCCTGCAAGTGTTGATGGGGCTGCAACTGATAAAGCGTTTTTAAACACATTGCGCCAAAGTATTGATGCAGTTGACTGCGAAATTCAAACGCTCATTAATAACCGTGCCAAATTGGCGCAGCAAGTAGCGACGGTAAAAAAAGACCACGTTGCCAATAGTCCTGATACCGAAAAAACCAATCCTATTTTTTATCGTCCTGAGCGTGAAGCGCAAGTGTTAAAGGCGGTGATGGAGCGCAATACCGGGCCCATCGCCGATGAAAAAATGGCGCGTTTGTTCCGCGAAATCATGTCAGTCTGCCTTGACTTGGAAGCACCGCAGCGTATTGCATTTTTGGGCCCTGTCGGCACCTTTACCCATGCCGCCGCTTTAAAGCACTTTGGTAAAGCTGCCGATACTGTGCCACTAAATACTATTACTGACGTCTTTCGTGAAGTTGAAGCGCGTACGGCGATGTATGGTGTGGTACCAGTTGAAAACTCATCAGAGGGCGTGGTTAACCATACCTTAGATGGCTTTTTATCTTCTAGCTTAAAGATAATCGGTGAAGTTGAGCTACCTATTCATCAGAACTTTTTGGTTGCTGAACACACCAAAATTGATGGCTTAAGCCGTATTTACTCACATCAGCAGTCATTGGCGCAGTGCCGTCATTGGCTCGATGTTAATTTCCCAAATGTTGAGCGTGTGGCGGTATCGAGCAATGGTGAAGCGGCCCGCCGTCTCAAAAACGAATGGCATTCAGCGGCAATCGCCGGTGATGTGGCAGCGGCAGAGTACGATTTACATAAGCTGTATTCAAATATCGAAGACAATCCTAGTAATACCACGCGTTTCCTAATTATCGGTCACGAAGCGATTGCGCCATCGGGTCAAGATAAAACTTCAATTATGGTTTCAGCGCATGATAAAGCGGGCGCCCTGATCGAAATCTTAAAGCCCTTGTCTTATCATGGCGTGTCGATGACCAGTATCGAAACCCGTCCTGAACGTCCAAATAAATGGGCTTACGTGTTCTTTATCGATATGGATGGCCACATCGAAGACGCAAATGTGAGTGCAGCAATTGCGGATATCCGCCCATTGGTCAAAGATTTGCGTATCCTCGGTTCTTATCCAAAAGCCGTGCTATAAAGCTGGCTTAATAGAATGGTTTTAACAGTAGGGATTCATCAACAGTAAATGCCATATCACATCCAAGGATAAATCATGCAGTCATCTCAGTCGACAGAGTCAAATTTATCACCGCTAGTGCCGGCCTATGACAGTATTTTAGAGCTAATGCCTTATCAGACGGGCAAGCCGGTTGAAGAGTTGAC
Source organism: Psychrobacter pulmonis (assembly GCF_904846465.1). Classification (NCBI taxonomy): domain Bacteria; kingdom Pseudomonadati; phylum Pseudomonadota; class Gammaproteobacteria; order Moraxellales; family Moraxellaceae; genus Psychrobacter; species Psychrobacter pulmonis. The sequence goes on from NZ_CAJHAT010000009.1 coordinate 12,502, forward strand.
ACGCGAGTACGGTGTCTCAGATGTGGTCAAGCTTGCTAGTAATGAAAATCCACTGGGCTGCTCACCGCATGTCACGCTTGCGATTACCGAGCAACTGGGTCAGCTGGCACGTTATCCTGATGGCAATGGTTATTATCTCAAACAAGCACTTGCTGACTTTAACGATGTTGGTGTTGAGCAGATTACTTTAGGTAATGGCTCTGATGATTTGCTTGATATCTTAGCGCGTAGTTTTGCTGGCGTCGATGATGCGATTATTTATAGTCAGTATGCTTTTATCGTTTATCCGATGCTGGCCAAAATGCAAGGCGCAAAAGGCGTGGAAGTGCCAGCCAATCGTTTTGGTCATGATTTAAAGGCGATGAGTCAGGCGGTAGCGGACAATCCTAATAGCAAAATGGTCTTTATCGCCAATCCTAATAACCCAACGGGTACGCAGCTTACGCAGCAAGAGTTACGTGCGTTTGTCGCTAGTGTGCCAAGCTCAGTGTTGGTGGTATTAGATGAAGCCTATAACGAATATAGTCCTGAGAGTAATAATAGAGCGCTGCTCGATGAATTTGAGAATGTGGTTATTGTACGTACCTTTTCAAAAGCCTATGGGCTAGCAGGTTTGCGTGTTGGTTATGCGCTAAGCTCAGTCGCTGTCGCCGATTTACTCAATCGCATTCGTCAGCCCTTTAACGTTAGTAGAGTCGCTTTAGCTGCTGCCAATGCTGCGCTTGCAGACCAAGACTTTATTGAAAAAACAAGACTTAATAACCAAGAGCAAATGCGCTGGTTAGAAAAGCAGTTTGATGCTTTGGGGCTAGGGTTTATTAAGTCGCATGCCAACTTTATCATGGTTGAAATAGAAGTTGAGATGGAAGACATAAACGCGGCTGCCATTTATCAAGCATTGCTAGAGCAGGGCGTGATAGTGCGTCCATTAGCAGGTTATGGTTTGCCCAATTGGTTGCGTATTACGGTAGGGGTTGCAGAAGATAATATGCGCCTGATTGATACCTTGCGCTCAATATTGACTGAAGATTAATAAAAAAGTAGTTATCCCTATTTTAAACAAAAAATAAAATAATTTTACGACGCCGATATCAGTATGTTTTATGCCTACTGATGCTGGTTTGTTGAAAGAGAAACGCCGTGAGTCGCCAGCAAAACAATCTTAGCAATCAAAATATAAGTAATCAAAACCTAAGCAATCAACCCATAACCAACCAAAACAATCATATGCAATCGTCTATATATACTCAGCCGCCATTATTTGAGCAAGTCTGTGTTATCGGTCTAGGGCTGATTGGCGCGAGTCTTGCCCAAGCCATCAAAGACCTTGGTTTAAGTGCGCGCTTGGTGGCGGTTGATCGACATGCACCAAGCATCGATGAAGCCATGGAATATGGTTTGCTAGATGCGGGTAGTGCCGTCTTAAGTGAAGTGGTATCGGGCAGCGACCTAATTATCATTGCCGTGCCAGTGCAAGCGGTAAAGGCTGTGTTTGTCGATATCAAAACCGCGATGGATAACGGACAGCTTGCTGCTGATTGCCTCATTACCGACGTCTGTAGTACCAAGGTTAATATCATTGAGGCGGCAAAAGCGGTCTTTAGCTCGCTACCAACGGGGTTTGTCCCTGCGCATCCGATTGCTGGGGCGGAAAATTCAGGCTATCATGCCAGGCGCGCCACTCTATTCGTCAATCATAGCGTGATTATCTGCGAGCTGCCAACGGCTAATGATAGCGCCATTGCTAAGCTGCGGCAGTTATGGGAAGCAGTTGGTGCGACGGTCATGCCGATGGCGGCTGAACGTCATGACGCAATATTGGCACATACCAGTCATCTGCCGCATCTGCTGGCGTTTAATTTGGTTGAACAGCTGGCAAGTCATGATGACAATTTAGATATGTTTCGCTATGCCGCAGGCGGTTTTCGCGACTTTAGCCGTATTGCCGCCAGCGACCCTAAAATGTGGCATGATATATTTTTTGCCAACCAAAGCGCGATTATAAGCGCTCTTGACGAGTATGGCGTTTATCTACAGAATATGCGCCAGCTTATCATTGATAAAGATTCGACCGCCCTCATGGGGCTTTTGGGCCGCGCGCAAGCCGCACGGCGACATTTTGGCCATATGTTAGCCAGCACCCCTTATACGGATACTTCTGCCATGTCAGCTTCTTATAGTATTACTCCTAGCAACACCGTCTCTGGCACCATTACTATTCCTGGTGATAAATCTATCTCGCATCGCAGTATCATGCTTGGTAGCCTTGCCACAGGTGTCACCAACGTCACAGGGTTTTTGGAAGGAGAGGATGCGCTGGCTACCTTGCAAGCATTTCGTGATATGGGCGTGAGTATTGAAGGCCCTGATAAAGGTAAATTAACCATTCATGGCGTCGGTATGAACGGTCTAAAACCAAGCAAAACGCCCTTATATATGGGCAACTCAGGCACCAGTATGCGCCTGCTTGCCGGTATATTAGCAGCGCAGTCATTTGATAGTGTATTGACAGGCGATACCAGTCTAAATAAGCGTCCGATGGAACGTGTGGCCGCACCATTACGTGAAATGGGTGCCGTCATTCAAAGTACCGGTCATAATGGTACCGCACCGCTTAGCATTACGGGTCGTGCGAATGTTGGTGAGCCGCTCCAAGGTATGGAATATGATATGCCAGTTGCCTCTGCACAGGTTAAGTCTTGCTTATTATTGGCGGGACTTTGGGCAGAAGGTACCACGACCGTTATTCAACCTGAAGTTAGCCGCGATCATACCGAACGTATGCTCTCAGCCTTTGGTTATCCTGTGACAGTTGATGGCAATCGTGTCAGCGTCAAAGGTGGCGGCACGCTTACAGGCGGCGATATCGCCGTTCCTGCTGATATCTCTTCAGCCGCATTCTTTATGGTAGCCGCAGCCATCAGTCAAGGTAGCGAGTTGACGCTAACGCAAGTCGGTATCAATCCGACGCGTACAGGTATCATTGATATCTTAAAATTGATGAATGCTGATATTAGCCTAAGCAATGAAACCCATGTCGGCGGCGAGCCAGTCGCTGATATCACTATTCGCAGCTCAAGCCTAAAAGGTATCGAGATTCCAGAATATTTAGTACCTTTAGCGATTGATGAGTTTCCCGTATTGTTTATCGCTGCCAGCTGTGCCCAAGGTCGTACGGTGTTAACCGGTGCAAAAGAGTTGCGTGTGAAAGAGTCAGATCGTATCGCCGTGATGGCAGACGGTCTACAAACGCTAGGCATTGATTGTACGGTGACTGAAGATGGCATGATTATTGAAGGTAAAGGCATCGAAGGTAAGGGCAGTAACGTTAATGAAGTGAATAACAGCCAGCCTGTCTTTGGCGGCGGGCATATCACCTCGCATCATGACCATCGTATTGCCATGAGCTTTGCGGTTGCCAGCTTACGTGCAGCGAAGCAGATTACCATTGAAGGCGTTGAAACCGTCAATACCAGTTTCCCAGGATTTGCTGAGCTTGCCAATCAAATCGGTATGTCTATCAAGGTCGATAATGGAGCGGCTTAATATTGAAGTTGTTATTTACCTGAAAAAAATATTATTAACTTCTAAAATTTAAAGCTTTATCTTCTGGATCTGTTAAAGTCCAAAAGCTAAATTTTTAAACTTGTTATAAAATTTATTTAATAATAGTTGTTGTCGTGAGCAATGTGTTGATACTTAGTTGGTATCAACGCATTGCTTTTTACTTTCTACCCTCTACGTAGTAACCCGGCGCCCTTACTTTTATCATTTGATAATGGTTTAAAAATAGGTAAGGGCGCGCTTTGCTCTAAAAAGTTGTATCGTCTTATGGCCACTCAAAATGTTGTCAAAAAACCCGTTGCTCCTATTCAAACCACCAGACGCGGTATTGCCACCGCGCTAACAGCGTTCTTTATTTGGGGTGCATTTCCTTTATACTTTAAGCAGCTCGCTGCTTATGATGCGACCGAGATTATCGGTCACCGCATTATATGGACCTTTGCCTGTTTGCTTATAGTATTGGTGCTGACCAAGCGCTGGCAGTGGATTGATACGCTAAAACATAACCCAAGATGGATAGCATTTTCTTTTATATCGGGGTTGATTATTGCTACCAACTGGTTAACTTATGTATGGGCGGTCAACCACGACCGCATTCTTGAAGCCAGTTTGGGTTATTTTATCGGGCCGTTGGTTGGCGTGGCCCTCTCGATGATTTTGTTTAAAGAGCGTTTGCGCCCCTTGCAATGGGTTGCTATTGGTTTTGCGCTATTATCGGTGCTGATTCAAGTCGTTATGATTGGTAGCCTGCCATGGATATCGCTGATTTTAGCCTTTAGTTTTAGTACTTACGGCACCATCCAGCGCCAAACACCGCTCACGGCGGTCGATGCCATGTTTGTAGAAACCACCATGTTAGTACCGATCTGTTTATGGTGGTTTTGGCAAGCTGACGTGGTGAGTAGTCAGTTAAGTTTTTGGTTTACCTCAAACATTTGGCTGCTGATGCTGGCAGGTCCGATTACGCTGATACCATTATTGTTGTTTAATAAATCGACTAAGATGGTTGCTTTTAGTATTCTAAGTTTTATGAATTATCTGACCCCGACCTTTATTTTCTTCTTGGCGGTATTCTATTATAACGAGCCTTTTGATTTACATCGTCTGGCGGTATTTGGTTTGATTTGGCTTGGGCTATTATTATTTAGCATTGACTTGTGGCGCCATAGACCGAGTAAAGTATTAAAAGCTGCGCGCCTACGTGAAGAGGCTTTATCGTAAAATCGTTTTAAAATAAAAGCATAATAAATAAGGATAAGTGCATGTTTCATACCGAATCTGATGTGGTATTTGTCAAAGGCTTAACAGTAGAGGCGGTGATTGGTGTTTATGCATGGGAGCGCGCTATTACGCAGCCGCTCCTGATTGACATAGCGCTTGAGACGGAAATTAGTAAAGCTGCTGTGTCAGATGATGTTAATGATGCGCTCAATTACAAAGCGGTCTGCGATGATGTGAGCGCATGGTGCCAAGCGATTAAAGCAAAGTTGCTTGAGCATTTGGCTGGTCAAATCGCCGATAAGCTACTGGCAAAATACAACTGTCATAAAATAACATTAAGCGTTGCCAAGCCCACTGCTATCAAGCAAGCGGATGCGGTCGGGGTGCAGATCACCCGTTATGCTAAAGTAGCAGCAACTGAGTCAGTGGCAAACGACAATAGCCAATCTAATAATGCATAAAAATCTGACTAATTTGAATCTTGAAGACTTAAAACAGTGCGCGCCTGAACAGCTGCAAACGCATTCTGTATCGGCAGTGCTGCTCGCCCTCGGTAGTAATTATCAAGCTGAGAAATACTTACCACGCGCTCGAGAACAGCTTGCGGCTTTAGGTGAAATACAGCTATCAACGGCATTTCAAAATCCTGATTTTACCGCGACACCTGAGCTACCAAAACCTGACTATACCAATCAGTGTGTTTATTTAACCCTTACATCTGCTATGACCCTGCAGCAGTTGCAGCAAAGCTTTAAGAGACTTGAAAGTGATTGCGGTAGACAGCGTTGCTCTGAATCAATAAAATATCCTATAAAAATAGTCACTATGGATATTGATATTTTATTAATAAAATTAGACGATAAAAAAAATAGCCTAAGCAAAAAATGGATAATCATGGCAGATCGTTATCCATTTAAGGCCCATGAAAGGGCAGGGGTTGAAGAGTTGATTTTGAGTGGGCTTTGAAGAAGTTAAATGCAGTGGCTGAGCTGTTATTAAGAATAAGTGAAAGTTTTCTAAGGCTTGTTATTTTCTTAAAAAATCTCAAAATAAAAGCTGGGTACTACCCAGCTTTTATCTAATTCACATGGTTTGGCGCAAAAATTCTTACTGCGCGGTCAAACCACCATCAATAATAAATTCTGCACCTGTTGAGTAGCTCGATTCATCTGACGCTAAAAATAGCACCATACCGCTGACTTCTTCGGGCTGCGCCACACGTCTCATCGGAATGGTTTTGGCAAAAGCTTCAACTGCATCTTTGGTATCGCCTTGCATAATCATCGGGGTAGCGATGACACCTGGGTGAATGGAGTTCACGCGAATGCCATGAGGTGCGCACTCTAATGCCGCCGCTTTGGTCATACCGCGTACCGCAAATTTAGAATCGGTATAGCCGATAGCGCCGCCAACCAAACCGTTAATCGATGAGATATTGACGATAGAGCCTTGCTTAGCGGCTTTCATGGTTGGAATAACCGCTTTCATGCCTAAAAAGACCGATACTTGGTTAATCTCTAAAATCTTGCGATAGTCTTCCAAAGAAGTATCCAAGATAGATTTGTGCGTGGTAATACCCGCGTTATTTACTAAGACATCGATTTGACCAAATTTTACCTGTGTTTCTTTAACGACTTGTTCCCAATCATCTTCATTGGTGACATCATGTTTGATAAATAGCGCATCAGCGCCAAGCTCTTTTGCCAAGGCATCGCCTTTATCAGAATTGATGTCGGTCAAGACGACTTTAGCACCCTCCGCCATACATAAACGCGCATGAGTTTCGCCCATGCCTTGAGCTGCGCCCGTGATGATGATAACTTTGTCTTGTAAACGCGCCATGATAGTGCCTTTTTTTAATTATGAATAATAAAAGAGTATAAGACAAAATGACTAAATATTCATTAACAGTTATATAGTCTTGACTGCATATTTTATCTTTTAAACAATGCTTTTAAAGCATAGCTTTAAATCATGATAGTGAGAAAACGATGTACAACGATATATTGGATTTTTGTTTTAATGAGGCAGGTAGTGAGAAGTTTTTTGAAAAAGACTTAGCGTTTGATAAGTTATTAATAGAGCGCTACAGCGATATACTTGAGCAAGCAGCGGCGGCAGAGTTTTATGCGTGGCGTAGCAGCATACAAGGGCGCTTAGCAGAAATTATTATATTAGACCAGTTCTCGCGCAATATTTACCGTAATACGCCAGCGGCTTTTGCCCAAGATGCGATGTGCCTTGTACTTGCGCAAGAGGCGGTAGCTGCCGGAGTATTAGAGGCGCTTGAAACGGTGGATGAACGTAAGTTTGTATTGATGCCTTATATGCACAGTGAATCAAAACTGATTCATCAGCAAGCAGAAAAGTTATTTAAACAATATACCAATGCAGACACCATAGATGCTGAGCTCAAACACAAAGTAATTATCGATCGATTTGGCCGTTATCCGCATCGTAATGACATTTTAGGACGGGTGTCAAGTAGCGAGGAAATAGAGTTTTTGACCCAGCCTGACTCGTCATTTTTATAAATGTTGTCTGTTAACTATAGTGAGAAAAAAGTACTATAGAGACATCACGCACTGCTAATATCAATTTTTCTTGCTTGCTGTGCCTGCGCAGACAGAGGCTACAAAAAATTGCTATCAGCAATACCGTCGCGTTTTTAGAATACTTTGACGATAGTTAGTCGTTAAAGCGCTATTTCTCTTTTTATTTAATCTCCAAGCTAGCGAGTAATTTACTTCTGCTCAGTGCCAGCTGCATCCATATCAGCACGACCGATCACATCTAAGTCTTCTAAGCACAGTTTATCGTATTCTTTTTTGCAAAAGTTTGGGTCTATCTTGCACATGGCCGCTTGTAGTTGATCGAGTCGATTTTCTGATTGTTGAATGTGCTCGAGCATTTTAGCAAAGGCTTCAGCCACTGGGTCTTGTGAAGAAGGGTCAATCCCATAAGCCTGAAACGCCGTCGCTCGTGCAGTATTAGAAGTAGGGTCTGTTTCTTGCTGGTTGGCAGTTGCACCTGCTTGCGCGGCTTTTTCTTGTTGTTTGGCGTCTTGTACTTTGGTTGTAATAGGATTGCCTTTTTCGTCATGATGGTCTGAAATCATACGGGCGGCGCTACCAACCATCGTTGCACCTGCGGGTACGGGTTTGACCACCACTGCATTTGAGCCGATTTTAGCGCCTTTACCAACCGTAAATGGTCCTAATACTTTAGCACCAGCACCGACAATGACTCCGTCCTCTAAAGTAGGATGACGTTTGCCATTATTCCATGAAACGCCGCCAAGGGTGACGCCGTGATAAAGGGTAACGTCGTTGCCAATCTCAGCCGTTTCGCCAATCACTACGCCGACGCCATGGTCAATAAAAAAACGCTTGCCGATTTTGGCGGCAGGATGAATCTCAATGCCAGTGATGATACGCGAGCCATAAGAGACGGCGCGCGCCGCCAGTTTTTGCTCATTTTGCCAAAGACAATGCGCGCCGCGATGTAAAATCAGGGCGTGAATGCCAGGGTAGGTCAAGATGACTTCTAGGCTATTACGCGCAGCAGGATCGCGATTGAATACCGCTTCGACATCTTCTTGTAGGTCTTTTTTGATACGGGCAAGCGATTTGAACAAGGAGGTTGGCAATGACATAAAGCGTCCTATCGATTGTCAGAAAAATACTGTCGGGAAAATAGTGTCAGAAAAATCACAATGACATATTTTAAAGTTATAACAGCTTTGAGTTGTAAAATACAGTGTTGTCTTATCTGTGTGGCTCAGGCTTCTATCTGTTCAAAGACAAGTCCCGCAAATAAATGCTAAATGGCGCTAAAAACGTAATGATAAAACCATTTTTCTAATGTTTGCTAAGCTTAGCAATCAGTGCGCTTAATAGCTGATACTCTTTTTGATCCAGCTGCACGCGTGAGCCAAGTCGCGACAGTCGCGCTGGCAAGGATTTTAAATGTTCACTGTCTGCTAAGCCGCGTTGAACCATCAAGTCGGTGGTACGCTGAACGAGCTGTTGCAGCTGCTGCTGGGTGATGGCGGGTTCATCCCATTGTTGACGTAAATGCACGTCTAATATGGGTTGAACTGGGTTTAAATCATCTGAGCTTGCATTCGCTGTTTGAGCATGGGTTTGCCCATACGCAAAGATAAAGCTGGCAATCACTTGCACGGCAGAGGCAACATTGAGCACCGGATAAGCGGGATTGGCATCGATTTGAATATGGTAATCGGCGTACGCCAGCTCTTCATTGGTCAAACCGCGGTCTTCACGGCCAAATAAGATGGCTATGTTAGGTTTTTTATTCGATTGCGGGCTTTCACTATTATTTGCTAAATCAAGCGCAGTTTGCTTATCGATAAAGTCAAACATGATGTTGGCCGCTTGCGTCGGCGTGACAACAGGGCGCGGCATGTGACGACTACGGCTGCTAGCAGCAAATACCAGCTGGCAATCCGCTATCGCCGATTCTAACGTCGGCATTATGGCGGCTGACGTTAATAATTCACTACCGCCTGCCGCATGCGAAATACTGGTTTCATCAATGGGTAGCTTAGGGTCAACGATAGTCAGACGCGATAGACCCATAGTGTGCATGGCGCGCGCCGCTGAGCCAATATTGGCAGGTAAAGTGGTATTGACCATGACAATTTGTAAGCAAGACAGATAATCGCTTACCGTATGGCGGGCGGTTGAAGGCGCTAATTTTTTCGATGGCATCAAAGTTGAGGCAGAGTCGTTACGCATTATAGCCCCAGTCTTTGTTTGATTTCTTGTTCAACCCGTTGTAATGCTACGGCGACGTCTTCAACTAATCCAGCTTGGTCACCAATAAGGCGCTCGCGGCACGCTTCTTGTAATTGGCTACTAAGGCGAGTTAACTGAGTTGCGCCCAAATTGGCACTGGCACCTTTTAGCGCATGAGCAAGCTCATAACCGTTGGCGTTATCATCCTCTTGTTGTGCGCGTCTTAGTTTGACAATGCGCTCGTGACTGTCAGTAAAATACACTTGTATCAAATCAACAAAGTCCTCTTCTAACAACTCACGCATATCATCAAACTGTTCGTCGTTGATAATCTCGTCATCAGTTTGCGTATTTGTATTGTTAGGATGTTCAGTCATAATCATGTGTCCAATATTTTAAAAGTTAAAGTGCTCAGATTAGCTACTATCAAAGTATTAGCTATAATGAAAATGTAAATTGTCTTCATTAACCATGCTCTTTAATTGCTGTAAATTGTCATCGTTAGGGTAGATGCGCCAATGCTCAGATAGCCCGACATTGGCAATACCGTATTCTTCATAAATGCTCAGCCCAAGCGGCAAGCAGTTATCATTAATAGAAGCATCGGTGTTGCTAAGGGCATTATTAGCATAGCCGCCGTTTTGCAGCGCATCTTGCTGCATGTCATTTTCTAACGCTAATAAATCATTGCCGTTTTCATCGTATAAGCTGCCACCCATCGCTGGGTCATAAGCGCTGTTACCACTGCCACCATTATTACCTTGCTCGTCCTGCTCATCGTTATAAGACAAGCGCGGCGCTGGTATGATGTCTGCTTGAGCGGATTTTAGCAAAGGCTGCATACGCGTGAGCAGATTAATATCGCTACCGTGAACTTTAATGCTAATTTTTTTCATCCAACGCAGGCGCGCGTCAACCATACTCATGGCATTATCAAGGCGGGCAAAAATGCGCCCGTCACGCTCACGGATACTGCCTTTAATGACGACAACTTCGTCAATCTTCAACTGCTCTTTGACACGATTAAAGCGCTCGGCATAACAGCTGACTTCTAGACGTGAGGTGCCATCGTCTAAAGTGATGACGTTACGCGTACCGAAATTGGCTATATCGATAATCAAACCCGCAAAGTAGCAGCTACCGTTATAACCCGTGTCTGCCAGCTTATCGAGGCGAGCGCCGGAGGTATAACGTTTAAGCTCATCGCGATATTCATCGATAGGATGTCCAGTTAAGTATAAACCTAAGGTATTTTTTTCCGCTTTCAGGCGATGTTTATCCCCCCAAATCAGCTCTGGTGTCATGATCAGTGGCGGGGCTGCGACCACGCCATCCATTTCACCGAACAAGTCCATCATGCCAAGCTCATTGTTTTGGCGGTCTTGTTCCGCAGCTTGTACGGCGCTTGGCAGTTGACTCATCAGCGCCCCGCGAATCTCGTAAGCTTCGTCGCTTGGCAAGTCTGGACGTAAGGTCGCCGCAAAATCATCAAAACAGCCCGCACTGACTAAGGCTTCCAATGTACGTTTATTGACTTTTTTAATATCAACGCGGCGGCAAAAGTCGTATAAATCTTTAAACGGTCCTTCACGTCGGCGCGCCTCAACGATAGACTCAACCGCCCCTTCACCAACACCTTTAATCGCACCCAAGCCATAAATAATATTGGTCGGCGTATCGGCGACAAAATGCCACTCACTACGGTTTACCGATGGATTAACGACGGTCAAACCAAAATTTTCACGGCAATCATTGATAAAGAACACCACGTTATCAGTGTTGTTCATATCAGAGGTCAGTACCGCCGCCATAAATTCGGCAGGGTAGTACTGCTTTAGATAAGCAGTCTGATAAGCAAGGACGCCATAAGCAGCAGAATGCGAGCGGTTAAAACCGTAACCGGCGAACTTTTCCATCAAGTCAAAGACGCCGCCCGATGTCGCTTCATCGATGCCTTGCGCGGTCGCACCCGTGACAAAAATATCGCGCTGTTTGGCCATTTCCTCAGGTTTTTTCTTACCCATGGCACGGCGTAGCATATCCGCGCCGCCCAAACTGTAACCAGCCATAACCTGCGAGATTTGCATCACCTGTTCTTGATAAACAATAACACCGTTGGTATTTTCTAAAATTGGCTCAAGGTTAGGATGGTCATAGATGACTTCCTCGCGGCCATGCTTACGGTCGATATACATCTCAACCATGCCTGCATCGAGTGGACCCGGACGATAGAGCGCACACATGGCAATGACGTCTTCGATATTGGTTGGTTGTAATTTTGATAGATATTTTTTCATACCCATACTTTCTAACTGAAAGACAGCCGTGGTTTTGGCTTCTTGCAGCAGCTTATAGGCTTTTTTGTCATCTAAGGGCAAGTCCTCTAACACTAGAGCTTCTTTGCCTTCGCGGGCGCGGCGTAGGTTGATGTTTTCTACCGCGGCGTTAATCACCGTTAAGTTACGTAAACCCAAAAAGTCAAACTTAACCAAACCAACCGCTTCGACGTCGTCTTTATCAAACTGACTGACGCGGTGACCTTCGTCATCACAATAAATCGCGCTAAAGTCAGTGATTTTATGCGGGGCAATTAGGACCCCGCCTGCATGTTTGCCGACGTTTCGACAGACACCTTCGAGCTTAATCGCCATCTCCCAAATCTCAATGGCATCTTCATAGTCCATATTATCGGGATTAGAGATTAAGTCTTTTAGCTGCGGCTCTTGCTCAAGAGCTTGGCTAAGCGTAATTCCTGGGGTTTTTGGAATCAATTTGGAAATTTTATTGGCCAAAAAGTATGATTTGCTTTGTACACGCGCTACATCTCGTACCACCGCTTTTGCTGCCATGGTACCAAAGGTAATAATTTGCGAGACTGCTTCACGGCCATAAGTTTGCGCCACATAATCAATCACGCGGTCACGACCTTCGATACAAAAGTCAATATCGAAATCGGGCATAGAGACACGTTCGGGGTTTAAGAAGCGCTCAAAGAGTAAGTCGTAGTGAATCGGGTCAAGGTCAGTAATATTAAGCGCATAAGCGACCAGCGAGCCGGCACCAGAACCACGACCGGGTCCAACCGGTACGCCGTTGGCTTTTGCCCAGCGGATAAAGTCCATGACGATTAAGAAGTAACCTGGGAAGCCCATCGATAAGATAACTTCAAGCTCATATTCTAAGCGCTCATCGTACTTTTGGCGAAATTCACTCCAATTGTCAGTACGTGCTTCAATCGGAAAGAGCTTATCCAATCGATGATTAAGACCGCGTATTGATTCTGCGCGGAAAAACGATTCAATCGTTTCACCTTCGGGCACGGGAAATTCAGGTAGGACATTAATGCCAAGGGTCAAGGTCACATTACAGCGCGTGGCTAAACGTAAGGTATTATCAATGACCTGCGGAATATCAGCAAACAGCGCCGTCATTTCCTGCTGGGTTTTTAAATACTGCTCATCTGAATACAGCCGTGGACGATTGGGGTCGGCAAGGACATACGAGCCTGCGATACAAACGCGCGCTTCGTGAGCGTCAAAATCATCTTGCTCTAAAAAGCGCACATCGTTGTGAGCAATAATAGGAATACGATGCTTGGCACCGGCATGAATAGCCGCTTTTATAAAAGCGTCTTCGCCCGAGCGATTGGTGCGCTTGATAGCGAAATATAAGCGATCATCAAACTGTGCTTGCCATTCTGTCAGCAGCTCGTCAGCTTTTTCTGGCATAGAACTAACGAGCGCTTGGCCGACATCGGATTTTTCGGTAAATAAAACGATGACACCAGCGGCGTGCTCTAAAACATGGCGACGCTCAACGACTGGCACCCCATGATTGGCAGCATCGGCGCGTCCCTCGGTAAAGCCAAGAGAGACGATACGGGTGATATTTTGATAGCCCTCATTGTCCATCGCCAGTAGCACCAAGCGCGTGTCCTCATTATCCATAATGATTTCACTGCCGATAATCGGCTTGATACCAGCGCCCAAACAGGCACGATAAAACTTCACCGTCGCATAAAGGTTGGATAAATCGGTCAATGCCAGCGCGCTCTGATTGTCCGCCGCCGCGGCTTTAATTAGCGGCTTGATACGCACGATAGAATCGGTAATGGAATATTCGCTGTGGATACCAAGGTGTACAAATGCCATAGAAGACTCTTACTGGTGCAATCAAAAGGGAATAAGCTGTATGATAATAAATTTTTTATTATCAATGCCTTATGGTTTTTTAAGAAGTGATAGGACGCGAAAATTGATATTTTGAGCTTTTAAAGCTGGTCGTCAATAATAGCATTATTTGGCGCAGACAGCCACCGATTCAAACGTATAAGAGAGAGGGCGAGGGTAGAAAAAGCAAGTTTAATCAGGATTAAACAGTTTTAGTGAGTTTAGCCAAAAATGCCCTCTATAGGGTTAAGCATAAAGAATAGAGGACAAGATAAAGGCTAGAGAACGGCGTTATTTGCTATCGTTTTTAAAAGATTAACTTTTAAAACAAACTATCAAACTTTAATAACCCACTACCGCGGCATCGACTATACGTGGGTCAGAAGAACCATAAACGCCATTTGGGGTAATCATAATCGACTGGGTTGAACCCATCGCTGCTTGCGGGCTTACCTTATGTCCCATTGATTCTAGTTTTTTAATCGTATCAACATTTAAGGCTTTTTCGATACGAATTTCATCGGGCAGCCATTGGTCATGGATACGCGGCGCGTGTGTGGCTTCAGCGATATTCATATCATGATCAATGACGTTGGAGATGACTTGCGTGACGGTAGTAATAATGCGGCTACCACCGGGGCTGCCGGTAACGATATAAGGTTTGCTGTCTTTGAATACCAGCGTCGGGCTCATCGAAGACAACGGGCGTTTATTGGCCTCGACCGCATTAGCGTCGCCGCCAATTAAACCATAACCATTGGGCACGCCGGGTTTCGCAGAAAAATCATCCATCTCGTTATTGAGTAGGATGCCCGTACCTTCAGCGACAAGCCCTGTGCCATAAGAGAAATTCAGCGTATAAGTATTGGCCACCGCGTTGCCATCTTTATCGACGATAGAGAAGTGTGTGGTTTGATCGCTCTCGTATGGTAGTGGGTTATTGGCTTTAATGGTTGCCGCTGGCGTGGCTTTATTAGGATTAATTAAGCTACGTAATTTATCGGCATAAGCTTGTGAGGTTAAGCCGCTGGCAGGTACATAAATAAAATCAGAATCACCCAAATATTCTGCGCGATCGGCATACGCTAATTGCATCGCCTCGCTCATCAAGTGAATGGTTTGCGCGCTGTTTTGTCCGTAGTCTTTTAGTGGATAGCCTTCTAAGATATTTAAAATCTGCACGATATGGATACCACCAGAGGACGGCGGCGGCATGGATACAATCTCATAACCACGATAATCGCCTTTAACGGGCACGCGAGCAATCGCCCTGTAATTGGCTAAGTCTTGCAAGCTCATATTGCCGCCTGCTTCATTGACGGCTTTGACCAATTTACGCGCGGTTTCGCCTTTATAAAAACCATCAGACCCTTTTGCCGCAATCAGTTTCAGAGATTTTGCCAGCTCCGGTTGACGTAGTAGCTCACCCGGCTGATAGGCGCTGCCATCTGGTTTAAAAAATATCTTTTTGGTACTTGGCCATTTTTGTAAACGGTCACTCAACGCTTCTAATGATTCGGACAAGCCAGCGGTGACTTCAATACCGTTTTCTGCCAGTGCAATCGCTGGTGCCATAACTTGCCCGCGGCTCATGGTGCCGTGATCGTCTAGCGCTTTAAGCAAGCCTGCTACGGTGCCCGGCACGCCAACCGCTAAGCCATGATAGCGGGATAAATCACTGACCGCATTGCCGTCTTTATCGAGATACATATCACGCGAGGCGCTACTCGGCGCTTTTTCGCGATAGTCGAGTGCAACCGTTTTGCCTTGCTTGGCATCATAGACCATCATAAAACCGCCACCGCCGATATTGCCCGCACGCGGCAACGTCACGGCTAACGCAAAGCCAACGGCGACAGCGGCATCAACGGCATTACCGCCATCTTTTAAAATCTTTAAGCCGATATCAGAGGCGAGGGCTTCTTGGGTGGCGACCATGCCGTTCTTTGCCCAAACAGGGTGATGAATGGCGTCTTGAGAATAGATAGCTTGATCGGTTTTGGCTGTCTCGCCACTAACGACGGCTGTGCCTGTGGCGGTAGTGGGCGCTAGAGTAGAGGATTTCGATTTTGTAATGCGCTGAGTCTCGGACAATACAGTCGGATTATCAGCCATAATCGCTAAATTAATCGCACTGGTATTAATCGAGGTTGGATTAATAGTGGTTTTTGCGGTCGTAGGTTTGGTTTCTGCGGCATAAGCAGAGACAGAAATTAATAGAGTGCTGCTTATCAATAAGATAGCAGTTTTGATTTTTGTTTTATAACGAGAAGTATCACCGTGAACGTTTTGATGGATTTTTGAGAGTGATTGGCGCATCGTAAATTCCTTTTTACGTAGATAAAAAGATAAGGTCTTATTGTGCTTGCTATTCATGAAATACACAAATTGCTTCAACTAAAAATAATGCAAATATTCATCATTGTATGACAACGAAAATTTGTTATGAGCTTTACTTTAGCAAAATCTCTAGAGGTTATTATGAATAAACCAATCGTCAAATTTTAGATTGTACCAAAGGCTTAGACATTATTAATGAAAACTATAAAGCGCATATTTGCTTGTGGTAAAGACCCTTGTATACAGAAAGAGCATATTTGATGGCGATTTTTTAATTTTTGCAATAACAACAATGCATTAGCTTTTAGAGAATTGAGAGCGCTTCAATATTTATCTAAGCAGCTTATCATTTTTGCTGAAAATAATTCCTTTGCGTTACTAATCTGTAATATATTGTGTTATAAATAGCAGCCTTAATACTGCCTTCACAATTGTTTGTCAGCTTGGATAAAGGGATTTTTATGTCATCGCTTAGCTCTTCTAAACGCACCTTGCTGCCTCATTTTCAAAGCTTGGTAGCTCAATCATTCACAAATTATAAAAAGTCTTCTACTAAGTTTGCTGTCTGCGTGCTTTATACGCTTACTGCTGTAAGTGCCACCGTGACGTTAATGGGTTGTCAAACGACGACAGGCTTATCATCACAGTCCAATTTATCCATGACAGGCATAGATTTTAGTATTGCTGATACTCAGCAAAACCAAACTCAGGGCAAAATGTTTAATAGCAAATTGGATAAGAATGCTGAACGTTATCAGCGTTTATTTGACCAAACTAAAAGCCCAAACCCAGAAGTGCAAGCTAAGGTACGTCTACTGAGCGCTATTCGTCAGCATTTAGCGACGGAGCACGTGTCAGTATCGCAGGCTAATTATCATTCAACTCCCTATATTAAAGCCGATAGTATTGACGCTGGCTCAAGCAGTTTTTTTAGAACATTGCTCGAGCTGTATCTTTATAACAGTGCTACTGATGAAGATATTAATGAGTATGAAAATCTAGCAGAAGCAGATGAGGCGGCGGTCGAAGAAGACATTGACGGCTATAATGATATTGAGGATAACGATCAGGTTTATAGTGGCGATTCTGCCTTTGAAGCGGTGGCTGCCGCCGTCGCTGCGCGCACTGCCGAAGAAGAGCGTCATTACGATGAGTATGGCTATGATCAAAATGGCTATGATGAGGAAGGTTATGATCAAAACGGCTACGACGAATATGGCTATGATAGTGAAGGTTATGATGAATATGGTCACGATAAGTATGGTTACGATACAGAGGGCTATGACGAGAATGGCTACAATGAATACGGCAATCAGAGAGATGATAGTCCATACGAGAGCGACGCTGGTGGTTTGTTATCTAATTTAAGTCGCGTCAAATCAAAAGATTGGTTACGTAACTATGAAGACATGCAAGCCAGTAAAACGGCAAAGGGTATTCAAGATGAAAACGCTGTTCGTGCTTATCCGGGGTTAATGACCAATCTTATCAATATGTTTATCCGTACCCCTGAACAAGTTCAGGCAATGAATGCCTACCATTATCAATACCTGACTCTCAATAGCGTCAGTCATTATAAGCCCAAACAAAAGCAGCTACAGAGTGTCTACAGCTACGACTATGTTGCGCCGACCATCCATTCATCGATTCAACTACCGCTTGCTCTTGATTTTAACAAAGGGGCAGCGACGATCGATCCATCGGCATTGATGCCTATCTTGGCGCTAGCCAATCCTGAGCATACGCCGTTACCCGAGCAAATGACTACCCATACGGTGAATTTTGGTTTACCTGAAGCGGTTACTTCTATTGCTCAAATACCGCCAAGCGTTATTTATGATGCGGTCATTAACGCCGTACAAAACAGTATGGCGGAATTAGAGCCAGAATATTTCAGTGCTGTAGATATACGGGATGATGAGTTTGCTAAAGAGGTAGGCGCTGATAGGGCGGTTAAAGTCTATTTTGGCAGTCGTCAAAGCGGCGAGATGATAGGCAAAATATTTAAAAACATCTCACGCTCGCTGCAAAAGCATATTGACCAAAATCCACAAAACTATCCTGATGATCATGTGTTGAAAGCTGCGATTGCTAAGATGGAATTATATAACAAAGGCTATCAAAGTGCAGATGTTGGCGGATTGCTACAGCTGATAGAAGCGGTGAGTCCTATTTCTTTTAATCATATTAATTACTATTATTTAGATGGCTCAGACCATTTATTGGCAAAACAGCAACGAACCAATATCGGCAGTGACTTTTTTGGTTCACAAAACACGGTCTTGAATCAGACGCGCTATGATAATGCCAGCTTTAATAAACACCCATTAGCGACATTGTTGGCACAGTCTTTTGGCGCAGAGGCACCGGTCGCTATCGATGGCAATGCTTGGCTTGCAGCACAGCGTCAGCAAAAAGAGAGGTTAGAGAAAGCACGTTATGCGCGTTATGATTATGTGGAAGCAACTGAGGCAGGAGTAACTGAGGAAAGTGTGGATTATGCTGATGATGATGCCACAGACACAGCAGAAGACACCTTGTTTTAAGCCCCTCGTTTGATGATAGGCGCTGATACGCTGATATATTTTCAGTATCCATCATCGTCGCCCAACGCTTAGCAACATATAACGGTTAGCAAAATATAACGCCTTTCAAGGATAGAGAAAATGAAAAAATTAAATGTGGCCTTATCCATTAATACAGCAAAGCAGATAAATCCCTTGTGCTCTAAATCAATGATGACGATAAGCTCTTTATTTTCTAGTGCATTGGTTTCTAGTACATTAGTTGCCAGTACATTATTGATAACGGCTTGCCAGTTTACCAATGTATCTAACAATCTTGGTCAATCAAAAAATTTACAGGCAGATAATGCGCCAAGCGTTGCAAAAAACGCATTGGCCAGCGCATTACAACAGCAGCGCCGCCAGTCTTTTGCTTATCATAGTAATATTGAGATTAGTAATGAGCATCAATTTACAGCTATCGATAGCACAAAACTGGTGGCATCAGACGATGTTGATAGCTATTGCGAAGATAATCACGATCAAGCTTATGCAGCCTTATTAACAAAGGCAGAAGCACAGAAAAAAGAGGTTGCGTCGATTGATTACGCGCCCCAGCGTGAGGCACTTAAGCAATCGTACCTAGCCTGCTCAGCAGCCTATGAAGCATGGGCTGAGGTCCACTATGATAGTACGGCTTATAGCGTTGAGGAAGCAGCGGAGGACGTGGTAGACGCGGCGGCCGAGGTCGCGGTGTCAGCATCATCTGCTATAGATTCTGCTAGCGCCGCTACCATCTCACCTTATTACCAAAAGCTATTTAATGAATATGACAGCAAAAAATCTACACTAGATATCAAAAAATCGCAATTACTGGATGCTTATCTGCTAAAGCCATTATCTATGAATGCGCAGGGTGTTTATCAGCCGCTGGCAGGCAAGTTTACCATGCTGGGTAGTGTGCAGTATTCGGCGCGTAACCATCATAGTAGTATCAATCAACCTATTTATATCGATTTTAAAACTGGTAGCCTCTATCTGTGGGCGGACAATTTTGCTTTGCTGACATCAAAGCTGGCCGATGATAAGTTGGGCACCAAATGGCAAAATAAATGGCTAAAAATAGCCCTTGATGATGGTACGTTACCGAAAGATTTTGGTCGTGCCGTAATAAAAAGCCACATTCAAGCAGAAGACAGCATCTATGTCAAAGCTGATGTGAGCCAGTTTGATTTTATTGCCCCAAATATTTTGACGTCGCTATCACCCAAATTACCTGAAAAGCAGCTAGCACCCATGCTCAATAGTGCCAAAATCATTCGCCGTGTCCAAAGTAGTGCGAGCGATGAACAGGCATATAAAGACTATATGGGCACCTTCTATAAACTCATCACTCAGCAATATCCTGAGCTGATAACCCAAAATGTTTCTGATACGCAAGATGACCTTTATCCTACGGACAGTAAAATCACCAGTAAATCGATGGTCAAACAAGTTTTAGTAAAAATGAAAGATTTTGCTGATGATAAAATGCTGAGAACACAAGAAACAGGTTTACTCGAAACACACTCACCGACTTTATCTGCAGCTGCAAATCTGCCTGTGCAAAAACTATACGGTTTTAGTAAAGGCGGTCAATTGCAATGGCAGCACAGTCGCCATTACCTATCAACCGATGCCAGTGATGAAACAAGTGGTGAGTCAAATGGTGAGTTGAGTATGGAAACCACAAAAAAGAGCAGTCTCATTGTCGATGCCCTTACGCAATATATGCCTATCCGTGCTCAAGATAAGGCGTTTCCCAACTTACCGAGTAACAGTCAGATACCAACCGCCAATAACAGCATTGATTTAAAAGAATATAGCGCTGAGCTTGGCGAGTATTATCGTCAAGGTAATGGTACCGCAATGGGCAAAATGCTCTTTAACATGCTACCAATGTATCAACAGCGTTTTGGTTCGGTAGAATAAGTGTCGGGCGCTAAATTTTAGGTTTATAGTCCATTTAAATGAGTGAAGTACTTATAGAAACAATAAAAAAAACGCACCGGTTAACCGATGCGTTTTTTAGAATATATCTTTTAAATATAATATTTTTCATTAAGAGTGGCCGTTAATGACACATCTTACTGCCAGTACTGACCTTACTGCTGGTGTTTGCTGTGCATCTGACGGTTTTTTGAACCATGATGACCTTTTGCTTTTCTTTCTGATTTTAATTGTGCCATTTTTTGACGCTGTTCAGGCGTTAGTACTTGCGAGATAGCATGCTCAGTTTGCACGCGTTCAATAACGCGCTGCTTGGTCTTTGCCGCTTGTTGATCGGCTAGGCGGTTAACTGCTGCGGCATCTAAAGTTTTGGCATTGGTCAACGCTTGCATTTGTTGTTGCATTTGCGCGCGTTCTGCTTGATATTTGCTACGATCTTTTTTGTTGCCACTATATTTTTCTTGCATAATAGCTTTGATTTGTGCCTGCTGCGTCGCTGTCAAATCCAACTGCGACATAGGGCCTCTCATGCCAACTTTATGCTGCTTTTGCATGTTGGTCGTTTTTGGCGTTACTGACGTCGTATCGGTGGTGGCGTTGACACTGGTACAGCCTGTAACCGTTAAGACGCTAGATATCGCGAGTACTGAGCCTATGATTAATTTTTTCATTATCATTACCTTAATAGTTACCTTAAATTATGGATCAAACGTTAATTATTACGAAAAGAGGTTTTTTATCTGATAATTAATGATTAGCAAGTGTCCCGGATAGCCACTATGAATCATTAATTGCCATCAGTATTTGTTGCTGATAGCCGCTATCATACGACAGCTAGAAGTTGCGAACATTTATGAAATATTAAGAAAGGTAACGTTTGTGGCGCATTGATGGATGCTTGCCTGATAATATCAGCCATACTATGGCATGCTTAGAATCATTTGACTGAACAGCAATAAAGTAGAAAGGAGAGGAGGAGGATGGCAAATATTTTATTGGGTGATGATGATGAAGAGTTGACCCAACTGCTGCAAGAGTATTTGCATAATCATGGCATCCAAAGTGACTGTGTGCATGATGGCGAGGCGGTCATCGAACGCTTAAAATCAGCCATGCATGATAGTGCGCCTTATGATTTATTGGTGCTCGATATTATGATGCCAAAGATAGATGGGCTCAGTGTCCTGCGTCAGCTACCAGCGATTAGCGATATTCCAGTGATTATGTTGACGGCAAAAGGTGAGGAGATTGATCGTATTATTGGGCTGGAGCTTGGTGCCGATGATTATATTACCAAACCTTGTAATCCGCGTGAGCTGCTGGCACGTATTAACGCAGTGATTAAACGTAGCCGTATTACCGTATCGGGTGCGGCCACCTCCGAGCACACGCCACTGCCAGAGAGTCGCCTGCATTTGGACCAAAATCAGCGTATCTGTCAAATAGATGGCGTTGAGTTACAAGTCACAGGAACAGAGTTTGACTTGTTGGTGGCGTTACTTAAACAAAAAGGCGAGGTGGTCAGCAAAGCGTGGCTGTCACAACATGTCTTACAGCGTGAGTTGCAGCCGTTTGATCGCAGCCTTGATGTGCATGTATCGCGCCTGCGTAAAAAACTGCAACCTTTTCATGACGAGCCTATCAAGGCGATTCGTGGTAAAGGTTATCAGCTGGTGCTGTAATGACGGACGCATCGATGCTTACCTCGACATTCAAGCCAAGAATCACGCTATTTTGGCGGCTATTTCTCAGTCTATTATTGACGGTACTCATCACCTCTATCATCTCTGTCATGGTAGAACGTCGGCTCAATGGCAAAGAGTTAAGTGCTCGGATGGATGTACAAATTGACAGTCTTTTACTCAAGCGGCAAGAAGTGGTTGCGGCGCTACAAGCGGGTGATTTATTGGCCGTCAGGCAGCTTTACCGGCAAGACCGACGGCTGATGAGTCAAATCAGAATCTATGATGCGCAGGGCGCCATTATTTTTCCGCGTTATCGTTATAGAGAAGAGCGTCAAACAAACGGGCAGGAAGTAGAGCGTGACTTACCATCGCATCCCATTTCTGGCAATCGTAGAGCGCATCATGATAAAAATGATAGCGCCTACGAAAAGCCCTCTTTTATTAATGCAATCCTGCATCCAGCGATGCCGAATAGAGAAGTAATTTTTGACCCTAATAATCGCCCAGAACTGGCAGATATCACCGTAGATTTGCCAGACGGGCAAACGGCCATTATACAATTGCGCCCGCACCTGCGTTTTGCTGATGTCTTGGCGCTGCAACGCGGTAATTTTACCGTGCGTTTGCTTCTCATTATTCTGTTTAGCGTGTTGGTCTGCTTTTGGCTCAGTCGTACGCTGACGCAGCGCATTGGTCGAGTTCAAGATACCGTGCACCGTATGATCGACGGCGATTATCAAGCCAATCCGCAGTTATCAACATTGGGCTCTGACGAGCTAGGTTTATTGGCAAAAGATGTGGCTTTATTATCGACTCGATTGGCTGAGAGTGAGCTTGCGCGCAAGCAGATGCTCAGTGATATCTCGCATGAGCTGCGCTCGCCACTGGCGCGCCTTGATGTGGCTACTGAACTGACGCGTGACTTTGCACCCGATGCTAGCCGTTACCTTGACCGTATCGATAAAGAGTCGACACGCATGAATGAGCTGATTGAGCAAATCATTCATATTCAATCTCTGCAAATGCAGCAATATACCATCGATAATTTAGAGAGTGATGCTGTAGACGTGGTTGATCTCATCACCGAAATTGGCAAAGACGTTTGTTTTGAGTTTCAGCATAAAGATGTGCGCTGGCAATGGACGCCGCCAGATGCTTTATCATCGTCATCTGATGCGTCTTTAACTGTGCTTGGTAATCAAGAACAGTTGCATAGCGCCCTTGAAAATATCATTCGAAATGCTTTTATGCACACATCGTCAGGCTTTACTGTCACCGCTAAAGTAACAAAAACAAGGGGCGAAAATAAAGGAGATGTCATTCAAATTAGCATCACAGACGAGGGCGGCGGGGTAGCAGAAAAAGACTTAGAGCGTATTTTTCAGCCCTTTGTACGCCTTGATAGTGCTCGCCACAGGGAAACAGGTGGCTATGGGTTGGGATTGGCCATCGTTCATGCGGTCATCATCGCTCATAAAGGTCAAATCAATGTCTATAACCGCAAAGACGGTATTCAAGGCTTGGTGGTGCAGATTGTGTTACCTGTTCAATAACAACGATTAGGATATGTCCTCATGTTAAAAACGAGGATGAATATGAGATAAATCGCAGTCGAATAAAGGAAGTAGTACAGATAATCTCGAGATATTATCTAGCCATTTTTAGCCTATGTAGATGATTATTTTTAGCATGGAGGACAAGCTTTAATAAGAAAAAATCAGTAAGAGAAGTTTACCATCTAGTTTATATTCAAAATTATGAATATATCGGACGAACGGTAGTAAATCTCCGACGAACGGCATTGTTACTCTCTCTATATTCATTAATAATCATATACAGAGAGTTATAATGATTTTACAAAACGAGACCTACTATTTCTTAAGTATAGCTCTGAGTAACATTTCTAAATGTATTGTGCGTTCCTATTAATTTATAACCCGTTTTATCTTGTCGTATTAACTCTCTAAACATGGATTTTAACTTTGATTTTCAAATCTGATGAGTCGGTAAGGGAGTACATGCTATGAACCGGAATTATAAAGTGATATGGAATGCGTCTTTAAACTGTTTTATGGCAGTTTCTGAGTACGCCAAAGCGCGTGGTAAATCGTCAAAATCTAGCGTGAGCGCAAACGCTACTATCAATACCACATCCAATCTTTCATCTACAAATGCTTTTCGACTGACCGCTATAGGGCTGGGGTTAATGGCGGCTGGACTTACGATGTCACCGCAAGTGTTTGCGGTAACTGGTGTTGGTGGTGCAGTAGATACTGGAGTAACTAATTGTGGTACTAATGCGTCTGCAGGTAAAACTGGCAGTGTCGCAGTTGGTTGTAATTCTGTTGCAGATTTATCAGCTGATCCAGCAGTAAATTTTTACCAAAGAGGTAATCCTGACAATTTAGCTATTGATATTTCTACAGCTTTTAATTCTACAGCAGTTGGTACGGGAGCAAGAGCAACTGAAGCGGGCACATCATTGGGGATGAACGCTTCCTCACGTAATTTAGGTATTGCTGTAGGTATCCAAGCAAAATCTGAAAATGTAGCAGCTGTTGCTATTGGACCAGCCGCTCTAGCAAAAGGAAATACTTCTCTTGCTTTAGGGCGTCAATCTGCAGCAACCGCTGACTTTGCACAAGCGATTGGTAACGTAGCGTCTGCTACCGGCAAAGGTTCTTTAGCAGTCGGTCATTCTGCTAGAGCAGAAGGGTACCGTTCGATTGCTATTGGCTCTGCAGATATTGATGGTGCGCAGGGTACAGGTGCTACTCAGCCAGGTGTTAAATACCAAACTAATCAACAGACTTTATCTAAAGGTTTGGACAGCATTGCAATTGGTTCAGGCGCTATCGCAGATGCTACATTCGGATTTGGTGCTAGTGGAACGGCTTCTACTGCAATAGGTAAAACAGCAAAGGCTAAAGGACCTAACACTCTAGCCTTAGGTGCTAACTCTGATGCAAAAAATGGTACTGCAGTCGGGTCGGGTGCTATTGTTCGTAATGGTGGGTTAGCAGTTGGTATGCATGCTGATGCTGGGCCAGGTTTAAGCTTCTTACCGACCAGTAACGTCGCTTTGGGTGATGACTCAAAAGTAACTAGTGGAGCTTTTAACGTTGCTTTAGGTGCAATGGCTGTCGCAGGCGACAGTGATTTAAGTGCGCAGGCATATAGACCTATTGTGGGTATTGCTGTTGCAGGCGAGAATGCAGTTGGTGAAGTTTCGATAGGTGGTGATAGTTCCGGACAGTATACAGGGGGATCTGTATATCGTCGTATTACTAACCTTGCTGCGGGTGCTGCTGACACAGACGGAGTGAACGTTAGCCAGTTAAAGACTGTAGCAGCAGCTGCAGAAGCAAGAAAAATTAAATATGTCAGTATCCACTCTACAGGTGGCACTAACGAAGACAACTTAGGTGCTAGCGGTGGAGACGCCATTGCAATTGGTAAGAATGCCTCTGCAGCTGGCATGACAACAGTAGCCGTAGGTTTAAACGCTGGTGTTGGTTCAACTCAGTCGGAAGGAGTCTCGGTTGGTAATCGATCTGGCCAAAACGTACTTTCTAACGGTAACACCGCCTTAGGAGTCGATGCCGGTTCAAATATAGACTCTACGCCACGAACTACATTCGATGGTAAGCCTGCATATAATCCCTTTACGATCGTTGGACAAAATACTGGGATAGGTGCAGCTGCTGGTAAAGATGTCTATGGAAACTCTAACTCAGCATTAGGGGAGCGTGCAGGTCGTGAAGTTGATGGTCACGCCAATACATCTGTTGGTGCATTCTCAGGTAACAATGTAATTGGTAGTGCTAACGTTGCGATGGGTGCTAATGCCGGTGTCATTGTTAAGGGCGACAGAAATACGGCGATTGGTAACTTCGCTGGAGCCTACGTTGAAGGTAAAGTCAACTCAGCATTTGGTAACGGTGCTGGTTCAAATATTAAAGGTGAGTATAACCTTGCTCTAGGTTCTGGTGCAGGCGCTGGCATCAGTAATGATTTGACAGTAGCCATTGGTAATAATGCCGGCAATATCCAGAACGGACAGATCGGTAAAAACAGCATATCAGTAGGTACTAACTCTTCAGCTCAAGGCCACAGTAGCATGGCGCTTGGACGTGGATCTATTTCTGCTGGCAAAAATGCCACAGGTATCGGCGTTCTAGCTAAGGCTGGTGGTGAGTCGAGCGTGGCTATCGGTGACGGCGCTGAGGCAAGCGGTAAAGATAGTATCGCTATGGGCACAGGTAGTAAAGTAACTGGCGACAACTCAGGTGCATTTGGCGACCCCAATATTGTCAGTGGTATAGGTAGTTATGCGATTGGTAACAACAACAATATTGCTAATAACAATAGTTTTGTTCTAGGTAATAATGTTGGCACAACACAAGATAATAGTGTTGTGTTGGGTAACTTATCTACTGATCGTGCTGCTACGACTGAAACTGGGGTTATGATTAATGGGACAACTTACACTTATGCAGGTCAAGGCTCTGCTGCGAAAGGCGTGGTTAGTGTTGGTTCAATTGGTGCCGAGCGCCAGATAATCAACGTTGCTGCTGGACGTGTTAACGGTGCCAGTACTGATGCGATTAATGGTAGCCAGTTGCATGCCACCAATGAGTCTATTGTAGATTTAAACACAGCAGTTGCAGCTAACAAGACCAAGTACTACAGTGTTAAATCCGACGCGGTCGGTAATGCTGATAACTTGGGTGCAACTGGTGCAAATGCCATGGCCATGGGGGGTAATGCTAAAGCAGAAGGTGGACAAGCCATTGCTATTGGTAGTGTAGGCAGCACTGGTAAGCACACTATTGCAAAAGGTCAACAATCTATCGCCATTGGCGCCAACGTTCAATCACTCGGTGCATCATCTATCGCCATTGGTGGTGATGACTTAGATGCAGCTTCTCAAACCAACATCGATAGTGACATACTTAGTGACCTCAATGCTGGGACAGTTAATGCCAGTTTCAAAGCTTACTCTGGTAATAAGAACCTTGTTGAGACAAATAAGTATGATATAAACACTGAATCAGCAGGTGCCGCCTCAATTGCGATTGGTTCAAAATCGTTGTCTGGAGGTGATCTATCTACAGCCGTTGGCGTCCATTCAAGCTCATTTGGTACAGCATCTTCTGCCTTTGGCGTGGCCGCTTCAGCAAGAGAAAAAGGTTCAGTGGCAATAGGAGCTGGGTCAGTGGCTGATCGTGCTGGTGCTGGAGGTGGTATTGCTGCTTATACAGGCGGCGCCACAGGAAATGCGCTTACTGCTATTAATAGCACTATAGGAAGAGCGGAGCTTGGTGCGGTGTCAGTAGGTCCTGGTGGTGAAAAAGGAACTCGTCAGATCATCAATGTTGCAGCGGGTAGTGCCGACAGTGATGCGGTGAACGTGTCTCAATTAAAAGGCGGCGTATCAAGTGTTGTTAACCTAGGACTCAAATTCGATGGTGACACAGGTACAACTGTCAAACGTCCTCTTGGCCAGACACTTAATGTTTTAGGTGGTGAGAGTAATGCGACGAAGCTTGCTTCTGGGAATAACATTGGTGTGGTTGCTGATGGCAGTGACACTCTAACCGTCAAACTTGCCAAAGACTTAACCGGTCTTAATAGTGCCAACATTGGTGGTAGCGTGATAAATACCAATGGGTTAAGAGTTGGTAACACCTTAGTCAACCAAAATGGGTTCACCTTCCTAAGTACTGGTAGTCCTAGCAATACGGTTAGATTGTCGGACGCCGGTCTACATAATGGCAACAAACAAGTAACTGGCGTTCTTAGTGGTGGCACAACGCTCACCAACGCGGCCAACATCGGTGATGTTAAGAGTGCTGCAGCCGGATCTAGAACAGAAGTAAAAGCCGGTACAAACATTGCTGACGTTGAGAAAACTGTCGGTGATAAAGGCCAAGACATCTATACCGTCAATGCCAAAGGCTCAACAGCAGCGGCAGGTTCATCAGCAGTAACAGTTAATGGTAATGACGTAGGCGACAACATCACTGACTATACCGTTGATTTAAGCCAAGATACTAAAGACAGCTTAGTTAAAGCAAACAACTCAGTACAATACGACAGCTCAGCTCGTACCCGTGTCACCCTAGGTGGCGGTGGAACTGCACCTGTGACATTGACCAATGTCGCTGAAGGTGACATCAGTGAAAACAGTAGTGATGCGGTCAATGGTAGCCAGTTGTTTAAAACCAATACTAAGGTTAATAAAGGCTTTGGCTTAAAAGCTGCTGACGGTCAGATGGTAGTCAAACAACTTGGTGATCAGGTTGAAGTGGTTGGCGCTAACAATAACATCACAACCAAAGTTATCGATGGTAAGGTTGCGGTTGATTTAAATAACAACCTTGATCTTGGTAAGACTGGCAGCGTGAAAATGGGTAATACCACAGTCAGCAAAGACGGTATGACCATAGTCGCCCCAACTGTAGCTCGAACAGTCGTACTCAGTAGCGCTGGCCTAAACAATGGCGGTAATAAGATTACGAATGTCCTAGCCGGTACGCAAGATACAGATGCGGTTAACGTTAAACAGTTAAATCTAGCCAATACTACCATTGATAAAGGCTTAAGTTTCGGTGGTGATAGTGGTGACCCTGTTAACCGTAAACTTGGTGAGACTCTCACTGTCAAAGGCGGCGATACTATCAATGCTGATCCAGCAACGAAAAACATTAGTGTCACGGCCAATGGGAAAGATACTTTAACCGTCAGATTGGCCAAGGATATTAATCTTGGTAATACAGGTAGCCTGACTACTGGAAATACACAAGTCAATAATGCTGGTATTACCCTATATCGTGGTGATAATGACCAAGTAGCGCTGACCAACAATGGCTTAAATAACGGCAATAATAAAATTACTAACGTGGCACAAGGAACCACAGGTAAAGATGCTGTAAACTTTGATCAGCTCTCGTTGACCAATACCAATGTCTCAACCAATGCAGCTGGTATTAAAACCAACAAAGATGCCATCGCCCTCGGCATTAAGATTGGTGATGGCAATAGCGCCAATGATCAACAGTTTGCTTTAGGAAGCACCATCAATGTGACAGGTGATAGTAATATCACTACCACTGCATCGGCAACTGGCGTCCAAGTTAAGCTCAATAATCAGTTGAACTTAGGCGACGACGGCCGGATGCAAATGGGCAATAGTATCATGAATAACACCGGCTTCACCTTTGTAGGTAATGAGCCCGGTAGAACTGTTATTCTAGGCGCTGGTGGTTTGAACAACGGCTTTAATAGAATCACAAACGTCGCTGCTGGTCTTGCTCCTACTGACGCTGCAACTGTTGGACAGTTAAGTGCTGCAACCTTTGCGTTAGATAAAGGTTGGGCTTTAAGTGCACAAGATGATGAAGCTACTATGGTGAAGCAAGGAAGTGCCTTTGATCTAAATAGTAGAGATGGTAATATCAAGATCTCTAGAACGGCCGCTGCTAGCAGTGTTGGTCGAGTATCCCGAGCTGTTGACCCAAATGATATGACCTTTGATTTGAATAGAGATATTGCGATAGATAGTGTACAAACAGGCGATACCACTATAAATAACCAAGGCCTCACTATCGTAGGGGGGCCTAGTGTCACAAAAGCTGGCATTAACGCTGCTGATACTAAGGTTACAAACGTTGTGAATGGTGAAGTTGCGGCAAATAGCAAGGACGCTATCAACGGCGGTCAGCTCTATGCTCAAGGTGCAGGTATTAGTAGTATCATAGGTGGCAACACGACCTATGATCCTGTAACTGGCACCTTTACCAATAGCAATATTGGAGGTACTGGCCAAGCTAGTATTGATGGTGCGATTGCTTCTATCAAGCGTGGCGAGGCGGTAATGACTGAAAGTATTCAAACCAATACGACCAATATTACAACCAATACCAGCAACATCACCAAAAACACGGCCAATATCGCAACGAATACTGCGAATATCAGCACCAATACCACCAACATCAAAGCCAACACGGACAAAATTGATGCTGGTCTTAACTTTGGAGCCGATAGCGGTGCTGTCATCAATAAACCGATCGGTGATGGTAGTGTTATGAGCTTCAAAGGCGGTAATAACATCAAGACCACCGCCGAAGGCAGTAGCATCAAGTTTGATTTGAACGGTAATATTAATGTAGAAAGCGTCACGACCGGCAATACGACGGTTAATAACAGTGGTGTGACTATTAAAAATGGCCCAAGTATGACCGCCGCTGGTATCTATGCAGGTAATACCGAGACTGCACCTAGCATGACTGCCGCTGGTATCAATGCCGCTGGTACCAAGGTGACAAATGTGGCGGATGGCATGGCGCCTAGAGACGCTGTGAACTACGGGCAGTTAGAGGCCGTTACTAGAGGTTTAGGCGGCAGCATTAATGAGCTTGGCTATAAAATTGGCGAAGTCGAAGATGACGCCAACGCCGGTATCTCGGCAGCGATGGCCATGTCTTCATTGCCACAAGCATATATCATCGGTAAACCTATGATAGGTGGCGGTATCGCGACATTCAACGGTGAAAGTGCCGTCGCGATTGGCTTCTCTAAAATGTCTAACGATGGACGCTGGGTCATGAAGTTAAACGGCACAGCGGATACCCAAGGTAACGTAGGGGGTGCAATCGGTGCAGGTTTCCACTTTGATTAGCTGGCCAGATAATCCGGCCAAATTAATCTAAATAAAGCTACATAGTCATTGAATGATTAAAGTAAAAAAGCAAGGCACGAGATGTCTTGCTTTTTTTATGAATGAAATTTGATTGAAACAGACGAGCATTTAATGAAGTTAATAAAAGTAAAATTAGTGATATTAAAATCTATGACTTCAACTGTTTAGCGTACCAAAATAACAGGCGATAAGGTGCTGGCAATGATTTCTGTCGTGGTACTGCCCAAAAATAAATGCTGAAGCTTAGAGCGCCCATAAGCACCAATGACGATGATATCGATGTTATTTTTAAATTGAAAGCTGAGTAAGCCTTCAACGGCATCAAGTTCTAAGAGCTGATGGGTATCGACGCTAAAACCAGCTGCCTGTAAGTGTGCAGCCGCGTTATCAAGGCTTTTTTTAGAGGCTTCGTTATGATGGCCGACCATGACGATATGACCTTGTAAGCCTTTTAACAGGTTGCTCTTTGCAAGCACGTGTATGGCATTTATCGCCGTTTTACTGCCATCAAATGCCACCATATATGACTGCGGCTCTTTAAATTTCTCTGAACAAATCAACACCGGTATGTTCGAGGCGCGGGCCACCGTTTCGATTTGGCTGCCGATATTGATACGGCTGTTTTTATGGTCCTCACCGCGCCGTCCCATGACTATGGCGCGATTTTTTTCCTGAAAATGCTCAATCGCTGGCAGCAGTTTACCGCGGCGTTGATAAATGCAAACCTTCATGTCTTGAAAGCCATTTTGAATATGACTTTTTGCATCTTGTACCAAGGCATTGCTGTAATTGTTGACCACTTGCGCCCTTTGCTCATCGAGTTCCGATAACTCATCGAGCAAAAACTGGCGACTATTAATGCCAATAGCACCTGATAAATCGCGTCTGACCGAAGCTGCTACGTCGCTCACGTGCAATAAAGCTACTGAGATGTCCAGTTTGCTTGCGTACCACGCGGCATAATCACAGACTGAGCCAGTCACCGCTGAACCATCAATACAAGCCAAAACGTGCTCTTCCGTTATCATAATCTGTCCTTAGTTTTGCATTTATCTTTTGATAAACCGACTTTTTCATCACATTAAAAATGACTTAGTAGGGGGCATCATCTTACCTCAAATATAGTCATGGCAAGATTAAAGCGTTAGGTTTTAAATGCCTTTTTATAAATATAATTTTCTTTAATTATAGAACAATACTTCACTAAAAAATATTGGTT
>NZ_CAJHAT010000010.1:0-5497 GCF_904846465.1 Psychrobacter pulmonis
ATCAACTACTGGACGACAGTAGCTTGACACTATTTAAAAGCATAACTAAAGAACAACTTGTGTGGATTTTTGCTGATTCAGAATGCTAAAAAATAAAGTTGGTTGAAACTTCTTTTCGGAGTTCCTTCTAACTATAAAAATTATCATTTAAGACAGCAAGAAAACTCAAAGTTAATTCATTATATGAAACATACGAGAGCGTAATTGCCAGATTAAATGAGCCAAGTTTCGAAGTCTCTTTAAAGGACTTCATGCAAGATTAAACTGAAGAGTTTGATCATGGCTCAGATTGAACGCTGGCGGCAGGCTTAACACATGCAAGTCGAGCGGTAACAGGAGAAGCTTGCTTCTCGCTGACGAGCGGCGGACGGGTGAGTAATACTTAGGAATCTACCTAGTAGTGGGGGATAGCTCGGGGAAACTCGAATTAATACCGCATACGACCTACGGGAGAAAGGGGGCAACTTGTTGCTCTCGCTATTAGATGAGCCTAAGTCGGATTAGCTAGATGGTGGGGTAAAGGCCTACCATGGCGACGATCTGTAGCTGGTCTGAGAGGATGATCAGCCACACCGGGACTGAGACACGGCCCGGACTCCTACGGGAGGCAGCAGTGGGGAATATTGGACAATGGGGGCAACCCTGATCCAGCCATGCCGCGTGTGTGAAGAAGGCCTTTTGGTTGTAAAGCACTTTAAGCAGTGAAGAAGACTCCATGGTTAATACCCATGGACGATGACATTAGCTGCAGAATAAGCACCGGCTAACTCTGTGCCAGCAGCCGCGGTAATACAGAGGGTGCAAGCGTTAATCGGAATTACTGGGCGTAAAGCGAGCGTAGGTGGCTTGATAAGTCAGATGTGAAAGCCCCGGGCTTAACCTGGGAACGGCATCTGATACTGTTAGGCTAGAGTAGGTGAGAGGAAGGTAGAATTCCAGGTGTAGCGGTGAAATGCGTAGAGATCTGGAGGAATACCGATGGCGAAGGCAGCCTTCTGGCATCATACTGACACTGAGGTTCGAAAGCGTGGGTAGCAAACAGGATTAGATACCCTGGTAGTCCACGCCGTAAACGATGTCTACTAGTCGTTGGGTCCCTTGAGGACTTAGTGACGCAGCTAACGCAATAAGTAGACCGCCTGGGGAGTACGGCCGCAAGGTTAAAACTCAAATGAATTGACGGGGGCCCGCACAAGCGGTGGAGCATGTGGTTTAATTCGATGCAACGCGAAGAACCTTACCTGGTCTTGACATATCTAGAATCCTGCAGAGATGCGGGAGTGCCTTCGGGAATTAGAATACAGGTGCTGCATGGCTGTCGTCAGCTCGTGTCGTGAGATGTTGGGTTAAGTCCCGCAACGAGCGCAACCCTTGTCCTTAGTTACCAGCGGTTTGGCCGGGAACTCTAAGGATACTGCCAGTGACAAACTGGAGGAAGGCGGGGACGACGTCAAGTCATCATGGCCCTTACGACCAGGGCTACACACGTGCTACAATGGTAGGTACAGAGGGCAGCTACACAGCGATGTGATGCGAATCTCAAAAAGCCTATCGTAGTCCAGATTGGAGTCTGCAACTCGACTCCATGAAGTAGGAATCGCTAGTAATCGCGGATCAGAATGCCGCGGTGAATACGTTCCCGGGCCTTGTACACACCGCCCGTCACACCATGGGAGTTGATTGCACCAGAAGTGGTTAGCCTAACCTTTTAGGAAGGCGATCACCACGGTGTGGTTGATGACTGGGGTGAAGTCGTAACAAGGTAGCCGTAGGGGAACCTGCGGCTGGATCACCTCCTTATAGACAGCATTCGGTCAGCAAGAATTCACAACAAGTTGTTCTTTAGTTTAAGCTTACGTTTATACAAGCGTAATTTGGGTCTGTAGCTCAGCTGGTTAGAGCACCGTGTTGATAACGCGGGGGTCAGTGGTTCAAGTCCACTTAGACCCACCATTTATATATGGGGCCATAGCTCAGTTGGTAGAGCGCCTGCCTTGCACGCAGGAGGTCAACGGTTCGACTCCGTTTGGCTCCACCACTATAAACGCAGTAAGCTTAAGATGCTAATAAAAGAATAGGTATCAAACAGAAACAAGTGATTCCAATATAGCAATATATTATCTGATTACTTCTTTCTGTTTTATACGGAAACTTACTACTCGACGAGAGAGTAAGAACTATTTAAAAACATAGATATGAGTCTGGGTTAGAGTGGCGTGTTCACGCGACACTCTAACCTTAAGAAATCCTCTTTTAACGACATTGTTTGTTATCCCAAAGAGGATTTCTTAAAAAAGTAAAGAGAACTGAATCAAGCGTAAACATAGGTGATATCGTTATCATAATTAGATTGTATGACACTTTGAAGTCGAAAGACTACTTGGGGTTGTATGGTCAAGTAATGAAGCGCACATGGTGGATGCCTTGGCAGTCAGAGGCGATGAAAGACGTGACAGCCTGCGATAAGCTTCGGGGAGGCGGCAATATCCTGTGATCCGGAGATTTCTGAATGGGGAAACCCACCTAGCATAAGCTAGGTATCTTATATTTATATAAGAGGCGAACGAGGGGAAGTGAAACATCTCAGTACCCTTAGGAATAGACATCAATTGAGATTCCCCTAGTAGCGGCGAGCGAACGGGGAGAAGCCGATTAATTCTAATGTAGAAGAACAGCGTGGGAAAGCTGACCGTAGTAGGTGATAGTCCTGTATTCGAAACATTAGAGTTAACATATTAAGTAGAGCGGGGCACGAGAAATCCTGTTTGAAGATGGGGGGACCATCCTCCAAGGCTAAATACTCCTGACTGACCGATAGTGAACCAGTACCGTGAGGGAAAGGCGAAAAGAACCCCTGTGAGGGGAGTGAAATAGAACCTGAAACCGTGTGCGTACAAGCAGTGGGAGCCTTAATTTATTAGGGTGACCGCGTACCTTTTGTATAATGGGTCAGCGACTTATATTCTGTAGCAAGGTTAACCGTTTAGGGGAGCCGTAGGGAAACCGAGTCTTAATAGGGCGATTAGTTGCAGGGTATAGACCCGAAACCGAGTGATCTATCCATGAGCAGGTTGAAAGTGCCGTAACAGGCACCGGAGGACCGAACCCACTGTCGTTGAAAAGCCAGGGGATGACTTGTGGATAGGGGTGAAAGGCTAATCAAACTCGGTGATAGCTGGTTCTCCCCGAAAGCTATTTAGGTAGCGCCTCGGACGAACACCATTGGGGGTAGAGCACTGTTTCGGCTAGGGGGTCATACCGACTTACCAAACCGATGCAAACTCCGAATACCGATGAGTGATATCCGGGAGACACACAGTGGGTGCTAACGTCCATTGTGGAGAGGGAAACAACCCAGACCGCCAGCTAAGGCCCCAAATTCCTAGTTAAGTGGGAAACGAGGTGGGAAGGCATAGACAGCTAGGAGGTTGGCTTAGAAGCAGCCATCCTTTAAAGAAAGCGTAATAGCTCACTAGTCGAGTCGGCCCGCGCGGAAGATGTAACGGGGCTCAAACTAGGAGCCGAAGCTGCGGATTTGAATTTGTTTTCAAGTGGTAGGGGAGCGTTGTGTAAGCCTGTGAAGGTGTGTTGTAAAGCATGCTGGAGGTATCACAAGAGCGAATGCTGACGTGAGTAACGATAATGCGAGTGAAAAGCTCGCACGCCGGAAGATCAAGGGTTCCAGTCCAACGTTAATCGGGGCTGGGTGAGTCGACCCCTAAGGCGAGGCCGAAAGGCGTAGTCGATGGGAAATCGGTTAATATTCCGATACTTGTTTATAATGCGATGGAGGGACGGAGTAGGTTATGTCAGCCTGGCGTTGGTTGTCCAGGTGAAAGGATGTAGGCTTACAGTTTAGGCAAATCCGGACTGTAATATGGCTGAGATCTGATAGCAAGCGGTACTTGTACCGCGAAGTGGCAAATACCATGCTTCCAGGAAAAGCTTCTAAGCAATAGTTATAAACGAATCGTACCCTAAACCGACACAGGTGATCAGGTAGAGAATACCAAGGCGCTTGAGAGAACTCTGCTGAAGGAACTAGGCAAAATGGTACCGTAACTTCGGGAGAAGGTACGCTGCCGATGGTGATAGGACTTGCTCCTTGAGCTGTTGGCAGTCGCAGATACCAGGCTGCTGCAACTGTTTATTAAAAACACAGCACTCTGCAAACACGAAAGTGGACGTATAGGGTGTGATGTCTGCCCGGTGCTGGAAGGTTAATTGATGGGGTTAGCGTATGCGAAGCTCTTGATCGAAGCCCCAGTAAACGGCGGCCGTAACTATAACGGTCCTAAGGTAGCGAAATTCCTTGTCGGGTAAGTTCCGACCTGCACGAATGACATAATGATGGCAGCGCTGTCTCCAGCAGAGACTCAGTGAAATCGAAATCGCAGTGAAGATGCTGTGTACCCGCGGCTAGACGGAAAGACCCCGTGAACCTTTACTACAGCTTTACATTGAACTTTGACCTGACTTGTGCAGGATAGGTGGGAGGCTTTGAAGCCGAGACGCTAGTCTTGGTGGAGCCATCCTTGAAATACCACCCTGGTCATGTCGGGGTTCTAACTCAGGTATAACAATACCGAGGACAATGTATGGTGGGTAGTTTGACTGGGGCGGTCTCCTCCTAAAGAGTAACGGAGGAGTACGAAGGTGCGCTCAGAACGGTCGGAAATCGTTCATAGAGTATAAAGGCAAAAGCGCGCTTAACTGCGAGACCCACAAGTCGAGCAGGTACGAAAGTAGGTCTTAGTGATCCGGTGGTTCTGTATGGAAGGGCCATCGCTCAACGGATAAAAGGTACTCTGGGGATAACAGGCTGATACCGCCCAAGAGTTCATATCGACGGCGGTGTTTGGCACCTCGATGTCGGCTCATCTCATCCTAGGGCTGAAGCAGGTCCTAAGGGTATGGCTGTTCGCCATTTAAAGAGGTACGCGAGCTGGGTTTAGAACGTCGTGAGACAGTTCGGTCCCTATCTACCGTGGGCGTTGGAAATTTGAGAGGATCTGCTCCTAGTACGAGAGGACCAGAGTGGACGAACCACTGGTGTTCGGGTTGTCATGCCAATGGCATTGCCCGGTAGCTACGTTCGGATGGGATAACCGCTGAAAGCATCTAAGCGGGAAGCCCACCTCAAGATTAGATTTCCCTAAAGAGCCGTTCAAGACTAGGACGTTGATAGGCAGGGTGTGGAAGCACAGCGATGTGTGTAGCTAACCTGTACTAATTGCTCGTTTGGCTTGACCATACAACACCCAAGTGGTTTGTATCAAGTCTAATTATTTCGATATCACCTTAATCCTTGATTCAGTTGGATTAAGATGACACTAGTCATTAAAACACACAGACTCATATCTAACCCCCTTTGCTGACGACAATAGCATGATGGCACCACCTGATCCCTTCCCGAACTCAGAAGTGAAACATCATCGCGCCAATGGTAGTGTGGCCCCGGCCATGTGAGAGTAGGTCATCGTCAGCTCTCTATTCC
>NZ_CAJHAT010000011.1:0-4652 GCF_904846465.1 Psychrobacter pulmonis
GTTCTGCTGCCTTCTCCATCGCTTCCTGTTTCGCCCGTGCCACCTTCTCCGCTTCCTGTTTCGCCTGTGCCACCTTCTCCGCTTCCTGTTTCGCCTGTGCCACCTTCTCCGCTTCTTGTTTCGCCTGCGCCACCTTCTCCGCTTCTTGTTTCGCCTGCGCCACCTTCTCCGCTTCTTGTTTCGCCTGCGCCACCTTCTCCGCTTCTTGTTTCGCCTGTGCCACCTTCTCCGCTTCTTGTTTCGCCTGTGCCACCTTCTCCGCTTCTTGCGCTGTCTTCTGTTGTGCGGCTTCTCTCAGTTTCATTATGTCGGCTAAGCGTTTTTGTCTTTCTTGCATTTCTAATTCTGTAGGTATATCTATTTTTTTGCGGTCTTTTAGTGCTGCTATATACATTCTTTTGGCCTCAAGGCTGTCCAAATATACAGCTCTAATCTTAGGCGTCTGAATTTGTGCCATTGTTAAATTTACAGGCTGGCGCTTATATCCTCGATCCTTAAGCGACTTCATGCTAATTCTTGCTTTTCTATTGGCTAACTCAAGATGGGAATTGCACATTCTTTCCCAGCGGTCACGCTGCTCAGACAACTCGGCTTTTCTGTCAGCTGGTGCTATGCCTGTGTTTGCTTTTTTTGCACCGCCACGTTCGGGGTTTTTTGCATTATACCGTCTGAAATATTGATCAGGATCGCGCTCGATGCCGTCTATGGTACGCTCTGAGAACATCAGATGACAGTGTGGCTGCTCTAATCCGTCCATTGCTTTTGGGTTGTGGATCGCGAATTGATAGGCGAATTTATCGCCGATCTCTTGCTTGATCCAATCGTGAATAAGTGCCAATCGTTGTGCCTCATTAAGTTCACGCGGCAACGTGATAACGTGTTCTCGATACGTTGAGCCGTTTTTTCGTTCGTGTTCGTCCGACATTTTCCAGAAGAAGTTGGGATCAGACTCAGCCCACTTCGGCATGTTTCCAACTTCTGTATGCTCTAGTTTTTCGATCTTTGGGTCTTTCTCGTATTTTCCCTCACGCGCAATATATTGAGCGTGTGCTGACGCTTTTCCTTTTGCTCCTGTGCATACACTCAATCGACCTATTGCCATTTTTTTTGCTCTTGTGTGTTTTTAATCTTTTGGGGTTTTCAAAGGGGTCTTTTCCCCTTTGGCACGGGTTTCTATTTTTTGTAGCGATAGCGGAAAAAAATAGAAACGTCTAACCGTGCTTTGTCTTGCTCAGACAAAGAAAAAACATATCGCTATGCAGATATTATCATAGCATGTTAGGATCGAGAAGAATTAAAAAACATAAGGATTAGTAAATAATGGCTAACATCGATACAGAATACCTTAATTCGCTTGTGACACGTTTTAGAGCTTATAAATCACCTAATGACACTCAAAAACTAATTGTCGCACTGGGGAGCAAATCAGAGCGCTCAGATGATGATGATAAAAAGCTCTCTGTATTGTTAAGAGCTGAGAAAAAAGCAGATGAATTAGTGAAGGCTCGTGCTGCTACCCAGCGAATTATGAACGCTGAAAAAACAGCAGCTAGAAAGCTAGAAACACGAAAAAAAGTGATATGGGGTGCTGCACTTAAAACAGCCAGTAAAGACAGCCCACAGATAGCCCAGTTGATGCAAAAGCTATTCAATGAGGGGTATGTATCAAAGTCAGATCAAGACGTTGTTAAAGACGATCTGATGCACTCTAACAACGCTAATCATTAACTGCTAAACGTCTAAGCCATTATTGTCCTTATTTTTTTCCAGTCCGAGCCTGTAACCGTGATTGTATATAAGTTCTAGCAGTGTCCTCTCTAAAACATCACTACGCGCTTGTGGTTGTGTTTTAGCCCAGTCTACTACCTTTCCCTCCAGCCACTTTCTGTATCGCGCATCAGGGTCTTTGTAGCGCTTATCTGTCTTAGCTTTAAGCGCTATTTCAGGGTACAAAATGTCACCGAAATAGTAATTACATATGATATAGCTTAATGTTGTGCTACTTCTCCGCTGCTCCCCTTGGTGTATCTCATTCATAGTAACTTTGATGTTACGATCATATTTTGTTTTCATAGCCTTAACCCCTTTATTTGTATAGCCTAAATATTTTTTGAGCTTGTTTATACTCATTATAGTAGCATAGAGTACATTTATACTCAATAGCTTTTTACGTTTATTTGTGTTTTTTTGAGTCTATTTACACTCATTTTTGACTTTTGAGTATTTTTAAACTCATTTAATTTTTGAGTATTTTTATGCTCATTATTAATTTGAGTATATTTATACACAGAGTTCATTTATACTCATTTGTATAACATTGAGTTTATTCGTACTCATTTTGTATATTTATGAGTATATATATGCTCAAAATCTCGTATTTTAGGTTAATTTTTTGCGAAAATGATTAATAATATAGCTTAAAATATTGATTTTAAAGGTTTTTTAAATTAGACGGTGCTAATTAATCAAAGACCA
The DNA here is from genome assembly GCF_904846465.1 of Psychrobacter pulmonis. Classification (NCBI taxonomy): domain Bacteria; kingdom Pseudomonadati; phylum Pseudomonadota; class Gammaproteobacteria; order Moraxellales; family Moraxellaceae; genus Psychrobacter; species Psychrobacter pulmonis. Next base: position 2,476 of record NZ_CAJHAT010000011.1, read on the forward strand.
AATGTTTTCGAAAAGCTAAAAAGTACAACGCTCTGTAATGCGCTCTAACAGCCCTGTTCAGATAGCTAAGCTACTAGGGTAGCTCAAATAGCAAACAAAGCGCCTTAGAAGCCATATTTGAAGCATACGGACGGACATTTGGTATATGTTTGAATAGCGGAGATAGAGGAGAGCAAAGTTAATACGCTGTAGTAAGAATCTGTTTGAGCTATAGCCTAAGCACTTTGACAGACAGATCAGAATCTCGACTCTGTGTGGAATTATAATAAGGGATTTGAATATTTTTATTATTAAGATTAGCTTAACGCTAAAGACCGCGAAATAGCCAAAATCCCCCCTACGGGCTAATAACTGATTATGGGATGTCCCTTTTTTTTATTTTTTCTTACGCAAGCCCCACCGTGTAAGGGTTTTAGTTGTTACCCCTAATTGCTTTGCAATGTCCGTCTTTTTAATGCCATCAGCATACATCTGTAGCGCCTGTTTTTGGGTATCAGTGCTATCGCCCCACCTCATTTTTGATCTAATGCTCTGGGTCTCTGAGAAGCGCTTATTGCTTACTGTGAAGTCTGTTTTGCTACAATAACGCGCAATGCTGCGGACAATGTGCATGACTTCATTTTCAAATAGCGGTACGTCAAACTGATTGTTATAGTTTTCGGCTATGGGCTTAAGTAGCTGTACAAGCGCGTCGTAGCTTGCCGTGCTTTCGTTGTAGCCATAGGGTCTTACCATGTCGAACAATGAGCAGTTACGCCCGAACCCTTGGTCGTTAGCGGCTTCGTCATCAGAGGGAACAACGTCAAGATTGACGAATTGAGCGAGGTATTTAAGTGTGTAGCCCTCAAGAGGTGCAGTCGTTGTGTATGTCTTCCATGTATCACTAAGCGGGTTTTTCATCAGATTACCGCCATAACTGGCGTCAGCGCCCAATTTACGTACCATTCCATATTCAACACGCGCTAGATAGCGTATGTGTTTCGCCTTAGCTTTGCCCCACATATAAACGGGGTATTTAAGCTTATATACTAGGTGAACGTGGGAGTTCTCAGGGTTCTGTATTATCAGATGAGGAGGCGGTAAATCAGCGTCATATAACGCTGCGTGTATGCCGTTGGCGTGGTCAATATCAATGACGATATAGTTGACACGGACAGGCGGATTTGGCTGTATATAGACACGCTCTATCGCGCATTTTTTCGCGCGAATTTCGCAGAAATTTTTGATGTACGAACAGTAAGGTTTGTCGGGCAGATCATTGAAATATTGACTTAGGATAGGGCTATCTTGCCAGTTCTGAAGGTCTACTTTCTGTATGTTATACATGTGTCCACGCTTGTTTTAGCGCGGTAGCTTAGTTATAATGACACTCACCACAAGTAGTCTTTATCTGCCACCACAGATTAATGATTTACTTAAGCCCTGACGCTTCCAACGTCGGGGCTTAAACCTTTCTAGGGGTTGAGTTTACGCTTTATTGACAATATCGTCAATCTCAATCCCTTACGCTCCAAGGCGTACAGCAAATACTTCTCACTTTAGGGATAATTCGGACTATTATCATAAGATGAATCAACTTGCGGTTTTTGCTCTGCTTTTGGTTGTGTGGGTTTCTCCACTGTTAGCTGTGGCTCAGCGACAGGATTAAGAGAATCCAGTTTCTCTAAGTCGTGAAAATCGCATTTTATGTTGTATTTTTCTGCAAAATCCCGAATGCCAAGTGATTCTTTTCCAAGACCGAAGTCAATCAAGATACGAGGGTCGTTTAAGACATTTTTCTGTAGCATGAAACGCTCAAATGCTTTAGCCGTATTGTTTTGCGCGTATTCTGGATTTACTTGCTCACCGCGATAATCTGTATTCGTTATCACTATTTCTTTGTTTTTGGCTATGCCGTTTTTTATAAGTTTATGTAAGTTGGCGGAAATAATCGCGGTTGTATCTTTATAGGTTGTTGTAATATTGCCGTATCTATCTGCGTCAACTATCTGAACTCTTGCCCCAAGCTTGTTTAGCATGTCAGAAGGCTTCCTTTTCTCTATGCGCTGACGTTCTGCTGCCTTCTCCATCGCTTCCTGTTTCGCCCGTGCCACCTTCTCCGCTTCCTGTTTCGCCTGTGCCACCTTCTCCGCTTCCTGTTTCGCCTGTGCCACCTTCTCCGCTTCTTGTTTCGCCTG
>NZ_CAJHAT010000012.1:0-807 GCF_904846465.1 Psychrobacter pulmonis
AGTCACGGGTGGTGGCGTTATAGACTTTGTTTAAGGGAACCACATTAACATTGAGTGTCTGAACGCCAGACTTAGCGGCTTCAGGTGCGTTTTTGATTTGAGAGGCAGCTAAGGCAGCTTCGGCGGCTTGTTGGGCAGCTTGGGCAGCAGCGACTTGAGCGTCGGCTGCGGCTTGCGCTGCGGCTTGTGCTTGCTGTGCTTCTGTGGTTTTAGCGTTCGCTGCATCAAGGGCTGCTTTGCGACGATCCACTTCTGCCTGTAGGGCGTCTGTGTTGCCATTGCCTGATGCTAGAGCGTCTGCCAATGCTTTTTCGGCGGCAGCTAACTTATCTTGTGCGGTGAGTAATTCATCTTTGGCTTTGTCTGCTTCTGCTTGGGCAGTGGCCGCTTTTTGTTTCTCAAGCTCGGCCTGGGCTTTGGCATCTATTGCCTGTTGATTGGCAGTGTCAGCTTTAGCATTGGCAGCTGCAATGGCGGCTTCTGCATCCGCTTTGGCTTTTATGGCTTCTGCTTTGGCTTTATCTTCTGCCGCTTTAGCGGTGGCCGCGTCGGCTTCTGCTTTAGCCGCCTGCGCTTTAGCATCAGCCACTTGTTGATTGGCTTCTGTTACTTTCTTGTCGGCTTCCGCTTTAGCGTCACCAACGGCTTTGTCGGCCGCCGCTTTGGCTTTTAGGGCAGCGTCTTCTGCAGCAGCTTGGGCTTGTTCAGCAGCAAGGCGTGCGGTCTCTGCGGTGGCAGCCGCTGCTAGAGCAGCCGCTTCGGCGGCTTCTGCCGCTTCCGCTCTTGCTAAGGCGGCAGCAAGACCAC
>NZ_CAJHAT010000013.1:0-732 GCF_904846465.1 Psychrobacter pulmonis
TTCCCGAACTCAGAAGTGAAACATCATCGCGCCAATGGTAGTGTGGCCCCGGCCATGTGAGAGTAGGTCATCGTCAGCTCTCTATTCCGATTACCCCCTTACGTGAATGCGTAAGGGGGTTTTCTTTTGGCTGCTTTAAGCTAAATAATTATTAATCCAATGACTGGACGTTTTTTCTTTCATAAGGCTCAATATTAGCTATTATTCGTGTATGTATATCCGGCTTAAGAATCTTATATACTAATGAACTAATAGCTTGATAGCGTTTTTCTAAAAAACTAATGCTCTATTCAACTTATTTAAAGTGATGCATTTCAATAAGTTGTAATATATATGAAATAAAGATTAATATTAGCTTGACCCTCTACTAAAAGCGCGTATAATGCCACCCAGTCGAAAGGGAAGGGCGTTTAGGAAGTGCTTTGATACTGAATAAACACCCATTAGCGAGAAAGAACATATCAAACTACTATTAAGTAGGCGGATAAAAATTTCAAACTAAATAAAAATAACTTCTTGACTAATTAAAATAAGCGTCTATAATACGCACCTCATTAGGGAGAACCGGAGTAACTTATATGTGGATTTACATATAACAAACCTGGCTAACCCATTGAAACAAATTATAAAAAAGCTTGACAAACCAAATCATTATGATATGATAGTCGGCTCGCTAGATAGGATAAGTTCTTAACTTAGACTGACTAGCAAAGAGAAATACCCTATACCCTA